>WRLB01000001.1 GCA_009777815.1 Bacteroidota bacterium
TAGATATTACTTCATTAATTGCTGGTCGCTATCTTTTGGTTATGGAGGTAAATGGAGATGTTTTTGAGTTTCCATTCATACTAAATATTATCAAGGAATAAAGCGTTTGTATAAAAAAAACGTATTTTTGCAAAAATAACAGTTAAAGATTTATAAATTTATTCCGATAATTAAATAAATATAATATAAAAAAATATGATTCAAAATATAATGAAAACATTATTAATAGCGGGATTGATGATATTAGCCGCAACAAAAATATCTGCACAGCAGGTAATTAATTTCTATGCTTTAGAAGAGCCATATCATATTCTGACTAAAGCAGATGTAGATGCTATTTTAGAAGCCGAATGGGACGGTGGCGAATTTGTAGCTGAAATTAGCCCTGATATAACGGTAATTGGCGAAAGTGCGTTTTTGGCTTATGATTATTTCCCGTATGCCAATCCTATTAATCTATACTTATTAGAAGCAAATGCCCCTAATGTAGAAATTATTGGTACGTATGCTTTTGCGGGTAGCAATATAAATAAATTTTACTTTCCTGAAGTAATGTCTATTGATACTGCAGCTTTTATAGACTGTAACGGTTTAATTGTTATAGACCTGCCAAAAGCAACTAAAATAGGTGAGTCAGCTTTTAGATGGTGCTATGGTTTATCTACCGCTAAATTTGGATTAGGTTTCTCTGAACCAACTCAAGTTAGTTTTAATTATGCCGTATTTACTGAAGGACTTACAAATGTGATAGACTTGATATTAAGCCAATACACTATCCCAATGCCCGATATAGAGGCAAAAACTTGGCAGTATTTTTTTAAGAATGACTACGATGAATATATTTATAAATGGCGAAGCATTACGATGTATATAGGAATAGAAGAAAAAACAAGTAACTACATCTATTATTTGGGCAATAATAGGTATTTATTAGAAAACATAGAACAAGCAGAGTTATTTGATTTGGCAGGAATACAAAATAAAAAGTTTAGCAATGAAAAAATAGTAGACTTAAATGAATTAAAAACAGGAATTTATTTCCTGCAGTATTTTTATGGAGGAAAAATACAAACTGAAAAAATAATTAAATATTAATGATATTTTTATTTGTAAAAACAGATTTGGAAATTAGAATAAAAAAAGTTATTTTTGTTTTTAATAATTGACATTAACATAAAAAATATATGAAAAAATTAGTAAAAGTATTAGTAATAGCGGGCTTGATGATATTACCCGCAACAAAAATATCTGCACAAATTTATCACGAAGAGTGCAAAGAGGATCTTCGTGAATTTATGAGACAAGGCACGAACTACGAAAAGTTAGGTTTGTCCGAAGCCGATACAAATTCTTGGATAACATCTGAAGATTGGGTGCCAAAAGTAAAAGGTGTATCTTGGTATGAAAATTGGCTTGAGCCAGAGGACCCAGATTTACGAATATACGAAATTCATTGGGGTAATCTTGATTTGGAAGGCAAGATAAAATTTTATACTCCAATTTTAATGGATATGTATTGCAATAATAACAAATTAACAGAAATAGATGTTAGTAGCAATATA
The DNA here is from genome assembly GCA_009777815.1 of Bacteroidota bacterium. Lineage (GTDB taxonomy): Bacteria > Bacteroidota > Ignavibacteria > Kapaibacteriales > UBA2268 > WRLB01. Next base: position 1,563 of record WRLB01000001.1, read on the forward strand.
CATTTGGACCTCTTACATTGTTATTATAATAATCTAACAAAATTAGATGTTAGAAATCAAGTCCACTTATCATATCTGTCTTGTTCTTATAACAATTTAACTGAATTATTAGTAAATAAGACAGGTCCTTCTATAGGTTGTTCCTTCAATAAATTAAAACTTTCTACCCTCCCTGTTTTTAGTTTTGGATGCACATTTATTTATTCGCCGCAAGATACTATTTATGGTGGTATCAAGGAATATTTAGATACAGTAGATCTTAGTAGCGAATACAAAATTGACACAGATTATTGGGGCACTCATTTTACAATTTACAAGTGGTTTGACATAACTGATGGCGAAGAAAAAGAAGTTGAACAACCACAAAATGATAGTGGTGTATTCTATTTTGCAAAACAACACGCAGGAAAAAAAATGCGATGCAAAATGTTTAATGAAGTATTTTCATACTCATTTTTAGTAGATTTCAATCTCAATAAAGATACATTTTGGTTAGTTTATGAAACAGATATATTAGTTGGAATACAAGATAATTATGATGCACAGCAACTTTACGAGTTAGAAAATAACGTATATTTGTTAAAAAATGCGATGCAAAATGTTAAATTATTTAATATGTCTGGTCAGAAAGTTTTAGAATGTAAAGATGAAGTATTAGATTTAACGCCACTGCCGATAGGCGTATATATTTTGCAATACATAGAAAATAAACAATTAAAAAATATTAAATTAATTAGAAAGTAAAATTTTATAATATAAAGATAAATTAAAATGAATAGAAAATCGTTAATTTCATTGTTGCAACTTATAGGTTGCAAAATTGTATTAGTTGTAGTAGTAATATGTGGTTCTACAACAATAAAAGCGTTTGTAGTAACATCTTTTCCAGAATCTGATTTCTTGGTAATAGACCATACTACATACCAACGTGTTATGCAATATCCTCCTGCAGTAAATATTTCAATAGATAGCACAATTATTGGCTATTATTACGAAGGTGGAAATACTTATAAATTAACTGACACAAGCGAATTTATGACTGTTATTCTTTGGAATGTAGCACATAAAATTGATGCTTCGAAGGATTTCGTTTTCAGTTGTAAAGTATACTTTGGAAGTGGAAGGAAAAAGAACAATAAACTACCTCCCAAAACACCTAATGTTGCAGATGGGATTTGTATAATTTTTTCTGACAAAAAAAATATAGATTCAAACACAATTGGTGGCAAGCAAGCTAATATTGGTTATGTTGGGATTGATTCTTCTATAGCAGTAGAATTAGACACTGAACGTGACCCGCCACAAAATGAGGGCTTCGAATGGGATGCCTCTAATATATCTTGCCACCATATCAGTTATATAAGAGGGAATTCTATGGCGGCTTTAGATGGTATTGCATCACCTATGCAGAATAATTGGGGCAGTGTGGCTACTGGCCAATGGTATTGCTGTAATGTTGTTTGGCGGCAACATACAACAGGAGGATATGTGCTTGAAACATACCTTGAAGAAAAACAAAGTGGACAAATGCTTTTGAGACATAGTAAGCATTTTAGTTCTTTGTCTGATTTTATTGATGGGTTATCAGTGGACTCTAACTGTCAAGCATTAATAAATTTTGGTGTTTCTTCATCCACATGTATGAATCCTAATAAACATCAGATTGAGTTCTTGGAACTTCAAACAGGCAACATTGTTTTTGGTGGCGACAGCACACGAGTTCGTATACTATTTGATAACTGTGGCTTTACAGGAACAGGATATTCCAACCAAATAAACGCTCATTGCGGCAATATCACTACCGCTTATGATTTTGACGTGGACACATTAATTGTCAATTGTTCAGGATTTAGAATTGTTTGTTTAACCGAAGAACGTTATTCTGATGACTGGTATAATTTTGCTTATTTTAATTTGCACAATTTTAATAATCCTGAATTTTGCTATATGAAAAATGGTGAGTGTATTCCATTTTACGCTGCGGAAGGCGACACAATCAACCTATATCCTTATATAGCAAACAATCCATCTGACAAATACATAGATACATTTTATATTCGTATGGTTGCTATGGGAGATACTGTATATTTTGGAATAAGGTATTACAACCATTCTATCCTTAAAAATTATTTTTCTGCCGCTACGAATTTAAAAGATAATATGGAAATAAATGATGACACATTAAACCTTACGCTTGTTCCCGACTCATTGGAGCAATCGATAAAACTTCCGTTGCTTGATAGTTGCGAGTATGTTATTAGTGGCATAGATAGTAGTATGTTTACGGCGGCTGGCGTTCCTAAAATAGTAGGTTTGCCCGATAGTGCGGTTTTGAGTTTTCAGTTTTTAGATACCTGTGGCATCAGCACATCATTAGAAATAAGTTTGGATTGCCCTTGTATAGATCCACTTCATATAGCAATAAAAACACCAGAGTGTGATGATTGTGGCTATGTTGTTTTCTTGCCTACTATAAATTTTAGTCAATCATTGCCAGACCATATAGACGATATTGATACTGCTTATTATAATTGCCTGAACCCGTTTAGTTCTAAATATAATATAATTAATACGCAAGTAAATATATTAGAAAATAATGATAATTTAGAGATTGAAGACATTTCTGACAGAATATGTATAAAGTTTGAATGTCCTCCTTTAGTGTGGCTTCCGACAGGAGAACCCTATGAAATTGCTACTTATAGTATTCGATTGGAAGTATGCTTAACAATAGATGCAGAGCCAGTAAAAGAGTGCTGTATGAATACAAAATTTACTTTTTCGTGTTATAATTTATTAAAAGAAGGTGGCGTTGTAAATCCTGATGGTTGCGACAAAACGGTTGCAGTTTATTATGAATTATATGATATTCCGCCTGTGCCGATGCCACTACATATAGCAATCTACGATAAATTTGGCTACAAGAAAAAAGATGTAATGAGCGAAGTTCCAACAAAATTATCAGATACATTATATGCTGATGTTCGGTTATTGCCACCTGATGATTATTATATAGCTATCCTTATGGGCAGTCAATTTGATGTAGTTCCATTTACGATAGAAGGTATAATAAAATCAGCGGCGGTAGTTCCAAATCCGACATCGGGCATTGCGAGTGTAGATTATGAATTAAATTGTTTGCCGTCAGAGCCGATGCGAGTAACTATAAATGATATAATAACGGGGAATGAATTGATAGAATTGCATAATGGTTTTGTTCAAACATTATCAGATTCAATTCCGATAGATATTACTTCATTAATTGCTGGTCGCTATCTTTTGGTTATGGAGGTAAATGGAGATGTTTTTGAGTTTCCATTCATACTAAATATTATCAAGGAATAAAGCGTTTATACAAAAAAAACGTATTTTTGTAAATTATATTTATCATAGGAAACGAAAATGTATAGATTTTTAACCTCTAAAAGTATGCTGATATGTTTTTTGGCTACTTTAATTATTCTTAAATCAGCAAGTATTTCTGCGAATGAAAGTATTATTTTAACTGACCCTACGGGCGGTAAATTTCGCGGAATTGTTGATACTACTCTCAATGAATTTAATTATATTGAGGGCAAAGTTAATGTGTATTCGCAAGACGAATATATTCCACCTATCGGCATTAAAGAGCCAAATGTGTATTTCCCAAACAAAAATTTAGATAAATTGTTGGCAAGTGTAAATCAAACAAATTATCTAAGACCTGGAGAATATTTTGCTCTAAAAGTAAATCTAATGTCTGGCTCTATGGACTATTATAGAGTAGATTTTAAATTAGATGCAAAGTGCCAAGAAGCAATGAATATTGCACCTGTGTGGATGCGAAATGATTTGCTAATAAAGTTCCGCGAACTTAATTTAGCAAAAGTAGGAAATGAAGCACTTTATGCTCAACTAATATTGGATGCTGCTAAAGACGATATTAAAATTGTTGATGAAGTTGCTTTTTTAGTGGCACATATTCCTGTTGAAACGCTATCAAATAGTGCGTTTATCAATGGTGATATGAATCGGCTTATTGCTGATGTTAAGCATATTTATACGATTGCGGATTCGTTAAAATATGTTGAAATTGTAGAACACGGCAATTATGCCAGCGGGGACTATTACACTACCACCCGATACAAGCATAAAACAAGCAAAAGTGCCACTCCAATATGGACCGAAATACCATCAGAAATATATTATTGGTATGTAGTTCATCCGCAAATATATCAAGAAACTATCCAATATACTGACAACCCAAGCAATACTATACAAAGGACTTGGGGATATTCGTATAGGGATTTTTATTGGTCTAATCCTGACCCTGCTCACGATTATAAACCTGTAAATCAAAAAACAACAGCAGGTGAAGTTGTATCCATTCCTCGCTTGGGTGAGTTAATGCAATCTCCTGAAGTGCTATTTGATAGAGATTATAATTTGCTTAATTTTAATAGACCATTTAATGAGGCAAATAATACTGCTTTAAATGTTTTAGGAAATTGGTGTTCAAGGGCGGTGCCGGGAGACCCGTCAAGCAATGATTTTAGACCAATAGCACCGAATCAAGTGTTAACTCATCATAGAGGTCGCTGTGGTGAAGATACGCAATTATTAGTTGCTGCTGCAAGAACTTGTTTAATACCTATAATTACTCGTATTACACATTGTGAAGACCACGTTTTCGGTGCTGTATATGATGCTGATAGATGGCAACATTTTGAATTTTTTAGAGGTGGTTTAGTCCCTACAAATAGTAACGGCACAAGTGGATGGGGCTGGACACATTTAAATGCTAATAGCACCTATGAAGATATGGCTCCCGATTATTGGATAATATCTACTGTAAATGGTATGCGTCCTGATGGCTATTTTTTAAATAACACAGAAGGTTATACGAAAACTTGTGAAATTGTATTTACTGTAAAAGATAAAGATGGAAACCCTGTAGCAGGTGCCCGTGTTAATTTACACGGATTGCCTCACGCTTTTGGTTCTGATTTTAATCCTACTTATAGTTTTTCAAGAGATGAATATACAGATAGAAATGGGATTGCAAGAATGTTAGTAGGTGATAATAAATATTATTTATATAAAATATACCATACTGGTTTTGTTGGCGGACAATATCCCCAACCAGAAAACACGTATAACGTAGCAGTAGGTGGCGTAACAGGTGGACAACTTTCTGGACCAAGGTCGCAATCAGGTATGGTGTATGAACATAATATTGCTATAACTAACTATCAGATACCCGCACACAGTATTACAAACGTTAATGACATACCAGCAACAAAATATGCTATGGAAATAAATATGAACATCAGCGATATTCTTGTTGCAAAATCTAATAACAGAACGTTTCATTACTGGTCGCCCGATAGCACAGGACATTTAACATATTTTGTCGTTAATCAAACCAACTTTGACAAACTTCAAGCAGGACAGCCATTCGAAGCATATTCAAAATTTGATTTCAAAGGAAACGGGAAAATGATAATTCCAATCCCTGAAACAGAAAATGATTGGTTTGTTGTAGGAAGTAATAAAAGTTCAACATTGCATTCACAATTTCTTAATTTTGAAGCATCATTGTTGGTAGCACCTGAACCTACTTATAGTTATTTAAGTATTGAGGAAGATTATATTATTGAAAACTTTATAGTTTCACCTAATCCTTTTGCTGATTTTTGTAAAATTGAGTTGCCTATGGGAACCGAATCTATAGAAATAACAGATGAATCAGGTGCAATAGTATTATTCGTAAATGCTAATGATTTAAGAGAGTTTGATTGGTATCCAACCACAGGCAATGGCGTGTATTTCGTTAGAATAAAACTTAATAGCAAGTTCTATTTACAAAAAATTATTTTTAATAAGTAAATAAATTTGCTGTTTATAATAATTTTAAGCCGAACTTTTGTTTCGGCTTTTTTTTATGCTATTTTGTTATATTTAGATAAATTTGTTATGGCAGAATGCTGAATTTTCTGTTTTTAGAAGTTACCTATACTAAAACTCTTTTGCTTTGTTTTCTAAAGTTTTATACCATTTTTCGCCAAAAAAGGCAATTAATGGTTCTTTTAATGCTTGATATAATTTTACATTTTTTTGTTTTCCATTTTTAACGGCTGAAGAACATTCTTTTATTTTTTCGTAATATATATAAAAAGTATTATTAAAAGAAGCAACTCTAATAGGGAATAGCCAACACGAAATTGGTTTTCTGAAATCTGTTTTATTGCGAAAAAAGCAATTTTCTATTGAGCATAAAGCGACTTTATTACCCTTGTAATAAACAAAAACACAATCTTTATTATTTATGCAAACTGTATAGTATTTATTTAATTTGCAATTGGCAACGCCATTTTCTTCTATATATTTTATAGTAGTATCAGATAGCAGATGTTTAGTTATTTCAATATGATTTTCTAAAATAGTGATTTCATTTTCATCTAAAGGTGCGCCATATATTCCATAAAAAGTGCAGCACGCTCCCAAACATTGCTCTATATCACAAAGAAAATATTTAGTTAATATATCTTTTTCTACGAATGTGCCATCTATTTCAATCATCAGTTTTCTTATAAATTTATACGCAAAAATACGATTTTTATAAAAATTTCATATTCGTTATGCTGAACTTGTTTCAGCATCTCCATAAAAAAAGTAATTATGCAGCAAGGGGGCAAGCCCCCTTGTTAAAATAACGATTATTTAACACGGGGGGCTTGCCCCCGTGATGGATAAAGAGATTCCGAAACAAGTTCGGAATGACATTTTAGATGTCACCCTAATTTAATTTGTGGCTTGTGCATTTTTACTTTTTGTTGAGTTGCAGCGGCTAATTCTCTTGCTATACCTAAATGACTATTGCAATCTGCTTTATTAGGAGTTAATGATACTTCCAATATAAAGTCATCAAGTCCTAAATACTCTATTGCACTCATACCAACGGGAGCATTTTCTGGCAGAACCCAAATGCCCGAATGTTCTAATCCCAAATTTAATTCAGATTGGCTGCAAATCATTCCTTCGGAATAATAATCTCTTATTTTTCGTTTTTCTAATTTAAATCCCGCACTTGGCACTACAGCACCAACTACACCTACTATAATTTTTTGTTCAGCATCTACATTTGGCGCACCGCATATAATAGATAGTTCTTTTTCGCCGATAGAAACTTTGCATAGCGAGAGTTTGTCGGCATTTGGATGTTTTTCTTTTGTTATAACGTAACCTACATAGAAGCCATCGTATATAGTTTTTTGGTCTATATATTTTTCTACTTCTATGCCAAGCATAGTAAGTGTATCAGATAATTCTTTCAGATTGAAATCTAAATCTACATATTTTTTTAGCCATTTACAAGATATAAGCATTATTTTTTAGATAATTAAATAAATCGTTACAAAAATAAGGTTTTTAAATAATTATAGGCAACATCTACTCTGCAATCACCACTAAAATTTCCGCACATTTTCTAAACCTTGTATATTTTATTTACATTTTGTTTATATCTCGTTTACTTGTGTGAAACTTCTAACTAATCTATTTTTGCATTTTGTTTTTATAACAAAAAAACAAATAACACGAAAAGTTTTTAATAATATTTAAGAGAAATAATATGCTAATAGAAGTATTTAAAAGTGGTTCTCATACAGATTCTAATGGAGTAAAAACAACATACTCATTAGAACAAATTAATCAAATAGTAAATTCGTATAATCAGTTTGTTGCTGAACACCCTAACGACCTTGCACCATTAGTCAAAGGTCATCCGAAAAACGATGCTCCCGCTTACGGCTGGGTTAAACGCCTCGTTAAAAAGAATAGCACCATCTTCGCAGATATTGAAGATATTGATGCTACATTAATTGAGGATATAAAAAAGAAAAAGTTCAAAAACTTTTCTGTCGCATTATATCCCGATTTACTATTACGGCATATAGGAATACTCGGTGCTGTTCCGCCTGCTGTGAAAGGGCTTAATAAGAATGGTATCGCATATTTCCATAATGATTTAGAATACAATGAATATAGACATTGTGTAGAAAGAAAAAGTGATGCGAAAAGTCCTAATGAAACTATTTCTAAAGAAACGATTTCAACAGAAAATAGTTCCGATAAAACCTATACAGCCATAGAAATAGACGCTTTAACAGATGTTTCAGCAAGTATTTCAGCAGAAAATAATGAAATACAGAAACTAAAAGATATAAACGCTCTGCTTATCAATAAGTTACATTCTTTAGAGAAACAATCATTTCTTTCGTCAATTCAAACCTTTGCCGAATCTATTTGCTCTTCTCCGAACTCACCTGTAGCCCTCTCTCAAAAGGATGTGCTTATTGATATTCTTGAGCATTGTTATGACGTAGATAAAAACAATATAAGTATAAATGATATAGAAAATTATTCTTTTGCTTATAGCGAAAATCAAAACGGATTAACAGCAAAAATTAAAAAGTTTGTATCAAATTTAAGCACCAATAACAAAGAATTGTGCAGTCCGTTAGAGTTAAAAGAATATAGTAATGATAATGCTTTTGAGGAATTCATTCACCCTAATGCGAAATTAGATTTAGAAAAAAATGAACTTCACAAAAAGATATTAAATTATATAGCATCGCATCCAGATATGTCTTATAGTGATGCACTTAACAATGTTGTTTTTCAAACGTAATTATTTATAAAAAAAACCTTATTTTTGTATCGTAACATTTTGAATTCTTTTATAGAATTTAAATTTAATCCCCCCTTTGCCACTACCTTCGGGTAGTGGCTTTTTTATGTTCAATAAGTTGACAGAATAAAAAAAAGCAATTATGAAAAACGAAGATGAATCCCAGTGTTAAAGTAGATGCTGAAACAAGTTCAGCAGGACAGCATTTTGTTAATTGTCATTCCGAACTTGTTTCGGAATCTCATTATTAAAAAATGGTATTTTATTATGAACAAATAATAGTAATATAACTCCACAAGTAACACAACTATCCGCTATATTAAATACAGGAAAATGTGTGTATTGTAAAAACCAAAAGTTAATATCAGGAATATCTACTAATATAAAATCTACCACTCCCCCATAAAATAAGGGTGCAGTTCCGTAAATAACACCATAAAAACATCTATCTATTCCGTTTCCAAATGCTCCTGCAATTATCAACGTAATAGCAATACCTGCTATAAATGGCACCTCTTTTCGTATTTTATATAAATAATATACTAACAAACCACCTAAAATAATAGACATTAACGAAGCAAAAATTTTTGCCCATCCTAATTCAATACCGAACGCTATTCCTGTATTTTCTATGTAAGTTAATTGGATTATATTGCTAATTACAGGCAAAACTTCGCCGTAATCGAATAGTTGTTTTATAGTTATTTTCGTGACCTGATCTATAATTATTAAAATTGTAGCAATAAGATAATATTTAGTTATATTGTTTTTCATAATGCAAAAATACGAAAACTTTGCAAAATTATTGTAAAAATAAGGTGCTGTGACGAATACGATAGTAATAACGGGAAATTATTTAGAATTAATAACGCCTATATTTCTATATATTTCTATAAACTCTGCTAAAATCATTGCTGTTGCTCCCCATAAAGAAACTGCAGGATGGACTTCCCAAAATGGAACATCTATTTCTTCGCCACGTATATTCCATTTCTCTACCTTTACATTATTAAATGAAAAAAAATCCAATGGTTTATAAAAAACCTCTTCTACTTCATCCTTATTAACTCTAAAATCCAAGTAATTTTTAGCATATCCGACAACAGGAAATATATGTGAATTAGACGGCATAACATATATCGGAGTAAGTTCCCCCAAAACTTCAATAGCATTAGATGGAATACCTATTTCTTCTAATGTTTCTCTTAAAGCGGTTTCTGAATTGGTCTCATTATTTTCTTTTTGTCCGCCGGGGAAACTTATTTGTCCGCTGTGGTCAAGTAAGTGAAAACTACGCAAAGTAAATACAATATGTAACTTTTCATTTACTTCCCACAATAACAATAAAACCGCACTTTTTTTTGATGATTTAGTAGGAGGGTCTATTCTATTTACTCCATTATATTTCGGTGCAAGTAAAGAACGAGAGGCATTACCAGGAAGTTCATTTTTTAATTTTATTTTCAATTCTGTAATGATTTGTTTTGTTTTTTCTGTTGCCATACACACAAAAATACGAAAAATATTTTCGCATTCGGAAATGCCGAATAAGTCCAGTATGGCATTTTTATAAGTCACCTTATCTATAAATTCAAAAAAAATACTATATTTGCATATACTTAAAACAAATTAACGATGGATTATATTCTCGGTGAAAATGAAAAAAAAGATTACGAAGAACTACTGAATAAATGCAAAAATAGATTCTCTGAATTTGATGAAAAATTATTGTATCTTGCTTTTAATTATTGCATTCTCGCACACGCAGGCAAATATAGAAAGAGTGGACTAAAATACTATACACATCCGCTTGCAGTTGCTTTTATACTTTTAGATGAGATACCTCTGGATTTGGAATCAGTAATAGCGGCATTGCTACATAATGTATTGGATGAAAGTGATGTATATAGTTATGAAGATATTAGTTTTGTATTTGGACAAAATATAGCGGCAATAGTAGAAGGAATCACCCGAATAAAGTTTGTAGAAAGCCAGCATATAGATAGACCCGACCAATTAGATAATTACCGAAAACTACTACTAACATTATTTACAGACATAAGAATTATATTAGTAAAATTAGCAGATAGGTTAGATAATATGCGAACTTTACAATATGTATCTACCGAAAGCCAATTAAAGTTTTCGCAAGAAACATTAGATATATACATACCTTTTGCTAATCGCTTCGGACTTACGAGAATTAAATTTGAATTAGAAGATATTTCATTCAAATACTTACGCCCTGATTTATATAAGGAAATAGAAGATGCTATAAAAGGCACTCACAAAAGCAGAACAGAGTATGTAAATAAATTCAAAGAACCCATAGTTCGCAGGTTAGAAGAAGAAACATTATTAAAACATTACAACGTAACATACAGAATAGATGGTAGAGCAAAAAATATTTACTCTATTTATAATAAAACTTTAATTAGGAAAAAGCCCGTCAATGAACTTTATGATATTTTTGCAATACGAATAATACTTGATACAAACAATCCTTTCCTTTGCGACTACGTATATGGTATAGTAGGAAGTTTATATAAGCCGATTCCTGAAACATTTAAAGATTATATATCTGCCCCGAAGCCGAATGGATATAGTTCGTTGCACACAGCAGTAGCAGGTCCAGATGATAAAATAGTAGAAGTTCAAATAAGAACAACACAAATGCATCAAGCATCCGAAGAAGGTATAGCAGCACATTTTAGATATAAAAGTTCTGTCAATGGTGCAACTATTTTAGAAGACACACAAGTGCAAAAATGGCTCGATGAAGTTCAACATATATTCAAAAGCGTTGGCAAAGAAGATTCTAATAAATTATTATCATTGATATTGCAGACGCGATTGGCAGATAAAATATATGTTTTTACTCCACAAGATGAATTTAGAGAACTACCAAGTGGTGCAACGGTGCTGGATTTTGCTTTTAATATACATACGGATATGGGATTTCAGTGCCTTGGTGCAAAAGTAAATGGTAAGTTTTGTCTTGTTAATCATAAACTGAACAGCGGTGATAGAGTGGAAGTAATAACCTCAAATAAACAGAAACCCGAAAAAGAATGGTTAGATTATGTCGTCACACCACGAGCAACTACTAAACTTATTGAGTATTTAAAAAAAGAATCTAACACTACATTAAATCGTGGAAAACAACTATGGGAAGATAAAAACATAAAACATAATTTCAGCGCTAATGAAGAAGATTTTGCTGATATGTTAAAGAAATATAATTTTGATGATGCAGCAGATTTTTACATAGCAATAGGTAACGGTTCATTAAATTTAGATGCTATTTATCCAATAATAATGTCTAATATGACAATGAACATTATTGATAAAGTTTATGAATCACAGCCAAATATGTTAGAAGTATTTACACATCTTGATTCCTATAAAGACAAAGAGTTTATGTTTTCTGATTGCTGTAATCCACTGCCTGGCGATTCTATTTTTGGAATAAAAATATCTTATAATCAAATAGAAGTTCATAATAGTTATTGCCAAAAACACAAAAAAATACTTGATATACAGCAACCCGATATAGTTTTATTAGATTGGGAGTATTTTAACGATAAAGATTTTTATGCAAAATTATTTATAACTGCTAACGAAAGTAATGAAATTATAGATAAAATAATTAGCACTATTAACTCTCCTCATACTGATAATCATCCTCCCGAAACAACTAAAAACAATCAAATATACAATATAGATTGCGATTATATAAATGGCATTATTAACATCAATATAAGATTCGGAATTGCTAATAATTACTTTATTAAATCTATAACAGATAGTATAGCAAGTATTAGCGAAGTCCGATTGGTAGAAAGAATAAGATAAGGATTTACTGAATATTTTTTTATACAAAAATACTATTTTTGCAGAAATATATAATAAATATTATGGAAAATTATATAAAAAAATTAAAAGAAATAATATTAAAATATCCCGATTTATATCAAAAAAAAATGTATAAAAAAGGTGACCATTTGCTTGCAGAAGACAATATCGCAAATAATCTTTATTATATTAAAAAAGGTATTGCTAAAGTTGTTCATTATTGCGAAGGCAAAATGAAAGAAGCAACAATTCTTTTCTTTTCAGAAGATGAATTTATGTCTCCCTATAAAAGTTTTGTAGACAACGATGCTTCAAAATTTAGCATAGAAGTTATTGAAAATGCTGATATGCTTGTAATTAGCAAAACAAATTGGCAAAAATTAGAACAATTAGAACCCGAAGTTACACATTTACTTAAAGATGCAGCACTGAATATAGTATATCAGTTCGCCTATTATATCGTTGATTATATTCGTTTTGATGCCAATAAACGATTAGAATCTATATTAGAAAAGAAGCCATCTTTAAGACGACTATCCGATGAAGAATTATCTAAACACTTAGGCGTAACGCGAACAACTATTAATAGAGCAAAAAAGAAAAATGTATAATTTTATACAAAAAATGTTGAAATTTGACTTGCGTGCTTCGTTTTTTCTGTTTATTTTTGTAATTATTTTTTTACAAAAATGCGTAATTATACTACAAAATTAGAACAACTAATAAAAAAATATCCTGAAAAGTGGGAAAAGAAAATGTATGATAAAAATGCTTTCTTGGTTGAAGAAGGTAGCACAAGAACACATAATTACTACATAGAATCAGGAATAATAAAGGCATCCGTATTTAATGAAGAAATAAACGATGAAACGATAATTAATTTCTTTGCAAAGGGAGATTTTATAATATCATATGCTATTGATCCTAACGAAAGTAAAAAAGCAGTGCTTAACCTTGAGGTCGTAAAAGATGCAGTAATTCGTAGAATAACAATAAAAGATTGGTTTGATATTAGAAATAAAGAACCAATAATAGTAACAAAAATTTTGCAAGAATGTTTAGATATGGTTATTAATAGATTAATCTTTAATGGAAAAATTAATGCACTACCGCGTGCAGAATCACGTTATAGAAAAATGTTTGAAGTTTTTCCTTTTTTTGCGGACCTAAAAGATAATGACGTTGCAAAAATTATGGGAGTAGACCCTCGCACAATTACAAATATAAAACACAACAACAAAAAAATAGCAATACCGAAAGTTTTCTTTTAAATATAGAAATTTTTCTTTTAAATACCGAAAACTTTCCTTTTTTTGTTCAAATTAAGAGTTTATTTTTGCAATTAGTTCTTTGGCAAAATTGTAATTGAAATAAATTTTAGTGGCAAAGCGGTGAGAGTGATGATGTCGGATGGGTTATTGGCAGTTTAATTTCTGAAGCGTTATTGTTCTAACTGTCCATCGTTTTGCTTCTATAAAATTTCTACTTCAAATAGTCAGAGAATTATTTTTTTTATTTATTTATGGAGGACTTATGTCACTCTTAACCTTAAAAAACAATAACGCTGAATACGAGATAATAGGAAAGGCGTTATTAAGCCCGGCGGAAGGACCAAAGGGTAACAATGCAGTAATATCTGCTAAACTTCATAACACTATTAGAGTGCTAATAGTTTGTGCTGTGGTAGGCACAATGCTCTTTATAAGCCCAGATAATGTATTCTCTGCTACAAGCAAAAAAACTTATTATGTAACGGTAGAATATATAGATTGCTATGATAATAATGGTAATCCTACTGGGCAACAATCAAGAACTGAAACTTGGCGAAATAATAGTAGTGGTACCCCACTATACCAAGAACATAGAAGTTGTTCTGGGGAAACCTCTACATCAGGTAAAAAGCCATTAGTTGGATCAGATGGTGCAGATATTATTGAAAGTGCATCGACTAGAGCAACACTATTAGACATTCCACTTGCTACATCATTAGCAATGGATTACCCACCAATTATTGATACAGTAGATGAATATGACGCACTCTACTATGAATTTGAGTTCCCATTAGATTGGGTGTATTTAAGTATTGCAAATACTTATATTAAGCAAACGTCACATTCAGTAACAATATCAACAGACATTTTTGTCCAAGCTAAACTAGTAGATTTATCTACTGGAATAGAACTTACAGGATTCTATAATGTTGCTGTTGGTACGGGTTATACCTTTGATGTAACTGATTTGCCAGAAGGATGTATTTATTCAATTATTATTAAACAATACATTCCTGAAGAAGATGATGATTTTATAATTAGAAGTCATAACTTCTGCAAATCAATTCAATAAAAACTACCACAAAAAACAACTCAACAAAAAAACGTTTTCAGGCAGGACTTGTCTTGCCTGTTTTTTTTTTATGTAAGGACAAATGAAATGTTATAACGTGCTTGTTTTGGTATCTCCTCGCATAAAATAAGGAGACGTTTTTATAAGTTACTTTTTTCACTTTTTCATACACGGGCAAATCAAATCAGAAATTTCTTTATCAATTTTATAATTCTGAAATGGCGTAAAGTTTGCTATCATTTTCTTTACGTTATCAAATTTTTTATATGCTCCATCTGTATTTTGCTCCCAATATGTCCTTGCTTGCTGATTAGAATAGCCGCAAAACTGCATCAATATCATAGCAGATACGTAACCCGACTGGTGCCATCCGTTCCAACAATGCAAATAAACAGGTCCTAAACTCGGCTCATCTATTCTTTCTTTAATCATTTTAATAATATCTTCCTGTGTTTTACGGCTCATACCTGAATTTTGTATATATCGCAAAGTGTCACTATTTGCACTAATAAATACTTTGTTTTCCACTTTAGAAAAATTAGTTCCATACAGATAAATAGCACTACTAAATCCTTCGCTACACAAGTTGTTGAGACCATCTTCGGGCAACGGATTTTGATTGTCACGCTTATTAGTTTTATGATAATAATTATTTGCACCACCTCGGTAAGCGATACCAAAAAGTATCGTTTTCATATTTCGTGTGCCATACAAATCATCAAAACCGTTACCGAAGTTATCAGTAATTTTTTCATTAAGGCAATTAACTTTATACCTATTTTTATAATAGGTTGCCTTATCATTTATGTTATTAAATGATTTAGAATAAAGAAACACATTCGCAAATAAAAACAATGCTACTAAAATTGATTTCATATATTTTATTAAAAATAATTTTTATGCAAAAATACATAAAAATTGTAAAAAAAACATATTTAGCACGAGGGCTTGCCCCCGTGTTAAATTGCTTAATCATTTTACTAAACTTATTCCTAATTCTTTTAATTGATTAACATTTACACTTTTTTCATATAGAGTTTCGGGAGCAATATCTATATCTTTCCCCCAAGAAACTGTGCCAAATGATGCTTTTGCTTTATTAAACTCCTTAACATCATTAAGAACACGATAGCATTTATAATCTAAATATCTTTTAAAATCAAATATCTTTATCTCGCCATTATCAAATTGTAATTCCAATTGATAATCGGGAAGAACCTGAACTTTTACTACATTTATTATCATAATTATTTTAATGGTTCTATTTTACAAATATCTTCTTTATACATTGCTAAATCCCAATTTGCAAGCAATTCATCTTGATGTAATTCCATCCACGCTTTAATTAGCGCATTTTGCTTTTTGGGCATTGCTCCATCAATCATTTCACACTCTTTTATGCTATAAACAGCATTATTAGATTGATAATATGCATGAATATGTGGTGGATTATGTTCTGTGTGATACATCCTAATTATTATTCCATAAAAAACAGATATTGTTGGCATATTTTATCCTTATTTATTTAAACTTATTCCTAATTCTTTTAATTGATTAACGTTTTTTAACTTCTTTTATTCCTTTTATTACTATACAATTTTTGATTACATTATTTTTGCTAAATTAGTAACGTTTTTGATATTTATTTAAAGAATCCCCTATTTATCTGTTGTTTAAGCGATTTTGCCACCAAAAAACCAATTATATAATTGCTTTTTGCATTATAATATGCAATTTTCGATTTATATAATTGCTTTTTGCATTATAATATGCAATTTTCGATTTATATAATTGCTTTTTGCATTATAATACGCAAATTCCAATTATATAATTGCTTTTCCGATTATATAATTGCTTTTCCGATTATATAATTGCTTTTCCAATTATATAATTGCTTTTCCAATTATATAATTGCTTTTCCGATTATATAATTGCTTTTCCGATTTATAAATTGCTTTTTCAAATAACAAATTGCTTAATCATTTTACTAAACTTATTCCTAATTCTTTTAATTGTCCTGCGTCTATAACAGACGGACAGCCGTCCATCAATGATGTTGCACTTGTTGTTTTCGGAAATGCTATTACATCGCGTATATTATCTGTGCCGCAAAGCAACATCACTATTCTATCTATTCCAAGTGCTATTCCGCCGTGTGGTGGCGCCCCGTATTGCAATGCTTTTAGCAAAAAGCCAAACTTTTCTTCTTTTTCATTATCACTTAATCCAAGCAGTTCAAACACTTTACTTTGCACTTCAGAGTTATGTATTCTGATGCTCCCGCCTCCTATTTCATTGCCATTTAAAACTAAATCATAAGCATCTGCATTTATGGTTGAAGGGTCTGTATTTAGCATATTTATCGCATTATTTGCATCTAAATTAGGAGAAGTAAAAGGATGATGCTTCGACACATAACGCTCTGCATCCGAATCGTATTCAAATAAAGGAAAATCAATAACATAATGAAAACTATAAGTGTTTTTTAACTTATCAATAATGCCCAACTGCTTTGCTAATTCCAATCGCAAAGCACCAAGTATAGTTAATGCACGATATTTTTCATCAGACGAAATTAAAATCAAATCATTATTTTCTGCATTTGCTATATCTTTTATTGCTTCTATGTCATTATCATTTAAGAACTTAGCAATAGGGGAAGATATCTCGCCTGATTCATTTATCTTAATATACGCCAAACCTTTTGCTCCATATTTCTTAGCAAAATCAGTTAAATTATCTAATTGCTTTCGCGAATAATTACCTGCTCCTTTGACATTTATAAGTGCAATATATCCGTCTTTTTGACTTAACACATCCTGAAAAACTTTGAAATCCACATCCTTCATTATATTAGTAATATCTTTAATTTTCATATCAAAACGAATATCGGGCTTATCACTTCCATACTGCAACATAGCATCTTCATAAGTCATTCGCGGGAATTTATCGGGCAAGTTAATATTGAGAATTTCCTTCCAAAGTTCCTTAAAAAGTCCTTCAATAATAGTTAAAATATCATCTCTTTCAATAAAAGACATCTCTAAGTCCAGTTGCGTAAATTCAGGTTGTCTATCAGAGCGTAAATCCTCATCTCTAAAGCATTTTACAATCTGAATGTATTTATCAAAGCCCGCCATCATTAGTATTTGTTTATAAATCTGTGGAGATTGCGGCAAGGCATAAAACTTCCCATTATGTATTCTACTCGGCACAACATAATCTCTTGCACCTTCGGGCGTGGATTTTACTAAAATAGGCGTTTCAACTTCTAAAAAGTTATGTTTTTCAAAATATCTATGGATTATTTGATATACCTTATTCCTAATTATAAAATTTCGCTGCAAAGAATGCCTTCGCAAATCCAAATAACGATAGCGGAGTTTAAGTTCTTCATTAGTATCTAAATTATCAACGATTTCAAATGGTGGCAGTTCTGCTTTATTTATAATTCCGAAATCATTTAGTAGTATTTCCATATATCCTGTAGGTATTTTAGGATTAGGGTTGGAACGCAATCTTAAATTACCTTCAGCCCATATAACATATTCTGATTTTAGTGCTTTTGCTTTTTCGGCGAGTTTAGGATAATTTTCGGTTTCAATAACGAGTTGCATTATTCCGTATCTATCTCTTAAATCAATAAATACAAGTCCGCCCATATCACGGACATTATGAATCCATCCATTTAATATGAATTTATTTTTATAATTTTCTTGTTTAAATTCGTTTGGATTAATTACATTTTGAGCGAAGTCATTGCATATAGCATTTCTTTTTTTCCAGTTCATATTATAACATTATTAATTCTATATTGCAAAAATAAGAAAAAAAACCTTATTTTTGCATTTTATATATATTGCAATATGAATATCAAATTAAATTATTTATCTATTTTATTAGTGGCATCAACTATTTCACTAAACTCAATGGAAGCGTTTAATCCACCGCCGACTGAAATCATTCCCGTTGTGGATACGCTTTTTAATTACAATATAATTGATAACTATCGTTGGCTCGAAGATAAAAAAGACCCGAAAGTCCTCGAATGGTCGCAAGCACAACATAATTATACTATCGATTATATTAACAAAAACTTCAAACAATATCCTGGAATGAAGGATGAAATCCGTGCTATTTATGATAGAGATAACATTTCTGCTCCATTTTTCAAGCACGACAGAGAGTTCTTTTATAAAAAGATGCGTGGCGAACAGCAATCTAAAATTTATACAAGAATCAAAAATAAAGAAGTTTTAATCTTTGACCCTCTTAAAATTGACCCGACAGGAAAAACCGCAATCAATTCATTTGTTCTCACAAAGAAAGGAGATAAAGCCGCTGTTGGAGTGCAATTCCAAGGGAATGAAGTCAATACTTTTTATGTTATTGATACAAAAACGGGAAAGCAAATAACAGAACCGCTTTCCGGTTTATCGGGCTGGGCTTGGACTCAAGACGAAAAAGGTGCTTATCTTTGGGAACGCACCCGCGAAATGTTAGAAAAGCAAATCCCTACGATTACTTATTATCACAAATTAGGTGATAATAGAAAAAATGATATAAAACTTCTGCAACCCGATAATCCAAAAGATTTTGCAAGTATTTCTGATGACGATGAAGCACCATATACTATTGTTACAGATTCGGATTTTTGGTCTAATACATTATATATTATGCCTCTTTATAATACTACAACAAATAACGATTTAACAAAGAAAAAGCAAATTTTTTCAAGCAAAGAGTTTAAAGCAAACCCTGATATTAGAAAAGATAAAATATATTTTATGACCAATCATAATGCACCAAATTGGAAAATTATGGTTGCTGATATTACTAATCCTGAATTTGAAAATTGGAAAGATTTTTATCCCGAAAAAGAAACTAAACTTGAAGGATATGTTTTTACGAGTGATTATTTTTTAGCATATTATCGCAAAGATGTTTTAGCACATATTGATATTTATGATTTGAATGGAAACTTCGTTAAAAAACTTGAAATGCCTGAAACCGCTGAACCATCAAGTATGAGTTATCATAAATTAACTAATACCGTTTATATCTCTTTTACTTCTGTTGATGTTCCAACAAAAATATATTCGCTAAATGGCAAGACATTAGAGTGGAAATTCTTTTGGCAAGATACGACTATAAAAGTTGATGCAAAAGATATTATTGTAGAACAAAAATTTTATAATTCTTTGGATGGCACTCGCATTCCTTTATTTATAATTCGCAAAAAAGATACTCCGCTTGATGGCAATAATCCTGTATTAATGTATGGTTATGGTGGTTTTAATAATGTTGTAAAACCAAGTTTTTTGAATCATTATTTATCTTTTATTAATCGCGGTGGCATTTATGTTTTGGGATGTTTTCGTGGCGGAGGTGAGTATGGTGAAGTGTGGCATCAAGGCGGAATGCTAAAGAATAAACAAAATACTATTTCTGATTGCATTGCTGCTTGCGAGTTTTTGATAAATGAAAAATATACTAATCCTAAACGAATTGCTTTGCGTGGTGGTTCTAATGGTGGAATACTAATTGGAGGGATGGCTGTTCAGCGACCTGATTTATTTAATGCGGCTGTGTGTGCTGTTCCGTTGTTAGATATGGTGCGTTATCATTTATTTTTAATGGGTCCTTATTGGATACCTGAATATGGTTCTGCTGATGTTAAAGAGGATTTAGATTACATTTTAACTTATTCGCCTTATCATAATATTCGGTCAGGGCTTGGAGTTCCATCATTATTGGTTAAAGCAGGTGAAAATGATGCAAGAGTGGATCCATTACACGCTAAAAAGTTTGCAGCAGCGTTGCAAAATCATATAGGACAAATAGAACCAATTTTCTTACATATTGACTTCGAAAGCGGACACGGAAGCGGACAAGCAATAGACCAACTAATAGATAACTTATACTTCGAACTCCGCTATATTATGGATAGAATAGGAATGTAAAAACCAAAAATGTCATTCCGAATTTATTTCAGTGTCTATTTTAACACGGGGATTCATCCCCGTGTTATGTAATAATAAATAAAAAAAAGAAAAAGTTATATTTGTATTTTGTAAATTAATTATTTAATAAAAATATGGCAGTAGCAATTGTAGAAGTTCCGTTTCAATTGGATTTATTACAACAAATAGATAATTTCGTCGAAGAAAAAACTTGTTCAAGAGCAGATATTATTCTTGAAGCAACTAAAATGTATATTGCACATAAACAAAATTGGCAAGATATATTTTTACTTGGTGACCATCTGGCTTTAGAGAATAATCTCGCTAAAGACGATGTTATAAACGAAATAAAGGCATACCGGCAAGAAAGAAAATGAAACTCGTATTAGATACAAATGTTTTTATATCCTCATTTTTTTGGAGCGGCAATCCTCGGAAAATAATGACAAGAATTATAGAAAGAAAAGATGTCCTGTTTGCTTCTAACGAAATACTACAAGAAGTATTTTTTGTTATGTCACGCCCTAAATTTAATGTGTCTCATCATCAAGTTGTTCATTTTGTTAATTCTATTGCAGAAATTTCCAGTCGTGTTAATTTATTGGGAACAGTAAAAGGAGTTTGTCGTGATAGTGATGACGATAAAATATTGGAATGTGCTATATTAGGCAAAGTAGATTTTATAATTACAGGCGATAAAGATTTATTAATTTTGAAAAAATTTAAAGAAATACCCATATTATCTCCTTTGGAATATATTGAAAAGATTAAAAAAATTAATAGATTAAACATCCATTAACACGGGGGCTTGCCCCCGTGCTAATTTTATGGGAATTCCGAAATAAATTCGGAATGATATTTTGTATAATTCTCCTCATCTGTGCATTCACCACCGCTGCCGATTGCCTGATTAACGGCGGACCAATGACAGGAGCGTCAATTACAGACGATATAATAATTGCTGATGGATTAGATATACCTAATGTCCTTAAATAATAAAGCAATCAATCAGTTCGTCAATAGAAATTAAATAAAAACAATTAGCATAATTTGTTTCTGAAATCAAATTATATATAGCAGATTTTTCGTATTTGCAATTAATTATATGATTCGTAAAATCATCAATATTACCACTAAAAAAGAAGTCACCATTTAGTTTGCAATCATTAATAATTCCGTCTTTAATATTCAAATTAACAATAACATTGCCGCCACTTGTTAGTGTTCGTTTGGTAACATTAAATTCGGGCGACTTGCCATAGTTCCACTCCCAAGATAAAAACTTTTTATGTTCTATATTTTTAATTATAGGAATATGTTCTTTGGAAATAGTAATTGTTTCCATATTTTTAGTGACAATATTTAGTATTTCATTTTTAAAATCTTCACTTGTCATATCAGGATTGCTTAAAAAAGGTTTTATGTTAATAACCTTATCTTTCGCCGATTTAACGCTTTTTGAAAAGATTTTATTGGTGCAAATAGTAAGTGCATTATTCATCTTATCCAAATCAGCATCAAATAAAATACTACCATGATGCAAGCACCTATTACCTAAACTGAATTGAGCGTTCCCCGAAAACTTACGTTCATTTAAGATAAGGTCATTCCTTCCCGAGAAATTACACTCAAGCCCTAATTTTTCCAAAATATACAATATTGGTTTAGTAAAGGCGTGGAAATTATTAGTGTTTTGCTTGTTTTTATGTGTAATAAAACTAAATTGCCAGCAATTTTCATCTGTATAAATAGTTCCGCCGCCACTATTTCTTCTGATAATATCTATATTATTTTGTGTTGCATATACGCAATTAATTTCCTCTATCGGATTTTGGAATCTACCAACCATTAAAGTTGGTTTATTATTCCATATAAAAAAATAGTCATCATTTAGATTGCTCTGTTTATTAGTCATAATAAACTCTTCCAAAGCAAAACTATACGATGCTTTTAATTGATTATCAAATTCAATATATTTCATAATTATTTTAATTTTTTTATTAATATACGTTTTTTCTAATAATTAAATAACATTTTGTTTTTTATGAAACGTAACCTGTAAAAACGCCATACGCAGCATCCCAAATTAAATAAAGAGATGCCCAAACAAGTTAGATATGGCTTAACGGCTAACTTTTTCACATAAATATAGTATCTTGTCTGTCGGGACCTGTGGATACGATTGAGATAGGGACTTCTACATAATCTTCAATGAATTTTATGTAATCTCGTGTGGCAGAAGGAAGTTTATTAAAATCATTCAAGCCCGCAATGTTTTGCTGCCAACCCTTTAATGTAGTGTATTCTGGCAGAGCATCCGCACATTCATTAACAGGAAACATATTTGTTAAAGCACCTTTTAATTTATATTGCGTTGCTACTTTTATTTCATCAAAAGCGTCTAATACATCTAACTTTGTAATGACAATTTCGGTTATTCCGTTAATCATAACAGAATACTTTAAAGCAACTAAATCAAGCCAACCACACCTACGTTTCCTCCCCGTAGTAGAGCCAATCTCAAAACCACGCTCTGATAACATTTCGCCTATCGCATTTACTTGCTCCGTAGGAAAAGGACCATTGCCGACACGCGTGCAATATGCTTTTGTTATGCCAAGCACTTTATTTATTTTAGTTGGCGGAATTGCTGCACCAGTGCAAGCACCACCTGACGTAGTGTTAGAACTCGTAACAAAAGGATAAGTCCCGTAATCTATGTCTAATAAAGCACCCTGCGCCC
Organism: Bacteroidota bacterium; assembly: GCA_009777815.1. GTDB lineage: Bacteria > Bacteroidota > Ignavibacteria > Kapaibacteriales > UBA2268 > WRLB01. The sequence goes on from WRLB01000001.1 coordinate 25,138, forward strand.
CCTCAAGAATGATATTTTTATTCTTATTTATGGCATCGCTCATATAATAAGCCGTATCCTTAATAAATGGAAGCAAAGCCATACAATGTGCTATAAATGCGTCAATTTTATCTATTTCCTCATCATTTTTTGTTATTGCCAGTATTTTTGCTCTTAATGCCTGTTCATTCCTGATATCGTGGACTCTAATCCCTGTTCTACTAATTTTATTAGTATAAGCAGGTCCGATACCCCGTCCTGTTGTGCCGATAGCCGTATTTAACTCTTTTTCACGCATTAAATCAAGTTTTTTATAGATAGGCAAAACGATATTAGCATTTTCACTAATAAATAAGCGATTGCTTATATCAATATCATTTTCGGCTAACATATTTAACTCTTCTGTAAATGCTATCGGGTCAATAACTACGCCATTGCCAATCACACATTCTATGTTTTTATGCAAAATACCTGACGGAATTAGATGTAATATATATTTTTTGCTATTGAAAACTAAGGTATGTCCTGCATTTGCTCCGCCTTGATAACGAGCAACAATATCTGCTTTTTCAGAAAGGTAATCGACTATTTTTCCTTTACCTTCATCACCCCATTGGGCACCAACAATAATAGATACGCTCATATATTAGATTTATAATATTTTTAATTTAATATGCAAAAATACTTATTTTTCACTAATTATCTATATAATTGACATATTTTGCGTAAAAAAAACTCAATTAGTAACGTTTTGACGCGAAACGCCTTAATTTGACGCGAAACGCCTTAATTTGACGCGAAACGCGTTAATTTGACGCGAAACGCCTTAAATTGACGCGAAACGCCTTAATTTGACGCGAAACGCGTTAAATTGACGCGAAACGCGTTAAATTGACGCGAAACGCCTTAAAATGACGCGAAACGCCTTAAAATGACGCGAAACGCACGAAAAAAACTCCTAATTTGATTTTAAGTCACGTAATGTAAAAGAATAAGAGGATTGCGGATAATTACATATTTTTTCCTTATTTTTGCAAAAATACAAAATGAAATTAAATGAATATGCGTAAAGAAATAATTATCAACTCCGCAATAAATGAACTCCGTATCGCAATCACTGAAGACGGACATTTGGCTGAATATTTTATAGAATTGCCCGAGCGGGAGAAGGTTCTCGGCAATGTTTATTATGGCAAGATAAAAAGAGTAATTCAAGGGATAGGTGCAGCATTTATTGATTTAGGGAAGGAACAAGATGCTTTTTTATCGTTTTCAGATGTAGATTTATCTTATACTTACTCTGACGCAGATGCAGATGCGGATGAGATAGAAAAAGAGGATTACGAAGTTGATAAAGAAGATTACGAGGATTTAGCGGCGAGCAACCCTGCAGAAGAGAATAGCAAAACAGATGAGGGGGTGAAGCGGGATTTAGCGGTTTTTAATACAAGATATTCGGGTGATATCTTTCTTAATTTGCAAGAGGGTAAAGAGATATTGGTTCAAGCAGTTCGGGAGCCATACGGGCGTAAAGGTATGCGTGTGACTACTGAAATTGGCATTCCGGGGAGATATGTTGTTTTGCTTCCTTTTGAGAACTCTATCGGTATATCAAAACGGATTTGGAACATATCGGAGCGTAAAAGATTAAGACGTATAGCACGGAGCGTATTGCCACAGGGATTTGGCTGCATAATCAGAACAGCATCATTAAATAGAAAAGATGGTGAATTATTGGACGACTGGTATAATGTTCTTACGAATTGGAAGAGAATAGAGCAAAAGATACAATTAGCACGGATAACGCAAACACCATCGCTTGTTTATCAAGATATGACGCTTGCTACAAGCATAATTAGGGATTACTTTACTAAAAATATATCACGTGTTATTGTAGATTCAAATAAGTTATATAATACAATTGTTTCGTATTTAGAAATAGCGGACCCTAAATCACTTAACAAAATAGAATATTATAAGGGACATAAGCCGATATTTGAAGTTTTTTCTATAGAAAAAGAGTTAGCAAGAACAAGTAAAAGAGTTTTATCATTGCCGAGCGGCGGCGATATAGTTATAGATAAAACAGAAGCATTAACAGTAATTGATGTTAATTCAGGGCGGTCGAACGATACAGATAGAGATAAAAATGCTTTGCAGACAAATCTCGAAGCCGCTTATGAAATTACTAAACAAATACGCTTAAGGGACATCGGTGGGATAATAGTCGTAGATTTTATAGATATGATAAACGAAAATAATAATAACAAATTGTATAAAGAGATGATTAATCTTATAAGATATGATAGGTCTAAAGCCACAATATACCCAATAACTCAACTCGGTTTAATGCAAATTACTCGTCAAAGGATGCAACTTAATCTTGCAGATAAAGTAAGCACCAATTGTCCTACTTGTTATGGTGCGGGCAGAATTATTTCTAATTCTACGATACTTAATTCTATTGAGAAATGGTTAAAAAAATATACGGTTAAGAAAAACGATTTTAAGGTAGAATTATTAGTTCATCCCCAGACGGCAGAATTTCTTACCGCAGGCGATTATCCGATATCAACCAAACTAATGCTTAAATACTTTATAAAGTTAATTATACTGCAAGTAGATACAATGCCTATTGATAGTTTTAGGATGCATTCTTTCAGAACCCAAAAAGATATAACAAACGATTATATGTAATAGACGCAGACATAGGTTCGGCAGGGCATTTTTAGATGCTACCTATATGTTTTTCTTTTCTAATGCTTTGAAAGAAATCAACAAGCAAAGATTTACATTTATCGGCATTTATGCCAAAATAAACTTCACAATTATGATTAAAACGCTTGTCCTGAATCACATTAATTACACTGCCACAAGCACCACTTTTACCATCTTCTGCTCCAATATAAATACGTCTTGGTCTTGCTAATGCTATTGCACCTGCACACATAACACACGGCTCAAGCGTAGTATAAATCTCACAATCAGTTAAGTATTTAGTTTTTAAAATATTTATAGCAGTATGAATAGCAATAATTTCAGCATGATATAGCGGATTGTTTAATGCTTGTATTTTATTATGTGCTTTAGCAATAATTTCATTATTTTTCACAATAATTGCTCCTACAGGCACGTCATTAGTATCTTTTGTCTTAATTGCTTCTTCGATAGCAATATCCATATAGTGTTGAACAGACATAATTTTAATATGAGTTTTAGTAATTATTTGTTGCAAAATTACATATTTTTTAACGAGGATTTCATTATATCAAAATTAATATTCTAACAGATAACTTCGGTTTTGCTGTTTTTTTTATATAAAAAAAATGCTGATATGATTTATTTTTTCATAGTTTTTTTCTTTTTGTTGGATTGCAATTTTTGTTTGTATCTATATTTTTCTATTATGGAGCGTGTATCTATTTTGAGTTGTAGTTCTCTTTTTTCTTTCAAATCGTAGAGGTATTTAGATAATTCGGCAGAAAATAGCATAATGAAGCAAAAGTAAAATAGCCACACTAACATAGTTATTATTGCAGCGTAAGTGCCATAAAATTTGGAATAATTGGACAGCCCCGATATATACCATGTAAATAAATATTTTGCTAATTCGGTAGAAAAAACAGCAATTAGTGTAGCATTTATAGAAATTCTGTGTATCATTTTTGTTTTTGATGAAGGAATTATCCAGTAAATGAAATAGAAAAATACGAACGAAACCGATATGTTCATCAGCAAAACCATTGCTTTAGATAGCCATATATTTACTTCTTCGGGCGCTATAGAGACACTGTTTATGAACGATGTAGCAAAACTAAATACAGGTAGCAAAACGGCATACAAAATTATTAAAATGTTAAGCAATATAGTCATACCTATATCCTTAACTTTGGTTTTGAAATAATGTGGCTGTTCCAAACGAAATATGTGCGTAATGCAGGTATTTAGCGTGCTGATGACCGTAGAAGACAGCCATAAAAGTATTACAAAACCGAGTATTCCAAAGAATTTATGACTGCCTGCGATATTGTTTATCTCGGATACTATCCCGTTAAGCAATTTTGCATGATTTTCTATGCCTGGTAGATAACTTTGTATAAGGTATTCGGTGGTAGCGATAAGGACTTCTCGCTCTACAAATATGTTCACAAATAGCACTAATATTAGCACTAAAGGTATAATGTATAAGAGGATATTAAATGCTATTCCACCTGCCAGAACAAATAATTTATGCTCACTGATGCTACTTCCTAATTCATAAATAAAATTAAAACCTTTCGATTTCTCTAATTTATTATACAATTCAATAATTTTCTTTATCAACTATACGACTCATTGATTAAAACTTCAACAAAAATAATGAAAAATTATTTTTATTTTTGTAAAAAATTATCTTATTATTAATTATGTGTAATAGATTTAGTAACAAAGTTGCCGTAGTTACAGGTGGATGTCGCGGCATAGGTAAAGCAATAGTAGAAAGGTTTCTTAATGAAGGTGCAAAGGTTTATGCACTTGATTATGCTATACCAAATTCTAATGAAGTATTTATAGAAAACAGCAATTTTTCTGATAATATTTTTATCAAACAACTTGATGTAACTAATTTTGAGCAAGTCCAAAAAGTTATAGACGAAATAATTAAAGAAGCAGGCAGAATTGATTTTCTTATTAATAATGCGGGAATTACTCGTGATAACCTTCTTATTAGGATGGAAGAAAAAGATTGGGATGCAGTATTGAATACTAATTTGAAGGGTGTATTTTGCTGCACTAAAGCAACTATTAGGCAGATGATGAGCCAAAAATATGGTAGAATTATCAATATGGGGTCAGTAGTTGGTGTTATGGGAAATGCAGGACAAACTAATTATTCCGCTTCAAAAGCAGGATTAATCGGTTTTACTAAATCCATCGCTAAAGAATATGGTGGCAAAAATATTTTGTGTAATTATGTTGCGCCGGGTTATGTAGAAACGCCAATGACTGATGTTCTTTCTGATGCTGTTAAAGAAGAATATCTTAAAAATATTCCTTTAAAACGTGCTGCTACACCTGTGGATATTGCAAATGTCGTTGCATTTTTTTGTTCGGAAGACGCAAGTTATTTAACAGGACAAGTAGTTCATATTGATGGTGGTATGGTAATGTAAATGCACAATTTGTTTTGCTAAATTTTTATGAAATACTTTTATTATCGTTTTTTCAAAAAAACACATATTTTCATTAATTTAAAATACTTTTACATAATTTTTAGTAATAACTACTACAATGTAGCAAATTATTTCATAATAAATAATAAAAATTAAAAATATATAAATTATTTTAAAAATATATTTTATATTTGTATGTTCTATAATTTAAAAATATAGAAAATTTTCTTAGACATTTTTTTATAATAATATATGGAGTTGCATTAATGGCAGCAAAATTAAAAAAACAATTTGAAGAATACCAAACTGGCGCACAGCATTTAGTCGTGTTGCTTATAATGATTGTTGGATTCTTCTGTTTATATCAATTCATTGTAATTCCGAATGTTTTCGGAACATTTATTAATTCTTTATTTGCACCGTATGGTGAAATGCTCGAAAAAACGGGCTTCGAAGAATTTAAAGACGGCGTAAAAGCTTCTGTTCCTAAAGATGCTGAACATCAAAATTACGCCAATATAGAAATCAATGGAGAATTGATTACCAAAGAATATATCTTTGATTGTTCTTGGAAAGAAAGAAAAACCGTAGAACACGGTTATGCAAAAGGGGCAAATGAATTTTATTTCAAATGTCCTAAACTTGGCGAAAGTGCTATTATCATTGAGCCGTGGGTGTGCCTATGGCTATTAGCATTAGTATTGTCAGTAATATCTGCTTTACTGATAAGTATGTTTATGCCTATCGGTATAGGTTATATGTCCGCCCTATTCTACGGACAAATCTATGCTACAGAAGTTAAACTACGCCTACAGACGGGCTTTACAGACAGAATTATAGAACTGTTAGTTATGCCCGATGAACAGTTTCGCAATGTAGACAACAACGAAGCACGTTCAGTATTCAGAGCAATATGGGATAGAACCGTCACCGAAGACCTCGCATCTACCCATGTAATGCAAAACTTTGACGACATCTATTATGATGAAGTTGACAACGTTACGTTCAGAAATGAAATTATCTACAAAAGAATTAAAGAGTTCTATTCTGACTTCCTATTAAAAGAAATAGAAGATACTAAAGCAGGTATCAGATGGTCTGAAAACCATTTTCTTGTATTTAACGGATTAACGTTGTATATGTCTCACCACTTCTGCGAAAAATACCAAAACATCGTTACAGGTATGGCTTATGGTGGTGCTGCATTCCTTATCGTGTTTATCGGTATTAGAGGACTAAAATTTATTCCTGCCGACAAACCTTCTTTCATATTTTTAGCAATTATCCTTGAGTTCAGTATGCTTATGTTGATGGCTGTAACATTGCTATTCACCGAAGGCGAAGAAAGAATGGACAAAATAATGAAGAAAATGGAAGACGCTAACAAGAGTTCGCTGGAAACTCAAAGAGTCCAAGCAGAAGATATGCACATGCTCACAAACGCTCTCGTAGGACAAACTTCAGCACTTATCAAAGACAGAGTAGAAAAAGCAATTGAAGAGTTTATGACCTCTAACGATGAAGTCGAAAAGAAAATTGCAGGGGCAGTCGCAGATAAGATTCTTGTCAGTTTAAGAAGCAATAAAGAATTAGAATATAAAAAATAATTATTGTTTCATTTTGTTTATTTTTAAAAGACATCTTCGGATGTCTTTTTTTTGTCAGTGTTCATTTTAAGGAACATAATATTTTTATATTCTCCCTGTCATAGATTATCATTTTTTTGTTATTTTTGTATAATTTTTTAGATTAAATTAACATTAAATTATGTTAAAAGTAGATATCAATGACAGTGGAGAGTATAGCAGAAAAAAAAGAATAAAAGAAATATAACACGCAAACAATTTTTTTATAATATATAACGATAACCCCTTATTTCTCGGAGTAGAAAAAGTATAGATGTTTTTATTTCTAAAAAAAGTGTATTTTTGTAAATAAACTATGTATAAAGAACAAGAACATTTAACACTAAATAATAAACGAACACAAGGACAATATTTTACTAAATATAATCCATTTGAAAATGAAGGGTTTTTAGAATGGGCAGAAAAGTACAACCTTAAAGAACAAACTATACTTGAACCTTTTGCGGGTGCTAATAATTTAATAGATATGTTGAATGATAGATTAGCACGATTTAGAGAAGACACAAATGATATATTTTTAACTCCTTTCAAAGGATTAAGAAAAGATAATAAATATAGACGGCGCTTGGATTATGCTTTGGCAAGGAAGTTAATAAGTGAGGTGGCTTGATGTTTAAAGTAGTATCTTTGTTTTGTGGTGCAGGCGGATTAGATTTGGGTTTTAAAAAGCAAAAATTTAAAATTATGTTTGCAAATGATTTTGATAAAGATTCCTGTGAAACATATAAAAACAATATAGATAAAAATGTTTTATGTCAGGATATAAAAGAAATAGAAAGTTTATCTATTCCTGATAATTGTGACGTTGTTTTAGGAGGGTTCCCGTGTCAGGGGTTTTCGGTTGCAAATAACAAAAGATATATAGATGACCCAAGAAATTATTTATATAAAGAAATGTTAAGGGTAATTAAAGATAAAAAACCGAAGATATTTGTGGGAGAGAATGTAAAAGGTATGATGACTTTGGCAAAAGGGAAAGCGTTCAAACAAATACAAGAAGATTTTCAAAGTATTGGTTACGATGTAGAAGCAAAACTGCTTAATACCGCTGATTTTGGTGTCCCCCAAAACAGATTTAGAATTATTATTATTGGCAATAATATTAATGTTAAAAATATATTTCCTGACGATATTAAGAAAAAGGTTAGAAAACTAAAAACAACAGAAAATGCAATAAAAGATTTAAAAGATATTCCAATATCTTATAATCCAATTTGTATAGCCAATAAAAAAATTTATAATCATATAGCATTTCAGAATGTTAGTGATAAATTTTTAGGTAGAAAATATAGTATAAACCAACACGATATATGTGACTATTTGAAAGAATGGCGAAATAAAAGAAAAATTTCAACAAAAAAAATAGATGAGATTTTTGGTTATAGGCACACAGCAGGTCATTGGTTCAGAAAAGATAATAATTCAGGTTCTATTCCTAAACCAAGTGATTGGTGGCGGTTAAAAAAAATATTAGATTTTGATGATAAATATGATAAGCAAGTAACAACCCTTGAAGAGAAACAAATAACTTTTGACCAATCTTTAAGAATTGTAAATTGGGATACTCCAAGCGATACAATAACGGCTTCTATACCAGAAATTCATATTAACAGAGAAAGACGTTTGTCCGTTAGAGAATGTGCTAGATTACAAACTTTTCCTGATAAATTTGTATTTTATGGCAGTTTAAATAGTATGCACAGACAGGTTGGCAACGCTGTTCCCGTTAAGTTTGCTGTAATAATTGCAAAATGTGTTAAATTAATGTTAGAAGGAGAAAAATGTTAAATAATTTAGATTTAGAAAAAATAGAAAGTAAATATTTAGAAAAATTTTATCATTTTTTAAAATTTACTGAAGATGAAATGCTAAAAGGATTACAAACAAAAGAAAAAATTAAAGATGATTGGTATAAATATTGGAATAGTGGGGCCGGTTCTAGTGATTTTGATATCGGTGCCGAAAGAATAGTATATGCTTTATTTAATGGAAAAGGTATAGGGCAACCTAATTCTTGTCCAATAGGAAGTGATTTGTTTTTTGAAGTAGATGATGCTTTTATACATATTGATTTAAAAACAGTTCAAACAAGAAATGTTGGTGATTATAACACTTCCATTTTTGTAGGTGCAAATCAAAACAGTTATAATGGCGATATGATTGTAAATAGAACTGAAATTAGAAAATATGGACCACATTTGCCACATTATTATACTTGTGGTAAAATAAAAAAACCTTGTTTAACATATTTTGTAACTATTTTATATGAAGATATAAAATTAGATATTCTGAATATAAATTTATTATGTATGCCAAATGGTCAGTTAATAAATGAATATAGGACAGATGTTTTAAAAGCAGGTAAATTGGTTACGCAAACAAGATTTAATTTTTCAAAAACATTAGATTTTAGATTATTAAAAAATAAAAAAAGAGTGAAAATTGTTTATATGAATGAAAATAAAATATTAAAAGATGATAAGTTGAAAAAAGGATTAAACTTATTATTAGATGTTTATAAAGAACAAAAATAGTAACTAAAAAGATTAACAGATAACAAAACAAGTTTCGTCTTAACAATAAACGAATTAATGGATTTTTTGAAAGAAATAAAGTAAAATACAAATAAAACAGCAAACAATTTTTTTATAATATATAATGATAACCCCTTATTTCTCGGAGCAGAAAAAGTATAGATGTTTTTATTTCTAAAAAAATCTTATTTTTGTAATATTGTTAAAATGGAAATCATAAATAAAGTTTTTTGTGGTGATAGAATAGAAGTAATAAATAAGTTGCCTGAAGAGTCAGTGCATTTGATAATTACATCGCCGCCGTATAATGTTGGAATTGCTTATGATAATCATAATGATACAATGCCGTATAACGAGTATTTGGAATTTTTAAATGAAACTTGGGAAGCGTGCTATAAGATATTAGTTAATGGTGGCAGAATAGCAATAAATATACCAAGTGTTACGGCTGATGGTTGTTATCAACCGCTTTTTTCTGATGTTATACAGCAAATGAAAAAGATTGGCTATATTATGCGAGGCGATATTTTGTGGTATAAGCAATCTATTTCTAAAAGAACTGCTTGGGGAAGTTGGAAAAGTCCAAGTAATCCATATGTTGTGCAACCATATGAATTTGTGCTAACGTTTTCAAAAGGAACAAAGAAATTAGAAGGAGATAAAGAAATGATTGATATTACAAAAGAAGAGTTTATAGAATATTCAAATTCTTTTTGGTCAATAAAACCGCAAACACAACCCAAAGGACATCCTGTGCCTTTTCCAGAGGAGTTAGTTTATAGGTTAATAAAATTTTATACTTATAAAAATAATATAGTGTTGGACCCTTTTGGTGGAAGTGGAACAGTTGCTGTTGTAGCACAAAAAACAGGTAGAAATTTTATTTATATAGATAAGTCATTAGAATATTGTAAATTAGCAGAACAATTTATTTTAGAACAAAAGGAGAATATATTTTATGTTTAATCTTAATCATATAGATTATATAGAAACAAAACTTAAAAAACCCATTGCAAATAAAGGTATTATAGAAATAGGTGTTAATTTTAATGATTATTTTTCTTTTAATGATGCAAATAAATATGCTTCGTTATATGCAGAAAATTTTGTTAGAAAAGCAACTACAGATAAATCAAGGCAAGAAAAATCTTCCAAAGATAGCATATTAGGAAAATTAGTTGAGGAAGTAATAATTTATTTATTAGGTTCTTTTTTTAAAGTTAATAAAAGAGATTTTACAATAACAAATAATAAAACCGAAAATGAAATTGTAGAAGATATTATATATTCTCTTTGCATAGAAAGAAAAAATACAGGACATATTAAAAACTTTGATACAGATATAATTATTTACAACAATAAAAATATTAATACAACTAGAAAAGTTTTTATATTGTCTGCTAAAGGCACTACAAGAGAACGAATTGGTCAATTTTTGTCGCATTTATTTTTGATGGATCAAGATGTTTTAAATGCAAAATATGGTAAAAATAAATATGAAGTAATTTTTGAAAAAGAAAATATAAAACTGAAATATGCTTTTGTTACGCTTGATTGGGCGGCAGGCAAAGATTTTATTAAATATACTAAAACAGGTAAAGAAAGAAACTCTGTAAAAGAAACAGAAGTGCAATTAATTTTAGATGATAAAAAACTCGGCGGTGGAATTTATGTTTTAAACAACAATGAAAATTTTGATGGTATAGGAAACTTTACAACACTCGCAGGAACTATCTGCGATTATTTGAAATAAAACAGTAAACAATTTTTTTATAATATATAATGATAACCCCTTATTTCTCGGAGCAGAAAATAGAAAAGTGCAAAGGGAATAAGAATATCTAAGGGAAAGTATCGTGGCAACACAGAAAATTAGAATATGCCTCAGAGCATACGACCATATCTTAATAGATAAATCGTCAGAGCGCATAGTTGATACTCTTAAAAAGAGTGGCGCCGAAATATCAGGACCAGTTCCGCTACCAACACGGCGCAGTTTATATGTGGTAAATCGTTCTCCACACGTGGATAAGAAATCTCGCGAACAGTTTGAATCAAGAATTCATAAGAGATTGATAGACATTATTAACTCTACACCAAAAGCAGTAGAAGCCCTAATGCGTTTGGAACTACCTGCAGGCGTAGATGTAGAAATTAAACAATATTAGGAGGACCAATGAAAATCACAAAGAAAGCCATTTTAGGCAAGAAATTAGGTATGACCCGAGTATTCAGCGAAGACGGAAGAATGGTTCCTGTAACTGTCGTTGAATGTGGTCCATGTCCTGTCGTTCAAATTAGAACTGACGAAAAAGATGGTTACTCCGCCATCCAAATCGGCTACCAAGTAGCAAAAGAAAAACATACGCCTCGTCCATTACAAGGACATTTTAAAAAGGCAGGAGTTTCGTTCCAAAGGCATCTTAAAGAGTTTAGGAATTATGAAAAAGATGTCAAAGTTGGAGATATTATTACTGTAGAAGAGTTTGCAGTTGGCGATTTAGTCCGTATCTCAGGAACAAGTAAGGGTAAAGGTTGGCAAGGTGTAGTAAAAAGACATCATTTTAGTGGTGTTGGTATGCAAACACATGGTCAATCAGATAGACAACGACATCCTGGTTCTATCGGTGCTTCATCCGACCCATCAAGAGTATTTAAGGGCATAAAGATGGCAGGTCAGATGGGCAACAAGCGTGCAACATTACGCAATTTAGAAGTCGTAGAAGTGCTTCCTGAAAAGAACATCCTTTTAATTAAAGGCGGAGTTCCAGGAGCAAATAATTCATTTTTAGAAATAGATATGGTATAGGAGGCAACAATGTTAGTAAATCTATATAACAAAACAGGAAATACTACGGGACAAATAGAATTGCCCGATAACGTGTTCGCAATAGAACCGAATGAACACGTAATGCACCAAGCAATAGTAACTTACCGTGCTAACCAAAGGCAAGGAACTAAAAAAACAAAAATACGCTCCGAAGTGTCAGGCGGCGGTAAAAAACCTTGGGGACAAAAAGGTAGAGGTGGAGCAAGAGCAGGTTCTACTCGCTCACCATTATGGCCAGGCGGCGGAACTATACACGGACCTAAACCCGTTGATTATAGAATGAACCTGCCTAAAAAAGTTAAACGTCTCGCAAGAAAATCTGCATTCAGCGCCAGAGCAGCAGAACAAAATATTTTCGTATTAGACGAAATGAATATGAACGAAGTTAAAACAAAAACGTTCTCTGAAATGCTAAAAGCATTAAATTTAGGTAATACTTCTGTACTTGTTCTCACACCCGAATACAATAAGACATTGTATTTGTCATCAAGGAATATTCCAAATATTACCTTAAATGCTGCCGATAAAGTATCTACTTACGATATTCTTACACATCGTAAATTACTTATACTAAAAGACGCAATAGAACCTATAGTAAAAACTTTCGAAGGAGGTATATAATGCAAATAATCCAAAAACCAATATTGTCCGAAAAGGCAATGAAATACACTGCTGACGGCAGATATGTATTCCAATGCGTTCCTTCTACCAATAAAATAGAAATAAAGAAGGAAATAGAAAAAATATTCGAAGTTAAAGTAAAAAGTGTTAGAACTTTGAATGTTAAGCCGAAGGCAACACGTAGATTTACACGCACTGCCGTTCTACGTGGACACACTGCACGCCGTAAGAAAGCATATATCACACTTATGCCAGGATATAACATAGAACTTACAGGCGTAGATACACGTAGCGAATAGCAAATGCCGTGTATAATTAAATAAATATAGGCGTTGCAAAGCAACGCCTATTTGTGTTTATTGAACGTTCAAATGTTATAAAAATATGATATGAATATATTTTTTCTAATCTTTTTCGCATTTTTGTAAAAAAAGGAATTAGTAACGTTTTTAGAATATTAAAGTTATTTTTTGTAGTAATATGCTGTTATACCAACCTTGTTTGGGTATCTACTAATTTTTATTATAAGTGTTTATTAAAGAATTAATGGTCTGTGTCAAGCACACTATTAAAAAATACAGAAGTTTTATTTTTAGTGGTATATCAATTCAATTATTTAAATAGCAAATAAAGTAGTTGCAGTGGGCAAGATTTTATTTAAAAACGAGGTTCTATGGTATTTGCATATTCCGTATTTTTTTATTAATTCAATATGTTCTTTTGTTCCATAGCCCTTGTGTTTAGCGAAATTATATTGCGGAAATTCTTTATCCACAATTTCAATCATAAAATTATCTCTATAAACTTTTGCTAATATAGATGCCGCAGAAATCGACTTGCAAATACTATCGCCCTTAATAATAGTTCTAAACGGAATAGCATCAGAGCAATATCTATTGCCATCAATTAGCAAATAATCGGGTTGTATTTTTAGATTTGAAACAGCATTTTCCATTGCTTTCATTGTTGCATTTAGAATATTGATTTCATCAATTATATTATTATTTATTTCCGCAATAGAATATGCGATGGCATTATTTATAATAATATCGGATAGTTGGTGTCGTTTTTTTTCTTTTATTAGTTTGCTATCATTTACTTCGTAGAACAAATTATTATTAATAGTTAGTATTATAGCGGCGGCGACTACAGGTCCAGCGAGTGGTCCTCTTCCTGCTTCATCTATTCCTGCGATATATTTATAATTTTGTTTTATAAGTTCTTCTTCTATACGAAAATCTGACATATAATTGTAAAAATAAAAATATTTAACATCTAAAAATATAGTTTGATATACTCTGTTATGCGGACTTGTTTCAGCATCTACTCGCATAAAATAAGTTGATGATGAAACAAGTTCAGCATAACTGCTTTTTAATAAATGGATGTCGAAACAGGTTCTATATGACATTTTTAGATGTCACCTAAATTCACTCATCTAAAAAAGCAGTCATTGGACTACTTGCAAAAGCATAATTAAATGCACTCCCTAAACCTGATTCATATCCCAACCTACCTGCTTCTACTGCCATTGCAAATGCTCTTGCCATATCTATTGGATGTTCTGCTATTGCTATTGCAGTATTTACTAAAACAGCATCGGCACCCATTTCCATTGCTTCAGCAGCATCTGATGGCGAACCAATTCCTGCATCAATTATAACAGGAATATTACTTTGCGATATAATTATTTCTAACATATCTTTTGTTCGTAATCCTTTATTGCTACCTATTGGGCTTCCCAAAGGCATAACTGTTGCTGCACCTACGTCTTCTAACAACTTACATAAAACAGGATCCGCTTGAATATAGGGAAGAACTATAAAGCCCTGTTTTGATAAATCTTCGGTTGCTTTTAAGGTCTCTATTGGGTCGGGCAAAAGATATTTTGGGTCGGGATGAATTTCCAATTTTATAAAGTTTGTTTCAAATGCTTCTCGGGCTAATTGAGCAGCAAATACGGCTTCTTTGGCATTGCGGACACCTGACGTATTAGGAAGTAATTTTATATTTGGATGAACAATATGTTTTAGCATATCATCTTCCGAATCATCTAAATCTATTCGTTTCATAGCAACTGTGACCATTTCTGTTCCTGATGCTGCTATTACTTTTTGCATCATATCGTTTGATTGAAACTTTCCTGTTCCAAGAAACAAACGCGATGTAAATATCTTATTACCTATTATTAAATTATTCATATTTTCACTCCAGCAAGAACCCGTATTGATATACTTTTGGTTCTATTTTTGATGCTAATATATCTAATGTCTTTTTTAGATTATTTAGCAAATCCTTGTAATGTTCATCATCACTTTTAGTAAGCATTCTATTGTTTTTTCTGCCTTGGAAGTATTCACGAATATCATACAAACTGGCATTAGCATTATACTTCGACCTTGAAAAAGGATTGTCGTTTGCTACTGAATGATAATACTTCCATAACTCTCGCCCTGCATCAAAAACAGCAGTTGCTTCTTTACTAAATTCTCTTTTAGGCGATGGTATTGTGCCATTTTTGAATACGCCATTCCCGTTATCAATATGTATCTTACCTGCTATGAAATCGGACATAAAATTACTATCAAATGGCTTTCGTGCTTCCACTTCTTCTTCCGTAAAAGGTATCCAATGGTTAATTCCGTATTTTGCTTGGACATTATTTGCGTTATGAAACAGAGCATAAGCAAGACAATCATTTTTAAATTCTTTATCTTTTATCCAACCATCATTAGGATGCAAAAACTGGTCCCTATCGTTCAACCAAGTAGGTTTTACTATTTTCTGAACTGAAAGATAAATGCAAGAACTAATTAAATTATCTTTTGTAATTTTATATGACGTAGTTTTGTAACTTTCAACTCCGCTATGAATATTAACAAAATTAGTATGTTGAAAATCATTACCACCCTTATATCCCCAAGCAATGATATCATTTTCATTATCGTAATTATCGCTTAACCAATCATTTATTCGCGAATATTGGTCATAACAATAAACTTTTTTGTCATTTAATTTTTTTACATCTTTTATTTCTTTAAATATTTCTTTATTATCTTTTTTCGCAAAATAGACATCAAATTTATAATCTTTAATTTCATCTTTTATTGCTGTATTCCAACATTGAAATGCAATTGGAAATTGCCCTTTCACATTGTCAAAAGTCCAAGCAGGAATCAAAAATCCTTTTTCAAAATGTGCCTTAAAAAACTGACGGAATTGTTTAAAATTAGTTCCTTGAATATGTTTTAGTTTAGAAAAATGTCCTATTTTGCAATTAGGTATTTCAAAGTATATTCTTGCTAAAAATTGTGCGAACACTTCCTTACTCGCTGCTCCAAGTTCTTTTTTATAGTCATCTCTTATTTTTGTTTTGCCAATATTTTTCCTTCCTGCTTTTCCTTGAACAACTCGCATTCCTGCACTTTCTACATATGGTGGGTTCATAAATATAATAAGATTTTTTGGATCCTTTCTTATAACATTTTGTAATTTTAAAGGAAGTTTGCTAAAATCATCATTCAAAAAATCAAATTGAAAACAATTATCTTCATATAAATTAAGTTCGTTCTGCTGAACCCTACCCCGAGTAATATATACATTCTCTATGTTTATATCCGATATATACAATTTAGATTTATTAGTTAAGCCCTCCATCAAATTACCCGTTCCGCCCGCACAATCCCAAATAAAATAATCATCCAAATCGCCCCAAGCAGAAGACATACACTCTTGCGCCTTCCTAACCCACATAGACGGCGTGAAAAACGCTCCAAGACGCTCACGTATATCCAAAGGAACAAGCAAATCCCTACGCTTAAGAATTAAATCCCAATACTGCTCCGAAGGGGGACGCTTATACCTATTCCAAAATTGACAATGTGCCGACTGATTGTCTATAAAATTAACTTTAATCTCCGCAATCAAGCCAATATTAGCATCAGGACCCTCTTTTTGTATCTTATAATAATCCGACTCTAACAAAATATAAAGTTTATCATTTATAGTCGCTGTATCATTGTCCACCGACATCAAATCAGCAAGGAAAAAATCACCATCAAGAATATTATACGACTGCCTTATAGCATCCCAATCTGCATCAATACTAATCTTCACCTCATCACGCCACCTATTATATACCTTGTTAAAATTATCAGAAGTTATCTGCTTTGCCTCCGAAGGACCAACACTATAAATATTCCTATCTATCCACTCTTTCAGTTCAGTTTTATCTTTTTTAAAATAAAAAACAAGTTGCTTAAAATCGTAAAGATTATCTGACTCATATAAAACCTCCTTACGCTCAATAGCACCTTTGATTAAATGCGATATTTTTTTGAACTCTTTTGTGGTCGTATCCGAGGGACGGACCTTCCAATTAAAATCAGCAGTTTTATACTCATTATAAAGTATCTCTATAGCACTAAAAGGTATAAATGCTATTTTTTCATTATCAAAAACAGAAAGAAACCTCGGCGCTTCATATTCTTTTTGCACCTTATAAATAGTGAAAATTAGTTGTGCAAACATTACATCAATGCGAGTAGGTTTCTTCTTGGCTTCGCACCAGATAATAGGTTCGTGATGATATTTCAATTCTAAATCAATACCTTTAAAACCCGGATTGTATTCACATTTTTTAAAGTAATTTGACCATATCTCGAACTTATTTTTTTCTTCTCTTTCATCTTTTATTAGCATCTTTTATCATTTATTTATGCAAAGATAAAGAAAATTATTCATAAAGTATTCTTTATTTTTGATTGCAGTATTAAATAGTGCTTCAATATTTAGGGGAGTTTTAACGTTATTATTGTTCGGCTTTACGCACAAATATCCATTGTTTGTTTGCTCGCAATATAAGGCATCATTGCTCGGCTGTTGCTCTATAACAAATTGCAATTTATTAGTAATTTCAGCAACGCTGTTATTCAAAAGTATCTGATTTTGCTCCAAAATTATTATAGGGTCAATCATATTTTCCAAATCTTTCACCTGATGTGTAGAAATAATAAAAGTAGTATTTTCATTTAGCAAATTGGAAATAAGTTGCCTGAAAATAGTTTTAGAAGGGATATCAAGCCCATTCGTTGGCTCATCCATAAGAAGCAAAGGAGTTTTACAAGCCAGAGCAAAAGCAATCATAGTTTTCTTTTGCTGTCCGTAAGAAAACTCTTTCATTTTCTTTTTAGTATCTATGCTAAATATTTGTAAATATTCTGTGAAATTTTTATACGAGAAGTTTGGATATAGTTTGCCATATATATTTGCATATTCATTTGGCTTAATCGGTTGAGGATTAAATACTTCAGGCAGGTAATATATTTTTTCGAGCATACTTGGTGTTCTTTTTTTAGTATCTGCATCAAAAGTTTTGCAATTACCTGAATTAGGGAACAACAGACCACAAATTAATCTTAATAAAGTTGTTTTACCTACGCCGTTTTCCCCTAATAGACCATAAATATTCCCCATTTTAACATTTAGATTAATGTTTGAAAAAATAGGATTATTTTTATTATAGAAAAAAGTTAAATCATTAATTTTAATCATAGTATTGCAAAAATACATTTTTTATAAAAAAACCTTATTTTTGTAATCTTATTTGGTCTCGACATATTAGATCGAGTTTTGTTTAACTATTAATTTAATCGGAGAAAAAATGTCCGAAAATACAAATCCTACAAGTATTGAAAATAATGCTGAAAACAATATTCAAAATACTAACGTAGAACTTAATGTAACAGGAAATGAAATGGATGCCGTAAGTAAGAAAAAATCTATTTCACAAATGTTTCCAAATGTTGCAGAATTTATGGAACAAAACTTCAAACAATTTGAAATGGATGACAAAGAGTTTGAAGAATTAGCATTCAAAGATGTTCCAGAAATTAAAGAAGATGAGTTAATTAAAGGTAAAATCGTCTCTATAACGAAAGACGAAGTGCTTGTTGATATTAATTTCAAATCATATGGAATTATACCGAAAGGCGAGTTAGTTAATTCAGAAGCATACTTCGAAGGCGAAGAAATTGATGTCTATATCGAAAAAGTAGAAGACACCGATGGAAAAATAATTTTATCACGCAGGCGTGCTGATTTTATGCGTATATGGAAAGATATACTTGCACTTCATAAAAATCAAGAAGTGATTAAAGTTAAAATTATTCGCAAGATTAAAGGCGGAATGATGGTAGAATTATTTGGTATAGAAGCATTTTTACCAGGTTCGCAAATAGATATTCGTCCTATCAAAGATTTTGATTCTTGGGTCGGACAGAATATTGAAGTAAAAGTAGTAAAGGTAAATAATCCTTATGAAAATGTTATCGTTTCGCATAAGATATTATTAGAAGAACTGCTTGCCGACCAGCGAATGGAAATAATGAACAGATTAGAAAAAGGTTTAGTGCTTGAAGGAGTAGTTAAAGCAATTTCTGAATTCGGTGTATTTGTTGATTTAGGTGGCATAGATGGTCTTGTCCATATTACTGACTTAAGTTGGGGTAGAGTGCAGAACCCTCGCGAAGTAGTAGAAGAAGATACAGCAGTGCGAGTAGTTGTGCTTGATTTTGATAAGGTAAAACAACGTATTGCTTTAGGTATGAAGCAACTTACACCGCATCCTTGGGATGAAATAGGTGATAAGTATGTTGAAGGAACTAAAGTAGGCGGCAAGGTAGTATCACTTACCGAATATGGTGCTTTCATAGAAATAGAAAAAGGCATAGAAGGATTAATCCACCTTAGAGAAATGTCTTGGACACAGCACGTTAAATATGCTCACCAAGTATTGCAAATAGGACAATATGTAGAAGCACTAGTTTTAAGTATTGATAAGTCAGAGAAAAAACTATCGCTTGGTATGAAACAATTAACACCTGACCCTTGGGAAGATATAATTAAAAAATTCCCTATTGGTTCTAAACAACAAGGTGTTATTCGGCACTTATCTACATTTGGTGCTTTTGTTGAACTTGAACAAGGAGTAGAAGGACTAATTTATGTAGCGGATTTGAGTTGGACTAAAAGATTTATCCATCCCGCAGAAATATTTAGAAAAGGTGATGATATAGATGTTGTAATCCTAAATGTAGATTCAGAACAAAGAAGAATATCATTAGGACATAGACAACTTAAAGAAAATCCTTGGGAGAAATTAGAAGAAGTTTATCCAGTGGGTATGGAAACTGAAGCAAGAATAGAACGTATTATAGAAAAAGGAGTTATTATTGGCTTGCCTGATGACGTAGATGGATTTGTTCCAAGTTCGCAACTTTCATTTGCACCTATAAAACACGTTAGAAATTACTTTGAGCCAGGAGATATTTTGCCTTTAAAAGTTGTAGAATTTGATAAAGAAACTAAAAAAATTGTTCTATCTGTGGTTGAGTGTTTGAGGGGTAAAGACCAAGCAATTATAGATAAATATAATAAGCAACATCCTGTTCCTCATGCTGATAGATACTCTTCGGGTACTGAACTATCTGAACATATTAAGACGTATCAACCAGGCGACAAAGAAGTAGATGAAATAATAAAACAAGAATTTTCGTATCCTGAACTGCCTGAAGATATTGTTTCTGCTACTATACACGATATAACAGTAGAAAAAAATGCCGAAAAACTTGGTATGACTATAGAGGAATATAAAGAATATTTAGAAATAGAAAAAGCAAAAGAATCTGCAAAAATAGTTTCTGTTGAGGAGGTTGCTCCTGTCGTAGAAGAAGTTACTCCTGCTGTTGAGGAGGTTGCTCCTGCTGTTGAGGAGGTTGCTCCTGCTGTTGAAGAAGTTGCTCCCGCTGTAGAAGAAGTTGCTCCTGCCGTGGAAGAGGTTGCTCCTGCCGTAGAGGAAGTTGCTCCTGCCGTGGAAGAAGTTGCTCCTGATGTTGAGGAAGTTGCTCCTGATGTTGAAGAGGTTGCTGAAACAGAAGAAGTTTCTGATGAAGATGATGAATATAATGAAGATATAGTTTTTGATGAAGACGATGAATATGATGATGATGATGAAGTTCCCGATAAAGAAAAGGAAGAACCAGCATCATTGTTTTAATTTTACTAAAAATCTTTTTAAGTAAAATAACAAGCCCCTAAAAATTGGAAACAATTTTTAGGGGCTTTTGTTTGTTTTTATAGTATTATGTTTAATTAGAATAGCATCAAGTTACATTTAGTTTAGTCAAATAACAACTCGTTTTAGCATCACTTATACATAATATTTTAGAGTTTTCTCTTTTCTTCCAAATAATTTTGTATTTTTGTTAAATTTATTTGTATATTTTAAAAGGAAAATTAAAATGTTAGAATTTCTTTTTTATTTTAAAAAATGTTTACTAAATTACGCAAACTTCGAAGGAAGAGCAAGACGTAAAGAATGCTGGATGTTTTATTTCGTAAACATTATTATTTGCGCTATTTTAGCAGCATTTTTAATTCTTATTAATCAAAATGAAAATCAATATAGTTGGGCAATCGATATAATTTCAACATTACTTTTTTTCATTATGACAATTTACGGATTAGCAATAATTATTCCTACCATTGCAGTATCGGTGCGGCGTTTACACGATATAGGCAAAAGTGGTTGGTTTTATTTATTATTTTTAGTGCCAATCGTTGGTTCAATTATAATGCTTGTCTTTCTTTGTAGTTCTGGCGATATTGGTGACAATAAATATGGACCTGACCCCAAAGAAACACCAATAGTAGAATAGAGTTATGCCGAACTCGTTTTAGCATCTCCTAATAGAAATAGAGGATACATAAATAAGTTCGGAATGACAGATATTTTTTATATGATTATCTATTGTTTAATAAATTATTTTTTAGTATATTTGTATAAATGATTTGCAATATATTATTAACTTTATTATTTGTTTTGGCGAATGCGTTTTTTGTAGCAGGAGAATTTGCTATTGTCAAAGTTCGTCTATCACAACTCAAAGTCCGAGTAAAACAAGGAAGCAAATTAGCAAAATATGCCGAAAATATAGTTCACAATCTTGATTCATATTTATCTGCAACGCAATTAGGAATTACGCTTTCAAGTTTAGGTTTAGGATGGATAGGGGAGTCCGTAGTAAGTAAAATAATCATATCACTATTAAGTATAATAAATGTCAGTATTTCATTAGAAGCAGCACATAGCATCGCATTACCTACTGCATTTGTGCTAATATCATTTTTGCATATAGTGTTCGGCGAATTAGCACCGAAAAGCATTGCAATAATTTATTCAGAAAATGTTACTCTTGGTTTAAGTATTCCACTTAAAATTATACATTTTGTATTCAAACCATTCATTGTTTTGCTAAATGGAACTGCAAATCTTTTTCTAAAAATATTCGGTATTAGAGTTCAAAATGAAACTGAAGAACCACATTCTTCCGAAGAACTACGAGTTATTATAGAAGAAAGCACAAAAGGTGGAACTATTAAAGATACCGAAAGCAAACTAATAGAAAATATATTTGACTTCAAAAGTATTCCCGTTAAGCAAATTATGATACCAAGAAATAAAATAATTGCACTGAAAAAAGATAGCGATATTAATGATATACTTAATTGTTTTATTGATTGTGGTTATTCGCGTATTCCTGTTTATGATGCAGATATAGATAATATAGTTGGAGTTATTTTTAGTAAAGATTTACTTAAATTTATCAATAGTTCTGTCCAAATTGAATTAGAAAATATTTTACGGGAGCCGATAACTCTTAATGAAGATGATTTAATTCAAGATGTATTAATAAGGATGCAAAAGACACATATTCAAATTGCTATTGTTTTGAATGAGTTTGGCGGAACAGCAGGACTAATTACATTAGAAGATATTATAGAAGAAATAGTCGGTGAGATACAAGATGAATACGATGATGAAGAAGAATTAGTAGAAGAAAAACTTGATGGGGCAGTTGATATATCTGCTTCTATTACTATAAATGACGTAAATGATGTGCTAAAAGAACCATTGCCCGAGAGCGAAGTGTATGAAACATTAGGGGGGTATATTTTGCATTCTATCGGACGTATTCCAAATGAAAACGAACAAATTGCCATCGGACAGCATACTTTCACAATAATTGAAAGTAACGAACGAAAAATAGAAAAAGTTAGAATAAAAGAAATTGTTCAGTTAGATTAAAATTGTGTTTTTGCTATACTGAAAGTAAATTCTGTATGACATTTTTAGATGCCTAATTAAGATATGTTACCTATACTAATTATCAAAAAAACATTATTTTGCAAAGAAAAATATATGATAAATGAAAAAATATATATTTATTTCTGTTATAATTTTTATTGTTGCGAGTAATTATTTGTTTGCGGTTTCTGTTCGCAATTATGCTATTGCTCCGCTTAATAGATTAACTATATATTTTGACCAAATGCCCACCATTATTGAAGATTCTCTTGCTGATGATAAACAAACTTTATATATTAATATCGGTAATGTTGATTTCAACCCTGATCAACAATTCGCTATCGGCGAAGGCATTATTAAAAAAGTTGAACTAATAAAAACTAATAAAAGCACGAATATTGTTATATCTTTATCGGATAAGAGAGGTTTTACTATTGCTAAATTGCCTTATTCGAGAGGATTAGTTGTTGATTTTTTTGATTGGAAAAAATTAGATTCGGCTGAAGAATCTTATAGATTGGGTCTATTAAGTTTGATAGATAATTATGTAGAAATTGCTGAACCTGACCTATTAAAAGGCACTAATGGTGGTATTGGTGATGCGGGTTTCTTTTTGGGAAGCATACATTTTAATAGAGGAAAAATAAATACTGCATTAAAATTATTTCATTTTGCTGATGTAAAAAAAACAACAATAAACGATAATTATGCCGCTTTAAGTCAAATATATAATCATAAAAAACAAGATTATGAAGCAGAAAAATATGCAAATGTTTATAAAAACAGAACGGGATTTGGTTCTGTTCCGAATATTTTATTTCCACAAGTTATAGAAACAGGTGAACAGGCAGATTTGCTTCCTACTATTGATAGTATTATGAATGCAAATAATAAGCAGGATTTAGTTGATTCTATGCCTGACGATACAGCCGAAATTGATACTAATAAAACTGAAATAATAGATACAAATAAAATTCAAAATGACGAATCTATTTGGCAGGCAGAAAATTATTTGCTTACAAAATATGCTGTTGGTATTGCTATTGCACTAATTTTATTTGTAGTTTATTTATATCTAAAATGGCGGAACAAACAATTATTAGCAATACAAAACCAACAAGCAAAAACTACTAATAAACAACCACAAAATCAAACGCAAAAAAAAGAAAACTTTAATAAAATTATGGAAGAAAAAATTAAAATGACAAACCCCGTTCCTCCAAAAATTGAAAAAAAAGTTTCTAACTCAGCACCAACTAAACAACAAAATAATGCTACTCCAAAACAAGTTATTAAGCCACCTACTTCTAAAATTGATTATTCTAAAAATGCTAATCAACTCCTTAATTTAATTGATAAAATTAAAAATGATGATGATTTAATTACAAGCGATTCTATACTTAATTCAGAACTTTATGCATCTAATCTTAATGCTACAAAAATTAATAAACCTATAACAAAAACACATAATCCGAATATAGATTTAGCAAGCCGTCTGCTTTTAGAACAGAAAAAATTAAAACAAGAAAAGTTATCAAATATTCCTAATAACGAGAAATTAACTCCCGATAAAATTAATGAAGTCGCAAAAAAAATTAGAATAGATAAAGGAAGTTTAGCAACAAAAAGCAATTTAGATAACTTAAAAAACGAAGACGAATTAAAAAAATTACGCGAAAAGTTTGGTATGAAAAGTTAGTAAGAAAGATTTTTTAAACTTTTCTATAGCCCGCAAATCTATTTTCCAAAGAAGACCCTAAAATTGTTTGTATAATTACACCTTTTCCCGAAGACGAATGAATCATTTTGCCATCGCCAATAAAAATACCTACATGGTTGATAGTATTTTTTTTCTTAAAAAACACTAAATCGCCTACAACAGGACTATTAGTATGTTTAAGAAACTTAAATTGTTCAGCAGATGTGCGTGGCAAATCAATACCTACTTCTTTATAGACATTTTTTACAAAACCACTACAATCCACTCCTGCTTTAGTATTGCCGCCATATAGATATGGTGTTCCAAGCCATTTTTCAGCAATGTTTTTAATTTTAGTTCCATTCTTGCTACTAATTTCTTTCGGATAAATTATTTTTGCTTGCGTATTATAATTTTGGTTATAATGTGTATCAATATTTTTATTTTGTGTTTTATTGTCATTATTGCTAATATTGGTCGATTTTGCTATATTTTTATTATTAGCGAACCTAACACTTGGCTGACAACCAACTATTAGAAACAGCAAAAAACAATTAGAAAACATAATAATTATACTCTTCATGCTAATATAATGTCAAATATTATGCCGAATATTGCTGAACTTGTTTCGGAATCTCCACAAAACAAAACACGGGGGCAAGCCCCCGTGTTAAAATGTCTTGCACCGATTTTACGGCTGTGGTGTTATTATCAACCTGCCTTTTTTAACGTTAACTTTTTTGATGCGTTGCTTCTTGTTGGCGACATCAAATATTGCGGTTAATGATGTATTATCACCAATGTTAAAAGTA
Source organism: Bacteroidota bacterium (assembly GCA_009777815.1). Lineage (GTDB taxonomy): Bacteria > Bacteroidota > Ignavibacteria > Kapaibacteriales > UBA2268 > WRLB01. Next base: position 50,559 of record WRLB01000001.1, read on the forward strand.
TATGGATTTGCCGTTGATACTAATCCACCGCCGTCATCCCAACCTACAAATTTGTAACCCCCATTTGGAGTTGCGTCCACGGATACACTGCAAGATAATCGGGTGCCGGAAGTAATAGAGATGGACGAGATTTACACTCGTGTAAAAAAAGGGGCTTGCGAGTTCAGGTATGGGTTGCTTATTCTCGGCGGCGAAGTAAAGTTGTTGCATATACGATAGGTGCCAGCAGCAATTGCGCCATAGAACTTTACAATCTGACTAAGCGTGCAGTAGGCAATATTAGTTGTATTTACACTGATGGCAATTCAAGTTATCGGGAGCGATTTACCGATATTGGCATATCTGATTTGCATAAAGTAGCACCGGGCAAGTCACAGACGCATCTGATAGAGAGTGTCAATAGCAGTATCCGAGACAATTTAGCTAGATTTAACAGACGTAGCAAGCGTTATAGTAAGACATTAGAAATGTTAGATAATACGCTATTATTATTTTTTCATTACAAAAAATACAAACGTCACATAAAGCGAACACTGCCAACGTTACTGAAATTGTTAAATTTATAAATGTATTGTAGAACATCTTCTAATTCGGATAACATTTTTCGGATATTTTTCATTATTTTTGTTGTTTCTTAATAATTCATAATAATAAATTAGAATATGACGTTTTTAAATCCTGCAGTATTATTCGGATTAATAGCAGCATCGCTGCCAATTCTATTACATATACTAAACTTGCGAAAACTTAAAACAATAGAGTTTTCATCGTTGCAATTCCTAAAAGAGATGCAAAAGAATAAAATCAGGCGGCTAAAATTGAAGCAGATAATTTTATTAATAATTAGGACATTATTAATAGTATGTATCGTGCTTGCATTCGCTAGACCTACAATAGATAGACCTATTACGGGCTTAGATAGTTTTGCTAAATCAAGTTCGGTTATCCTAATAGATAATTCTTTTTCGCTTGATTTTTCTGATGCAAATGGTAATCGTTTTAATCAATCAAAGAAAATAATTAATGAGATTATAGATAATATGAAAGAAGGTGAAGAAGCCACAATTATAGAATTAGCAAATATAAATGAGTTTAAAGTATATGAATTTAGTAGAAGTGTTGATTATTTGAAAGATAATTTAAGTAAATTGCAGATTTCATATCAGCCGGCAGATTTAGATAAGGGCTTGCAATTAACAGCAAAGGTTTTAGAAAATGCTAACCATATAAATAAAAATATCTTTATCATATCGGATTATCAGGCAAATGTTTTTGAGCAATCCAATATTAAAAAAATACAAACCAAACACACAAATATCTATGTTATTCCTATCGGAAATACTAATAATTCAAATATAAAGAACCTATCAATAGATAGCATAAATATCTTATCACGTATATTTCAAATCAATAAATCAGTGGAGTTAGAGGGCGTTGTTAGAAATAGTGGCGGCGATGTAGATGCAACTATAATGAAATTATATTTCAACGGCAACAATGTAGCACAGCGAACTTTTAATATCCAATCTGAGCAAACAAGAAGTATTTCTATCGGTGCAACGGCAATAAATCCGGGCGTAGTTAGTGCTTATATTGAATTAGAAAATGATGCATTTATGGAAGATAATAAAAAGTATTTCGGTTTTATAATTCCTGATAAGCCGACAATAGCACTATTTAGCAATGATAACATAAATACTAATTTTGTTCATACCGCAATAACTTTAACAGGTAATGAGGGCTTTGCAAGGGTAAATTATTTTCCGAGCAATCAAGTAGCAAGTGCTAATTTATCGCAATTTGATTTAATAATTGTTGGCAATGGAATATATAGTTCGTCCGACTATAAACTTATAAAAGATTATATAAACAATGGTGGTGCTGCTTTGATATTTGCTAACAATCTTACAGACCATTCTGTATTTTCTGATGCAATGTTTGAGTTTGGTTTTGGCAATGTTAAAGTAAAAGAATATTCAAAACAACAGCCAACACAATTTACTACAACAGATAAAATGCACCCATTATTTGAAGGCGTTTTTAAGATAGATAACGATTCAAGAAGCGTAGTAGAATCACCTAAAATATATAGAGCAATACCTGCATTAGATGGACAAAGTTTAATAGATATTGGCGATGGAAGTTTTTTATCCGAGAGTATTATTGGCGATGGCAAGGTTCTTTATTGTGCAGTTGCTCCTATTTTAGAATGGAGCACACTTCCTGTAACAGGCATATTTCCTACTATTGTAATTCGCAGTATTGCATATTTGGGCTCGCATCCTGAACTATCATATAACTTTGAAATAGGTAGAAATTCTACTATCCAAATCCTCAAAAAATATGCTACAAGTAATAATTTTAAAATTATTGACCCTAATGGAAATGAGTTTTTGCGTCAGGCAGTAATGCTTCCAAGTGGTGCAATGCTTGATTTTAGTGATATGAATTTGCCAGGTTTATATACGGTATATAATTCTAATAATGTTGTAGTAGCATTAGTAGCACTTAATTTGCAAGGTTCTGAATCAGATTTCACTAAATATACAGACGCTCAATTATTAGAAAAATTACGTGAAAGATTTGAAGATAAAACCAAAATAGAACTAATAAATAGTGACGACAATATCAAAAAACGAATAGAATATACAAGGTCAGGCACCGAACTATGGCGTTTGTTTATATTACTTGCCTTATTACTCGCCATCGCTGAAATGCTCGTCAGAAGAGATAGCACAAAAGAAACAAAAAGTAGTTAAAACTCTTATTTTATGCGAAGGTATGCCGTTTATTTATAAAAAAACACGGGGATGAATCCCCGTGTTAATTGTATGTAATTCCGAACTTGTTTCGGCATCTTACTGATTTATATTACAAAAAAAACCTTATTTTTGTAAAAAAATGTTTAGTATAATGAAGAAAATAATTAATTCAAATGAAGCACCACCACCTATCGGTCCATATTCGCATTCTGTTATGGCAGAAGGAAAGTTGCTTTTTGTATCAGGGCAAATACCATTCGATAAAAATGGAAATCTTGTAGGTAATGAAATAATATCGCAAACCCACCAATCAATAAAAAATATAAAAGCAATAGTTGAAGAAGCAGGTGGGGAACTATCCAATGTTGTAAAAACAACCGTGCTGCTAAATGATATGGCAAACTTTACTAAAATGAACGAAGTATATGAACAATACTTCGGCGAAAGTAAGCCAGCAAGAGCAGCATACCAAGTAGCAAGATTGCCCAAAGATGTCCTAGTGGAAATAGAAGCAATTGCCTGTTTGTAATGCATTATAACACTTGGAATAAATAGAGTTTAAAAAATCTTTTTTATTTGTTGCACATATAAAAAATGTGTGACGGGGTATTTTAATAGATTGCTATTACTATTAAATAATAATTAGCAATAAGAGAATTCAGAATTCATTTTTTGCTTCTAACAGAAAATAATAATACTGTAAATAAAGCCGAAAATACTACTGCGATAATTGGCTCTACATATCCTTCATAAAAAGATAATTCACCCGAATCAGAACTCAATGTATCTAATTTGAGTGAATCATTTTGTATTATTTCTACTGTATCTATTAAGTTATTATTAGTATCTACTTCAGCCCCTACACTGATATAAAAACCAATAAAAAATAGAAATATAGCAACAATAATTTTATACTTTATTCGGTGTAGCATCAATACCATTATATTCTTTTGGAGCAACATAATCTTTTCTTAACGGAAAACCTTCCCAATCATCAGGACACAAAATCCTATCTAAATTAAAATGCCCTTCAAATTTTATTCCGAACATATCAAATGCTTCTCGTTCGTGCCAATTTGCTGTTTTCCATACTCTTTCTATGGTAGGAACGATAGGTTTTTTTCTATCTAATTTAACTTTTAGCACTAATTTATGTTTTAACGGAATTGAATATAGATGATATACTACGCCAATTGCATCTTTATAATCCATACCTGTAAGCATTGAAAAGTAATCAAATTGCATTTCGCTATTATCTCGCAAAAACATTGCAATCTCTTTTATGCTGTTGGGATTAACATTAATAAATGAATCAGAACCTGCTTCAAGTTCCACAAGTTCTATTACTTGGTCACCAAAATTTTCTTTTAATTTACTATAAATATCTTTTGTTTGCATATATTTTATGTTTAATTTAACTATATTTTCATAAAAATAATAAAAATATTTTTAATTTATATAATGTCTTTTAATTATTTACAATAAGATTGCATACATTATACAAGAAAAATACAAGAAAAATACAAGTATAATTAAAATATATTGTAAATGTTTAACAGACTTTATATAAGGTAATTTATTAGACATTTTTATATAAATATAAATTGAATAAAATTCTAATTTTTTTATATAAAAGCCAAAGGCAACTCTAAAATGTTATTTTTATATTCTCCTACTCCTTCATCAACATCTTACTGTTTGTTTTTTCAAATTCATTTAAGAACAGAGAGATTTCATAATTATCTAGTTCATCACTTAAATATTTATCTGTGGTTTCTTTAAATGAATCAGAATCTTCATAAAAATTAATAAGTTCGCCAAAACGCCGTTCCACAATAATTTTACCTAAACGTCCGTCTTTTTTAACCTTTATCCATTTTTCACGTATCTCTACAATTTCATCATATATTGGCTTTATTACAGTAAACCTATCAAGAAACAAACCGTATTTAATAGAGTTTTCGTATTCCATAAAATCATTTATTATAATTTTAATCCCTTTATGTTGTTCCGTAACTATAAATCCATTTTTGTATAAATATTCTGAATTTTCTTCTTCTATGGTTAAATTTATTAATAAATTTGATAAAAAGTTTATTATTACTTGGATGATCATTCTTACTACTCCTTCATCAACTTTTTATATCTTACTCTTGTTGGTTCTATATTGCCTAATCTTTGTTTGCGATTTTCAATATATTCTGAATAACCGCCTTCAAAATAATAAACCTGCGAATCTCCTTCAAAAGCAAGAATATGTGTGGCAACTCTGTCCAAAAACCACCTATCGTGTGAAATAATTACAGCACATCCCGCAAATCCTTCTAAACCTTCCTCCAAAGCACGCAAAGTATTTACATCAATATCATTAGTAGGTTCGTCCAACAAAAGAACATTTGCTTCTTTCTTCAGTGTTAAAGCAAGATGAAGACGATTCCTTTCGCCACCCGATAAGATACCACACTTCTTTTGTTGGTCGGCACCTGCAAAATTAAAACGAGCAACATAAGCCCGTGAATTAAACGAACGACCTTGAATAGTAATCTCTTCGTGTCCTTCTGAAACAACTTCCCATATAGTTTTATCGGGGTCAATTTCGGTATGCTGCTGATCTACATATCCAACAACAACGGTATCTCCTATCTTGAACTCGCCCGAATTAGGTGATTCAATTCCCATAATCATTCGAAACAGCGTTGTTTTTCCCGCACCATTCGGACCAATAATACCTACAATTCCTGCTGGTGGTAGTTTGAAATTAAGTTTTTCAAAAAGCAATTTATCATCAAAAGATTTAGAAACATCAACAGAATCAATAACATTATTTCCTAACCGCGGACCATTAGGAATAAATATCTCTAATTTTTCTTCTTTTTCTTTAACATCTTCATTTAGCATATTTTCATAAGCAGAAAGACGTGCTTTTGCCTTGGCGTGCCTTGCTTTTGGAGACATTCTAACCCATTCCAGTTCTCGTTCTAATGTTTTTTGTCGTTTAGATTCTTGCTTACCTTCTTGCTCTAATCTTTTTGCTTTTTGCTCCAACCAAGAAGAATAATTGCCTTGATATGGAATACCTTCGCCTCTATCCAACTCTAAAATCCAACCCGCAACATTATCTAAAAAATATCTATCGTGTGTGATAGCAATAACAGTACCTTTATATTGCTGAAGATGTTGCTCTAACCAATCAACTGATTCGGCATCTAAATGGTTCGTTGGCTCATCCAATAAAAGAATATCGGGTTCAGTTAAAAGCAATCTACACAATGCAACTCTTCTTCTTTCGCCACCCGACAGGTTTTTAATCGGTGCATCAGCAGACGGACATCTTAACGCATCCATTGCTCGTTCAAGTTTATTATCAAGATTCCAAGCATCTTTTGCTTCTAACAAATCGGTAAGTTTGCCTTGTCTTTCTATTAGTTTATTCATTTCATCGTCAGACATCGGCTCGGCAAATTTTGCACTTATATCGTCATATTCTTTTAGTAAATCCACAATTTCTTGCATACCTTGTTGTATAGTTTCTTTAACTGTAAGGTTATCATCAAGTTCGGGTTCTTGTGCTAAATGACCGATAGAATAGCCCGGCGAAAAAGTAACATCACCTGTATAAGATTTTTCTATTCCTGCAATAATTTTAAGTAGTGTAGATTTGCCTGAACCATTAAGCCCAATGATACCAATTTTAGCACCATAATAGAAGGACAGATAGATATTTTTAAGCACTTGTTTATGTGGAGGAAATATTTTATTTATTCCGATAAGGGAAAAAATTATTTTTTTATCATCTAAATTAGTTGTAGCCATTTTATTACTTATTTTATAAATATTATGTGCAAAAATAAGGTTTTATTCTAAATTCAAAATAAAAACGTATTTTTGTAAAGATTATTAACAAATGGCTATTTAAAATGGTACGACCAGAATATATACCACAAAATATAACAGATGAAAATTTAATTTGGTATAATAACTATCTTACTAAAGTGGCAAAACATCTTTTGAAACAAGATGGTAAAGCGCTAACAGAAGAAAATATAGAAAATTATAGAAGCCGAATAAATTTAATAAGAAAGAAAAATATAAACTCAAATGTAAATAAAAAAAACAATACATTTTAATAAAAAATGCAGGAAGTTATAGATAAAATTATTAAAATTATAGGTAAAATAACTATTGCTGATATTATTTCAATTATAGTTTTTATTACTATTCTAAAGGATGGTCGTTTTAGTAAAAAAGAAAGATATATTAGAAAAATAGAAAGATGTATAAAATCACAAGAAATTAATATAGCACATTTAATGTATGAAAAAAATATTATAGCAAGAGATTTTATACAATTTCATACAAAATAATAATTTATTACATTAATAAAAAATCTTAAAATAAACAAGGTATTAGATAACAATAAATATAATTATACACTTTTTGTTTCTAATTTCCTTTTTTTTTGAAAAAAAATACGTTTTTTTCTTATATAACTTGCCAACTTGACTATATAAGAAACACTACCCGAAGGCAGTGTTTTAGTATCATGAATAAATTATGTCTTTAGTAATAAACTAAATTTCAATTGTTTCGCCGAATTCCATTACTCTTGAATTAAAATTATTTGCTTTAACTTTAGTAACGAACTCATTCGGGTCGGCTAAAATAACAGGAAAAGTATTATAGTGCATAGGAATTGCTAATTTAGGTTTAACAAATTGCACTGACTTAACGGCATCTTCAATTCCCATCGTAAAATTATCACCAATAGGAACAAGCATTACGTCAGGTTGGCTTATTTCGCCGATAAGTTGCATATCTGAAAACAATCCTGTATCGCCGGTGTGATATATTTTTTTACCACCTATATTAATTATAGCACCAGCAGGAGGACCCATATATACTCCTTCTTCGTTCACCGATGAGTGATGTGCGATAGTTAATTTTACACTTCCGAAAGGAAACTGAAACTCGCCACCGATATGAAGGGGATGATATTTTAATCCTTTTGTGCCGAGATATATTGCTAATTCATTAACAGCAATAACAGTAGCATCATTAGATTTTGCTAATTCTACTGTGTCTCCGAGATGGTCGCCGTGTGCGTGGGTTAATACTATGAAATTAGGATTAATGTCTGCTGCTTTAATAGTTGCAGTCGGATTACCTGTAATAAAAGGGTCTATTGCTATTATGTTATTCCCATCCGATACAACAAATGCAGAATGCCCAATATAAGTTAATTTTACCATTATATATTCCTTAAAAATAAAATATAATTATACAAAAATACTAAAAATATTTAAATTATTGGTAACCTCTAAAAATACAACTTCAAATATTCTTCCATCCCGCACTGTATTTAAACAGTTAGAACATTTAACAAAAAAATAGTAAATTGCCATAAAAATTCGAAATATATGCGAAAAATCATAATAGCAATAGATGGTCCAGCAGGGGCAGGAAAAACTTCAACCGCAAAGTTGTTAGCAACTAAATTAAAATATATCTACATAGATACAGGAGCAATGTATAGAGCAGTCACTCTTGCTTATCTTAATTCTAAAACAGAACTTAATAACGAAAATCTCGCTAAAACTATTAGTAATATCAGCATAGAATTAAAACCATCCGATAACGGACAGATAACACTGCTTAATGGCACAGATGTGAGCGAAGAGATACGTTCCGTTTTAGTAAATCAGTATGTTAGTCCCGTCAGTGCTAATGAACACGTTAGAAAAAAACTTGTAGATATTCAGCGAAAACTCGGAGAAAGAAAATGTTGCGTTATGGACGGCAGAGATATAGGAACAATAGTATTCCCCAACGCCGAATTAAAAATTTTTCTTACAGCATCTCTCGAAGAACGAACAAAACGAAGATGGCTTGAATACAATAAACAGGCAGGGGTAAATAATCTATCTTTTGATGAAGTATCAGAGCAAATATCAAGCAGAGATAAATATGATTCTTCACGTGCGGTTTCACCATTATATATGGCAGATGACGCAATAAAAATAGACAATTCTAATATAACATTAGAACAGCAAGTAGAAATAATTTATAACCTTGCCATAGATATTATTGGTAATTAAGATACCTCTTTTAAAATATTTAAGAGAACTACTAAAAAGTTATGTCGTGCTTGACATTTTTAGTAGTATCCACTTATTTTCATCTTTTTTCGTATTTTTGCAATCAGTAATAAAGTAATTGCAATAAAGTAATGTTTGAAAATTTACAAGAAAAATTAGAACTCGCACTAAAAAAAATAAGCGGCAAAGCAACCATAACAGAAGATAATATAGCAGAAGCATTAAAAGAAATACGAAAAGCATTTTTAGATGCCGATGTTAATTTTAAGGTAGCCAACGACTTCGTTCAGCAAGTAAAAGTAAAAGCACTCGGCACAAAAGTAAAAGGTATGCTACGTCCCGAGCAAGTTATCGTGAAAATAGTCCACGATGAACTTGTAGAAACAATGGGAAATAAAAATAGCGAACTTATGTTAGCACCGCAACCACCAACTATTATTCTTGTGGCAGGATTGCAAGGTTCAGGTAAGACAACGTTTTGTGCTAAAATGGCTAAAAATCTTCGCAAAAAAGGAAGGCAACCTCTACTTGTTGCTTGTGATATACACCGCCCTGCCGCTATATTACAATTGAAACAACTCGGCGAACAAATAAATATTCCTGTATTTTCAGAAGACAATTCTGCTCCTCAAATTGCTCAAAATGCAATACAATATGCCAAAAAATTTGCTCGCGATGTAGTAATTATTGATACTGCAGGTAGATTAACTATTGACGAAGAAATGATGCAAGAAGTTAAAGACGTATCTTTAATTAGCAAGCCGACAGAGACGCTTTTTGTATGTGATGCAATGATAGGACAAGATGCTGTTAATACTGCGAAAGCATTTAATGATTTGCTATCTTTAACAGGAGTTGTGCTAACTAAAATGGATGGTGATACAAGAGGTGGTGCTGCTTTGTCCGTATTAAAAGTAGTAGGGGCACCAATTAAATTTGTTGGTGTCGGAGAAAAAATAGATGATTTAGAACCATTTTATCCTGATAGAATAGCATCGCGCATTCTTGGAATGGGCGATATTCTTACTTTGGTAGAAAGAGCAGAACGAGAAATAGATGATAAAAAAGCAGAAGAACTTGAAGAAAAAATAAGAAAGAACCAATTTACTTTTGATGATTTTTTAGACCAACTTAAAATGCTGAAAAAGATGGGAAATATTAAAGACCTTGTAGGTATGTTGCCCGGTATGGATAAAAAATTAATAGATACTAATGTTGATAATACGGGCTTAATTCGTATGGAAGCAATTATTAATTCTATGACGAAACAAGAAAGAAGCAACCCTAAAATTATAAATGGTAGCCGAAGGATGCGAATTGCCAGAGGAAGCGGTAATAGTGTGCAACAAGTTAATATGTTGCTGAAAAAATTTGAAGATATGCAAAAAATGATGAAAAGTTTGTCGCTGGGTAAAAAATCAAAAATGTCACAGCAATTCAAAAAATGGGGAATAATGTAAGAAAATGGAAAACAAAAACAATGAAAGTTATAATGAAAGAAAACAAATTTATCAATCTGTGGGACCATTTTTAAATTTAGGTTTGCAGATGTCAATAACTATTGGTGTGTTTGTTTTGGGAGGTTGGTGGCTTGACAAACAATTTGATACATCGCCGATATGGACTTTAATTTTGAGTGGTATTGGCATATTTGGTGCATTTTATAGTTTCATCAGAAAAGTAATCAATTTAGAAAAAAAGAAGAAAGATGAGTGATAATGTTCTTTTTGTTACTTGTCATTCCGAACTTATTTCAGCATCTCCTTGTTAATATTAGTAGATTCCGAAACAAGTTCGGAATGACAGATTTTTGTTTAGAAATTTCTAATTGTTGAACAGGTTTTTCTAATTATTTTTAGAAATTTCTAATTTATTTTAGAAATTTCTAATTGTTGAACAGGTTTTTCTAATTATTTTTAGAAATTTCTAATTTATTTTAGAAATTTCTAATTGTTGAACAGGTTTTTCTAATTTATTTTAGAAATTTCTAATATATTTTTGCTCGTTCTATAATATTTAGTTAAAATTAGCACGGGGATTAATCCCCGTGTTAAAGTAGATGTAAAATTAGTTACAGCAACTAAACAACTTTATTAACTTTATCTATTAGTTTTTTGTAGATGTCGTCTTGCGATAGTATTTCGTAGTTGCCGAGTATTATTAACTTCTTTTTTGCACGAGTGATTGCTACATTTAATTTTCTATCTACAACTAAATCGTCTATTAGTGCTTTATTAGAAAGTATATTTAGTAAATACGAGGAATTTGTTGCTAATGATAATATTATTATATCTCGTTCTGAACCTTGAAATCTTTCTACTGTATCAATAGTTATTTTATTTTTATCATCTTCATTTAATTTGTTTCTTATGTCGTTACATTGCATTCGCCAAGGAGAAATAATTCCAATAGTTTTGTTATTAATTGCTATTTTTTCTTTAATTTTTGTTATTAATTTTACTATTATATTTACTTCTGTGCTATTTATTTTAGAATGTTTTTCTGCGGGCGTATTTATAAAAAAGCAATCGCTTTTGTTAAAAGGGAATGCCGAAAAGAATTCGCTATAACTATACTCCATAACTTTATTATCTTCTTTTTCTAAACACTCATCACCTAATACTAACTTATTATCATAAAACAGCGAATTAGCAAGCGACATTATTTCATTAGACATACGATATTGCTTATCTAATAAAGCAAAAGCAGGATAATTTTTTGTTTTACATATTTTCAAAAGTCGTTCAAATAAAGAACATTTTAGATTATTTAATCCTATATCTACTAACATTTTATCATTAACTTTTAAATACTTCTCTTGCTGAATACTAATAGGTGGCAGTTGTTTTTCATCACCAATCATTATAAATCTTTTACATTTTGATAACAAACCTATAATATTAGATTCCAGTATTTGTGCTGCTTCATCAACTATTATTGTATCAATATCTTTTATAAAAAATAGTTCTTGTTGCGAATGGGCTGTTAAAATTGTTGTAACAAATATGCGACAATTATATATTCTTTTTTCAAATTCATCAATTCCGATATTAGATAATAAATGCTCGGTGTATTGGCTATTTTCAGGACTTCCGATACGAATAAAATCAAAATCAGGCAAAACATTTTTTATTTTAATAAGATTAGAACAAATCTCTTCTACCGCCCTATTAGTATAAGCAACTAATAACACATTTTCATTAGTATTATTAAAAAGTATTTGCGTAAGATAGCGTAGGATAAAAGATGTTTTGCCTGTCCCCGGCGGACCTTGAATTAGAAAATAATTATTACTATTTAGTGCATTTATTATAATTTGTTTTT
>WRLB01000002.1 GCA_009777815.1 Bacteroidota bacterium
TTGATAATGTTTTGATTTAAACATTGCTTTAATCCTTAATATTTATTTTAAAAAGTTAGTATCAATTTTATTAGAATACAAAAATAAACTTTTTTTTCTAATTTCCAAATTTTTTATTTTTTTAATATATTCTTATTCCTTCTGTAAAATATTCAACATTTTCGGTGGTAACTTTGATTACAGCGATGCCCTTCTCTTTTGCTTCTTTCTCTGCATCGGCATCAAAAAAAATGCCACCGACTCCCAAAATTATATTATAATTCTCATATTCTTTGAAAAGTTTTCTAAAGTTTTCTAATTGTGTTGTTATAAGTTTTAATATATCTTTTTTCCGAACTTGGTATTTTGTTTCTATTATTCCAATGGTATCGCCATTCGTTAGAACTATATCATATTCGCCTTCTAAATTAAGTAATTTTATTTTTCTTTTTTTATTCCTCTCTATATAGTAAAAATCTATTCCTGCGAATTTCATATCTCTTTCTAATGAGTTATATATCATTTGCTCTGCCATTTTGCCATTACCTTCGGCTATTCCACCGATATTGCGAGTAAGTTCTTTTATTTTTTTATTAGTTTCTGCAGAATTTTCTTTTATCATTCTGTCGGTTTCGGCGGATCTTTTATCTGCTGCTGCAGACATCTCTTTAATTTGCTCGCGAAGTTCATTTGCTTCTTTTTTTGATTCTGCGAACATTTGCAATATGATTTCAGGTGTGTATTTTTCTTCTGCCATAATACTTATTTTATATTTTTTACAAAAATAACTTTTTTTTTAACTGAAATAAAAACAATTTTTTATGCAAAAATATTTTTTATCTGTCACACTGAATTTATTTTAGCATTGCCTTATTGTATAATAATTTTTAAAATAAAATACTATTTTTGTATTATTATTAAAATATATCGGAGATTTTTAATGAAAAGAGTAAATTACACTCTATTATTATCATTATTTATTTGTTTAATGATAAGTGCCTGTAAAAGTGGTCCGGACCCTGTTGAAATCGCAGGACTGAAAACTTATACTGACGTTCCATTAAAGTTTTCTATTCAATACCCAGAAAACTGGCAGGCAACTACTACGCAAGGACAAAGAGTTATTGTGTTCTCATCGAACGATGCAAGACCTCGTTTCCTTGACTACGCATCAGATGGCTTCCCTGGTGCTATGATAGATCTTTTTGTTGCTAAAATAGATTCTACTAAAACAGAAGAAGATGTTATCAGCAAAAGATTTGATGCAAGTATTTATAAGCAATCTGCTATCACCATTGATGGTGTTCAGGGCAAAAGATTTGATTATAGTTTTCCTTTAAATGATGGAGAATTTAAAGGTGTCCTAATCGTTGCTTCCAAAGATGCAATAACATATACCACGCTAAAAATAGAAACATTTGGTGGTTCTTGGGAAAAATATGCACCTGATTTTGATAAAATTATAGCAAGCGTATCGCTTGCAATAACGCAAAGTAACGCACCTGATACGCTTACAGTGACAGAAGAATTGCCACCTCCTTCGGCTAATTTAGTTCAAAAAAGTGGGACGGGCTTTACTATTTCTATTCCTGATAATTTTTATTTAGGAAAAGTTAATGCCCCTAATACGCTTGCTGCATATAATTATATCGGCGACAGAAGAGGTGATTGTAATATCCAAGTTGATGTTATTGATGCTTCTCAATCAGGTGACTTCAAAAAATCTGCTACAGAATTAGCATCAAAATATCCTGGTTCTCCATCAATTTCAGACACAAAAGTCGGTGGTATTGACGCTTTTGTAATGAACTGGACTCCAGGCAAAAACATAAAAGGAAGAGTGTTCTTCGCTAAAAAAGGCGACAATCTTTTCAGAATATCTATGAATTGGTTTGTTCCTGAAGAAGCAGATTATCTTCCTATTTTTGAAAAATGTATTGCTTCAATTAAATTTGAGTAGTTTTTAATTTGAATTAGTAATACTTCATTAACAGCGGGCTACGTTCCGCTGTTTTTTTTTATTCTGTTTTTTTTACTATTTTAATGAAAAATATAGTAAATATGCTACACTTCAATCAATATTTTAATTTGAAATATATAGATTTTATTTTAATTGTATTTAGTTTAATTTCATTGATTATATTTATACAACTAATTATAAATGCAATTAAAAATAGAAATAATAGCAAAAATGATGATGATAACAATATAAAAAAAACAACTATTATTAATGTAATCAAAAACAAAGTTATTCCAATTATTTTTGCTATTATATTTTTTATACAAAGTATTAATATATTGCTTCCTGAATTTATGCAATCTATTTTTCCACCTGATAGCACGCAAAATGTTATTATTACTAATAATGAAGATACTATGCAAAAAGTATTTTTTATTGGTCGTTTAAGTTATTCTAACGAATGGATACCGATTACTCCTATTATTAACTTCCGTCCTTGCTTGTATATAAAACTTAATCCAAATGAAAAAAAAAAATTGAGTTTCAGAACGGGAACAAAAGATATTGACCATATTATGATTGCAAAAACTAATAATACTAATTTTAATATAAGTAAAGGGACTGATGCTTTAGTATTTTCTGTTCCATCAAATGATATTGCTATTTATACTTTATCTATGAACAAATTAAATGCGTCTCCGAATATAAGTATTATTGGAGTTATTAATTATTTTTTGTTATATATTGTCGGTCTGGCGGGCATTGTTATGTTATTTTTAATTATATTTTATAGGATTAAAAATTGATATAATTATAAATGTCATACCGAACTTATTTTAGCATCTCCTCGCATAAAACAAGGAAATGTTATTTTTATAGATTGCCGATTAGTAAAAGATATAGACGTTTTTAAAATTATATTATAACTTTTTTTTCTAAAAAAAACCTTATTTTTGTAAAAATAATTTTGTAAGATAATAAATCAATAATATAAAATAATGAGAAAAAGACGCGCTGAAAAAAGAAGAATTACGCCCGACCCAAAATTTAAAGATACGGTTGTAACAAAGTTCGTTAATTGCCTTATGCTCGATGGCAAAAAAAATACTGCTCGCAGAATAATGTATAATGCTATGGAACAAGTAGCAAATAAAACACAACAGGACCCTTTAGAAGTGTTTAAACAAGCAATCGCAAATGTCGCACCACAAACGGAAGTCCGTTCAAGAAGAGTCGGCGGTGCCACCTACCAAGTACCTGTTGAAGTAAGAGCAGCAAGAAGACAAACACTTGCTATAAGATGGCTGAAAAATTATGCCACAGCAAGAAGAGATCATACAATGTCACAACGTCTTGCAGCTGAACTTATAGCCGCTTCCAAAGGTGAAGGAAATGCCGTTAAAAAACGCGATGACGTTCATAGAATGGCAGAAGCAAATAAAGCATTTGCACATTTTAGATGGTAAACAACATAAATCAGTGACCTCTAAAAATAAAACTTTTGCATCCCAACATACCGTGCTTGTTTCGGCATCTCCTTATTAGTGATGCCGAAACGAGTTATATAGGCGGTTCTTATTTAAATATAACTTGCAATTAAAAAAAAATACTTATTTTTGTACTTAAAGATAAATGATTTTAGAAATAAATTAAATTATATATTATGTCTAATCAAAAAGAATTGTTGTCCGAATTTTCAATTCCGACCTACCAAGAATGGCGACAAGCCGCAGAAGATACTCTAAAAGGCGTGCCTTTCGAAAAAAAATTAATCACCAAAACATATGAAGGTATTGATTTGCAGCCAATCTATAACGAAGCAGATAGAGATAAAGTAAAATATCTCGCCGAATCGTTGCCAGGCAGTTTTCCTTATAATCGTGGAATATGTTCTACTGGATATAAAACTACAAGTTGGAAAATTAGCCAAGCATATAGTTATCCAATACCTAAAATGCTGAACGATGCATTGAAAAAAGATTTAGAATCAGGACAAGATGCTATAGCAATCAGCGTTTGTAATTGCCGTTCTATGTTCCCGAGTTTTTACGAAGGAGATAGTGAATGGAAGGATTATGTTTGTGCGGGTGTGCAAATAAATGATATTAAGGATTTAGAAGATTTGTTTGATGGAATAGATATTACAAAATATCTAATAACTTTTCTTCCGTCCTGCACTCCTGTGCCTTGTAATGTTGAACTGGCAGCATTGTTTTTTGCATATTGCGATAAGCATAAAATTGATAAGTCAAAACTAAATGTTAATTTTGGTTTTGATTTAACAAATGCAATAGTTAGAAGTGGTGAATTACCTACGCCTGTTGATGTTCTATTTGATGATATGACAGCATTAGTAAAAGAATGTAATACAACGAATGGCAATATATCTGCTATTTCTATTGATGCTTGCACTTATCATAATTCAGGTGCTACTGCAACACAAGGGTTAGCATATTCTATATCTACTGCTGTTATGTATATTAAAGAACTTCTTAAAAGAGGTATTAATATAGATGAGATTGCAAAAAACATTCATTTTAATATTTCAGTAGGAATAAAATTCTTTATAGAACTTTCTAAAATCCGTGCTGCAAGAGTGATATGGGCTAAAATTATTAAAGAGTTTGGCGGAAATGAAGAATCACAAAAAATGCAAATACATACTTTTACATCAAAGGTTTATACAACTAAATTTGACCCTTTTGTAAATATTCTTCGCGGAACTACCGAAGGATTAGCCGCTGTTTTAGCAGGTGTAAATAGTTTACATATTGGAACTTTTGATGAAGAACTTGGTATGCCATCAGATTTTTCAAGGCGTGTTGCTCGCAATATTCAAAATATCCTAAAAGATGAAGCACATATTATTGATACTATTGATCCTGCGGGTGGTTCATATTATATTGAAACACTAACAGATAAAATTATTACTGAAGTATGGAATATTTTCCGCGAAATTGAAAAAATTGGTGGTATATCTGATGCACTATTCTCAAGCAAAATTCAAGATGATATTACTGATGTTGTTAATAAAAGAAAAGAAAATGTTGCTTTCAGACGCGATACAATTCTCGGAACAAATAAGTATCCAAACCTACTTGAAGCACCTGTTGATTCTGTTATTAAAGTTAAATCCGAAGAAGTAATTAAGCATTTAGATGAAGTTAAAGCAAGAAAAAAAGATGTAAATACACAACCAATTTGGACTGCTAAATGGGAAGATAGAATTGCAAAAATGATTGAAGCATATAATAATGATGCTACTATTGCTGATATTTTTGCAACAAAACCAAAAACTGATGCTATAAAATGCAAACCACTTCCTACTTACAGAACTGCTGAACTATTCGAAGAATTACGTTTTGCTGCAAATAATTATAAAACTAAAACAGGAAAAGCACCGCAAATGTATTTCGAATGCTTTGGAACACTTAAGCAATACAAACCGAGAGCAGATTTTTCTAATGATTTCTTTGCAGTTGGCGGCTTTGAAATTACAATGGGACAAGGATATTTAACTGACAAAGATGCTATTGCAAATATAGAAAAAATAAATGCACCGATAGTTGTTATTTGCTCTACTGATGATATTTATCCTGAAGTTGTTCCTAATTATGTAGCAGAATTAAAAAAGCAAAAACCAAATATTAAAGTAATTCTTGCAGGACTTCCGAAGGATTATATTGATGCGTTTAAAGAAGCAGGAGTAGATGATTTTATTCACATAAAATCTAATGTTTATGAGACACTTAAAGGATTGCTAAAAAGTATTAATGTGATATAGTTTTTTAACCATACATAAAAAATAGTAACTTCTAAAAATATTATGCCGTGCTTGACACGGCATCTTTTTATAAAAAACCTTGTCATTCCGAATTTACTTCGGGATGATAAGTATTTTAACAATATTTTGCATCTATTTCAACACGGGGGCTTGCCCCCGTGCTAAAAGTATTTTTTATACTTAACCGAACATTTCGCGGAGTTGCTGGCGGATGTCCATTGGGAGAATGACCTTAAATGTGGTTCCTACATTTACTACGCTATCTACATAGATTTTGCCGAGTAGGTTGTCTACACTTTGCTTTACTATGTGCAAGCCGAGACCTGTCCCCGATATTTTTCCTACATTGCTTGCCCTAAAGAAATTAGAAAATAGTAGTTTTAAATCCTGTTCAGGGATACCAATACCTTGATCGGCAACGGTAAATATTAGTTCGTTGTCGTTGTTTTTTTCTATAGTAATGGTTACATCTTTGCCGTTAGTGGTGTATTTGAGTGCGTTTGTGATGAGGTTATGGACAATGTGTTTTATAGTTGGTTCATCTGAATAAAATGGTTTGCATTCGTCTTTAATATTCATAACTACGCCGCTTTCATAATGGTATGCTTCACGTATATCTTTTATTGAATTTTCAACAAATAGCACAAAATCCATATCGTTTACAATTTTAACTTTATGAGTTTGTCCTTTACCGATTAAAAGCACATCTTCCATCAGTTGATTCATTGTCAGAACGCTCTTATTAATTTTATCTAAATACTGCATTCCGATATCTGCTCTGTTGCTTTCGAATGCTTGTTCAATTACTCCTGCGGAGTTTAGGATAACTGTTAGTGGCGTTCTAAATTCGTGGCTGACCATAGAAATAAATCTTGTTTTTAGTTCGTTTAATTCTTTTTCATTTTCTAATGTTTTTTCTAATTTTTCGCCCATTTCTACGAGTGTTTTTTGTGTTTTCATTTGTTCGGTTATTTCGGCACCTGCCACGATTAAAGTATTTAATTGCCCTAAACTGTTGCTTAATCGGAAGTATTTAGTGAACTCGTTCTTATAATCAATTTCTAATATATAACTTACTCCCAATGTATTAGTATCACTGAACCAGTTTTCTATTGTTTGGATGTTTAATTCTTCGCTTCCGTTAATCTTTCCTTTAAGTTTTTCCCAGTGTTTGTCGCCGATTAACTCGTCTTTTGCAAAACCGACAAGATTTTCTGTATATGGGGTAAGATAGTCAATTCCTCCTTTTTTATTAAATACGACACAAAAACTTGTAGTTCTTTCTAATATCTCGCTTTTTACTTGTAATTCTTTGGTTAATCTTGCTCTTTGTGCCATTTCGTTTCTTAGGTCTACTAATGTTTTGTTAAGTTTAGATGTCCTATCAATTACTCTTTCTTCGAGTTCTTCGTTTAGTCGGACCATTTCGTTTTCAGCAATTTTTCTATCGGTGACATCAACGAAAGTAATTTGTATCATTACATCAGTATCAAGGTATAAAACGTTAGAAGCCATATGGACATATTTTTCGGTCCCGTCGAAGCACATAATTTTAATTTCTTGCTCGTTACTATCTTTGTTATTTTGCTTATTTTGGTCATCTGTTTGGAAGTTTTGTATTTCAAGAACATAATTCCTAAAACTACTTTCTACGAGTTCCGTAAATGGAACAGTTATGAACTCTCCTAATGTTTTGCATTTCCATATTTCAAGTAGTGCAGTGTTAGCAAACACGAAAAAATTATCTTTAATCAATCCAATACCTACTATGGAATCCTCAATCAAAGAACGGTATTTCGTTTCACTTTCTTTGAGTGCCTTTTCGGCAAGCAATGTTTCTGTAATATCATCAATAATAGCAATATAGCCGAACTTTTTATTATTGTCGTCAAATTCGGCTACAGCAGTTATATTTAAATCTATAGGAATACCATCTTTTCTTCTTCCCATTGCAATAATACGTTCTACTTTATTTGGTGCATTTAGCGAGATAAATGACTCTTTTACAATGTCTAAATCGGACTTAACAACAAAAGGTAAAACTCGGTCAATAACTTCATATTCTTCATATTTAAATATTTTAGTAAACGAAGGTGATGCTGTTTTTAGTTTAAATTCAGTAGAAAGAGTTAATATAGGTAGCGGTGAAGCATTGATTATGTAGTTAATCATTTTGTTCGTTGTTTTAAGTTTTTCTTCTGCCATAGTTCTAACTTCAATTTGGTTCCTTAATTGCTGTGTTCTTTGCTCAACTTTTAACTCCATATTTCTATTAGTATCCGAAAGTTCAAAATACGAATCCTCCAAATTATTAACCATTTTGTTAAATGTTCTTGCTAATTGCCCGAACTCTTCATTAGTATTAATGGTTGCTCTAATAGACAGGTCACCACCTGCAATTCTCCTAAAGGTAGCAAGCAGAACGTTTAACGGTTTAGAGATTAAATTGGAGATAAAAACAGTAGTAAGAATTCCAAATAGCAGTATTAACATACATATCATCACTACCCAATATTGCGTATTAGTTATTGTTTTATCCAACTCTTCCATACTAAATACACAACTAATATAGCCACATACAACATCTTTATAAACTACTTCAGTATTCACTATATACAATCTTAACGTAGAATCTATTTCATTATCGGTACTATATCCTGGTCTATATAATTGTATATGGGGGGGGAAATCATATTTTACTTTTTTAAAGATACTATTTTTCTTATTATTATAGATGAATATATGCGTAGTTATAGGTATCTCCATAACATACTTAGTTGCAGATTCAAAAATTGTTTTATCTTCTACTAAATCGCTTTCCGATAAATGGAATGCAATTTTATCTGCTGTCATATTTACTATTTTATTATGTATATCTTTGAAGTCACCTATTAAAACATCTTCCACGACTTTCGGTATCCAGATAGATAGCGATATTGCTACCACTAATATCAGTGTGCTTGTTAAAAGTATTAGTTGATATTTTTTGCTAATATCGGCAAATTTGATATTTAGTCCAATAACATTAAATACATTTGATTTTTTGATTTTAAACATTATATAAGCAAATATTTTTATTTAAAATTCAAAAATAACGTTTTTTTTGAAAATATGTATAACCATTTAGTGTATTTTATATATAGATTTCCGAGAATGTTAAATAATAGGTTGATATTTTGATGTTTTTTTAAAATCAATAAGCCGATAAATAAAAAAAAAAACGTATATTTGTTTTTATTTAAATAAAAAGATGAGTATTAAAGATGCAATTTAATATCACAAAAAATACTGATACACGATATAACGCAATAGATTGGAATAATTTGCGTTTCGGTGTATATTTTTCGGACCATTTTTTTATAGCAAAATATAAAGATGGTAGATGGAATAATGGTGAAATTGTTCCTTATGGTCCGCTTTCATTTGAGCCGGCGCTTTGCACGTTTCATTATGCTCAATCTTGTTTTGAAGGATTAAAAGCATTTAATTGTATGGACGCAAGCGGCAATATAACTGGCAATGCAAATATATTTAGACCGAGAAAAAATGCAGAACGGTTAAATATGTCAGGCGAAAGATTATGTATGCCTTCTATTGATGTGGATTTTCAGATAGAGGCGATGAAAGAATTGGTTAGGACAGACCAAAAATTCATTCCTAAACAAAGGGGACAATCTCTTTATTTACGTCCTTTTATAATCGGTTCGGGCAATTTTTTAGGAGTCCAAGCATCGTCTGAATACTTGTATATGATAATCACTTCGCCTGTTGCATCGTATTATGCTAACGGCTTGGAGCCGATAAAAATACTGGTAGAAGATAAATATGTTCGTGCAGTTCGTGGCGGATTAGGATTTACCAAAGCGGCGGCAAATTATGCAGCATCGTTATATGGCGGCACAAAAGCACGCGAACGAGGTTTTTCGCAAGTGTTATGGCTCGACGGCGTAGAGTTCAAATATGTAGACGAAGTTGGAGCAATGAATATAATGTTTTTGATTGATGGCGAATTGATAACTCCAACATTGGAACAAGGTTCAATTTTGCCTGGAATTACGCGGATGAGCATATTAGAAATAGCAAAAGATATGGGCATAAAAGTAAGTGAAAGACGCATCGAAATACAAGAAATAATAGATGCACATAAAACAGGAAAACTGCAAGAATGCTTTGGCACAGGCACAGCAGCAATAATATCGCCTGTCGGTCAATTAACTTACAAAACCGAAAATATGGTTATCAACGACAACAAAATTGGTCAACTTTCACAGAAATTATACGATACAATTTTAGATATACAATACAGCGATACCGCCGATAAAAAGGGCTGGAATGAGCATTTTAAATTATAATATGGAGTTGAAAAAATGAAGAAAATACTTTTATTATTCGCTTTAATTTTTGTATTATTTGGCTGTAAAAAAGATGATACAACCGAGCCGACAAATACAGATTGTGCGACACAATTAGAGACATCTAAAAGATGTAAAGCAGTTTTGCCACCTTGCGATGGCGAACAATTGCCAAGTTCTATCAAGTGTTTGGCAAAAACAAATTCAGGTGTTCGTTGCCAAAACAATACGTTAAATAAGTGTGGTTATTGTTCACAAGTGCCAACACATAAAGACCAATGGGACGGCATTTGCCCTAACGAAACTAAAAATGCTTGTGGTTATTGCGAAGACCATAAAGACCAATATCAAGGAAAATGATGTGAGTTAAATAAGGAGATGCCGTGTCAATTGCGGCATAACAACAGAACCACCCCGTCATTTGCTTCAGCAAATGACACCCCTCCTCTGAGGGGAACTGTTCCCCTCCTGTGGAGGGGTAGGGGTGGTAAATTAGTATGGGGGCTTGCCTCCGTGCTTTTTATAATAAAAAAATAATGTATATTTGTAAATAAATGATTAAAGTTAGTGAAATTTTTTGTTCATTGCAAGGTGAAAGCACAAAAATAGGGAAGTTATGTGTCTTTGTTAGATTAGCAGGATGCAACCTAAATTGTAAATGGTGCGACACCGAATATGCTTCTAATAGCGTAAATGCTAATGAAATGCTCGCAACAGAAATTATTGATTGCGTAAAAAAATATGATTGTAATTTTGTGGAAATAACAGGCGGCGAACCACTAATACAGAGTGAAACCAAAGAATTAGCCAATAAATTAGTAAAATTAGGGTATGAAGTTGCGATAGAAACTAATGGTAGTGTGCTATTAGCGGGGTTAGATAAGGAAATAATAAAGATAATGGATATAAAATGTCCTGCGTCAGGGATGGCTAAAAATAACCTTTATGAAAATATAAATTACTTAAATAAAAGAGATGAAATCAAGTTTGTAATAGCGAGTAAAGATGATTTTTATTGGAGTATTGACGTAATAAAAAGGTATAATTTGGATGAAAAAGTAGATAATATCTTGTTTTCAGCAGTAGCATCGGCGATAAGATATAGTGATTTAGCAGAACTAATTTTGTCGGTAAAAGATGCAAAAATAAGGGAAGTAATTAGAATGCAATTGCAATTACATAAAATAATTTGGGGCAATGAAAAAGGAAGATAAGAGAATAAAAAAGTATAGAAAAATATTTTAAATCTGTTATTTGTATCAAAAAAAGTGTAATTATGTAAAAATTACTTAAAACGGATGCTAAATAAGTAGTAAAATTTACTGCTTTAGCAGTAAACGGATACTGCTTTAGCAGTAAACGGATACTGCTTTAGCAGTAAACGGATACTGCTTTAGCAGGACAAATGTACTGCTATTTTGAATCCGTTTCACTTTTTTTATGAAAGAATGAAGAGATTGTTCCTGCTATATTGTGTAAGGGCTGAACTTCGTGTGCAATTTTATTATCTATCACAGAGCCGGGCATACCTGCTACAACGCAACTATCTTTTGATTGTGCTATCACATAACCGCCTGCTTTATTTAAGTTATTTAGTGCTATTTGTCCATCATTTCCCATACCCGTCATTATAATTCCAACTGCTTTATCTTTATATACATCAACTACAGAGTTCACCATAACATTTACAGACGGATTAAATAGTTCGCCTTTAATTTTATCTGTAACTTGTAATGTATC
Organism: Bacteroidota bacterium; assembly: GCA_009777815.1. Lineage (GTDB taxonomy): Bacteria > Bacteroidota > Ignavibacteria > Kapaibacteriales > UBA2268 > WRLB01. Next base: position 11,816 of record WRLB01000002.1, read on the forward strand.
GTGTTTAGATACGAGCATCTGGTATCCGCCTTTTGCTATATATACTGTTCCTGGTTTTAGTTGGATGCCATCTTCGGCTTCTACAACTTTTAAAGCGGAAGTTTGGTCTAACCTATTTGCTAAACTTGCAGTAAAATGTGGTGGCATATGTTGAACTATAAGTATCGGAACAGGATAATTAGCAGAAATGGCGGGTATTACTTCTTGCAAAGCAACAGGTCCGCCTGTTGAAATGCCTATACAAACAATTTTAATATCTTCGGCTTTTGGTCGGCGTTTATTACCTGTATAATTAGGCGAAACAAGTGATTGAGTTTTAGGAACTATTTTAGGTTCGGGTTGTATAGCAGTTTGTGTATGACCTGAACGACTAAATTTTGCTTTTAAGTTTGCTCTAACAAATTTATTAGAACCCCAGGCAACTATTTTTTTTATTAGTTCATCTTTGGCAGTAGATGATTCTTGCGGTGTAGATTCTTTAGATACGAAGTCCAATGCTCCGTATTCTAATGCTTTCATTGTAACTTCTGAACCTTCTTTAGATAATGAAGAAAAAACGATAATTGGAGTAGGATTAGTTGCCATTACTTGTTTAATTTCTTCTAATCCGTCCATTACGGGCATTTCTATATCTGTAAGAATTACATCGGGGTGGAGTGAGAGATTTTTTTCTACTGCTTCTTTGCCGTTATTTGCAGTTCCTATTATTTCTATTTCGGGGACTGCTAACATTTTTTTAATAGCGTTCCTCATAAAAATAGAATCATCAACGAGAAGTAATTTTACTGCCATATTAGTTATCTTTAATTAATTTATACAAAAATAATGTTTTTTTATGAAAAAACCTTTCTATAAAACTTCAGCATATTCTTATAATTTAGGTGGTGCAAAACTTATTATAGCACATTCTCTACGTTCTGTTTGCGTATAATGAGGCACCGTAGGCACCCATTAGTTCGGGAATATTAGAACAAATTACGTTTTGTTCTACTAATTTTTCTAATGCTTTTATTATGGATTTATTTCTAAATGTTCCGCCCTGAACTACGATATTGCATCCTAATTCAGCAAGATTTTTTATCTTCAATACTTTATACAAACAATTTTTAACTACTGAGTATGCCAGTCCTGCTGCTATATCTGATATTGTTGCACCTTCACGTAAAAATTGTTTTACTTTTGAGTTCATAAATACTGTGCAACGAGTCCCTAAATCACAAGGATGGGTAGCAAAACAAGCACAATTTGCAAAATCGGATACGCTGTATTTCAAACTATTAGCAAAACCCTCTATAAAACTTCCGCAACCCGAACTACACGCTTCATTTACTTCTAAACGATTTATAGCACCATTATCTACAAATATTGCCTTCATATCCTGCCCACCTATGTCCAAAATAAAACTAACATTGTCTTTAAACTTCCTTGCCGCAGTGTAATGTGCTATTGTTTCAACAATACCATAATCAATATTAAATGCAGTTTTAACAAGGTCTTCGCCATATCCTGTAACAGCACTTTTAGTTATTTTCATTGTTTTTCCTGTTTCGTCTAATTTATTTTGCAACTTTGAAAAGCCATTAACTATTGCATCAAGTGGCTTGCCATTATTCTTATTATAATAAGAAAAAACTATATCTTCGTTGCTGTTTATAACGACTATTTTTGTCGTTGTAGAACCCGAATCTATACCACAATAAAAGTTATCATTATCGTCTATTTCAGTGATGTCAAGTATCTTAATTTTAGTTTTTTCTTTTTCTTTGTTCCATAAAATAAATTCTTCTTCGTCATTAAAAAGTATATCTAAACGTTCTGTATAATTGTCCGTATTAACATCACCAAAGTTTTGTATTAAATGTAAAAAATCTGAAATTTTTGTTTCTAATCTTTGTTCATTTCCTGTTGGTTCATATATAGCACATCCCCAAGCGGGTATGTATTGCGAATGCTCCGACATCACACAATCTTCTTTTTTTAGATTTAATTTAGACATAAAAAACTTCGGCAACTCTGTCAAAAAAGTTAGCGGACCGCCACAAAAAAATACTTTCGGAACAATATCATATCCTCTTGCTAATGAAGTTATTGTTTGCAGTGCCACAGCATTAAAGATAGAAGCCGCTATGTCCTCGCGTGAAACATTTTTGGCTATAAGATTTTGCACATCAGTTTTAGTAAATACTCCGCATCTTGATGCTATCGGATAGATATTTTTGTAATTGGCAGCAAGTTTATTTATTTCTAATACTTCTATTCCTAACAATGATGCAACTTGGTCTATAAATGCTCCTGTTCCTCCCGCACAACTTCCGTTCATTCGTATATCGGGGACTTTTCCTTCTTCGAAAAATATCATTTTTGCATCTTCGCCACCAATATCTATCAATGTTTTTATGTCGCTATATTTTTGTTTTATTACTTCGGCTGCAGCAAGAACTTCTTGTTTAAAAGGAATATTAAACTTTTCTGCCACTCCCATACCTGCTGAACCCGTAATTAAAATACTGATATTAGCATCACCTACTTCTTTTTTTGCCTTCAAAAAAGAAGTAGAAAGTGAGTTCAATATATCGGCATTATGTCGCTGATAGTCCGAAAACACTATATTTCCATCAACAGTAAATACTATTTTTACGGTAGTAGATCCTATATCTATACCTACTCTGTAAAATTGGTTCATACTTTATATTACATATTTTTCACCAAAATAAGTATAATTTTATGCAAAAATAAGGTTTTTTTTGTGAAAATAGTTTTATTTTAGAAATAAGGATATGCTGAAGCAAGTTCAGCATAACAGAATAAAATAACGTGTCATTCCGAACTTGTTTCGGAATCCCCTAATACTATGCAAGGAAATGCCGAAGCAAGTGCGGTATGAATTTTTAGACATTATCTTATTTTTTAAATAATATATTTTATTCCAAATAATAACTATTTTTGCATAAAAGTAATTATGTATATGGACTGGACTGAATTTTGGACAATACTTTCTGTTAATGGAATTATACTTGAGCCAAAGCAAATAGAAATATTTAAACGATACCACAAAGAACTTATATATTGGAATGAAAAAATAAATCTTATATCCCGACAAGATGAAAGCAATATTTTAGAAAAACATTTTATACATTCCTTATCAATACTAAAATATGTTGATATTCCTATAAAAGCACAATGTTTAGACATAGGAACTGGTGGCGGTTTCCCGGGATTAGTATTAAAAATTGCCCGTCCAGATGTAAATATGATATTATTAGATTCTATTAAAAAAAAAATAAATACAACAAAAATGCTTGCACAACATACGGAATTACGTGGTATAAATTGCGTCCTTGATAGAGCAGAAAATTTATGCAATGAAAAAAAATATAACAAATACTTCGACATAATTTTATCTCGGGCAGTAGCAAAAACAGATAAATTAATTGGTTGGACTATTCCGTTAATTAAAGATAATGGAAAGTTTATATTTTTGAAAGGTGGTGATTTGGGCGAAGAAATTAATCAAGCAAAAAATAAGTATCGCAATCTAAATTTTGAAGTAAAAGATATAAATATATTAGGATGCAAATCAATAAGTTCGGCAGAAAAAAAGATAATCATTGTCCATAAATAATTTGTTATGGTGGCATCTAAAAATATATTTTTACATATTCATTATACTGAAACAAATTTGCCATAACATTTTTAGAGACACTTTATTGCTATAAACAAAAAAAACACAGCGGACTTTCTTATAGCCGCTGTGTTTTTTTGATTGCCGTTACGATACGGTAGGAATGAAAAATAATTATTTACTTTTTTTTCAAAAAAACTTATTTTTGTAAAAATTAAATTGTTATAAAGTTATGAATTTAAATTTAAAATTTAGTTGGCAATATGCCATAATTTTAACAGCGTTGGCTGTTTGTTTAATATTTTTCTGTAGTTGTGAGAATGATGAGCCAGAATATAAAATATCATCAGGACTCACCAATGGTAAATCCTATCAGTTAACAAAGGTTGCAAATGTTACTCCTACTATGGTAAATCTTTGGTTTATTAATGAGAAAGGTGACCCTGATTCGCTTTCTAACTACATCAAAGAAAAGTATGCAATGCTGTATATTTGGAAAACAGGTTGTGGTATTTGCAATGCTACTATACCAAATGTAATAAAAGTAGCAAGTGAACGTAAAGACCTTGTAGTTCTTGGCATTTCATTGCGTGGTAATGTATCGGATTACAAATCTTATATATCTGAAAAAGGATATAACTTTCCAAATTTATTAAGTGATGGTGCTACGGGTGCATACTATATTTATTCCACATTTGGAACAGTTAGTGGAGATGGTGCAACTATTAATACGCCAACTATTGTGCTTATAAATAAGGACTTTACTGTATATAAAAAGACATCAGGTTTGCATACTAAGGCGACATTAGATAACTACCTCAATGATATGATGAAATAAAAATAATTAATTTCTGTTTTATATATATGAAACCTTATAGCGTCCTATTAGCGAAGGTTAAGGAATAATTGTTTGAATTGTTATGATAATTTCACAAAGTTTAGAAATTGTCTTATAAGTTCTATATTATAAACCTGCTATACAATAGACAGCAGTTGTATAAAAATTTCTTATAAATGGAACTGCTGCTAAAATATTAGGTAATTTTCTAGGTCTTAATTTAAATTTAATTTCATAATTTGGATTAATAAAATATAAAATTTCTTCATAAACTTTGTAGTTTGATTGTTTTAAAATTTTCCTAAATCTTTCAATAGAAATTCTTGTTTCTCTAATATCCATCAGTTCTTTAACTACCGTATTATTAGTTTCTACAATTAAATTTTCTCCTTCAAAACATTTTAATACAAATCTATAAATTTTTTTTGGCAAAAGATGAATAAACGGAACTAATGATATTTTTGAATAACAGATTTGTTGATGTCCGCCAAAAGGATTATGCCAGGGCGGAAAAGCGAAAAATATTTTACCATTATGTCTAAGAAATTTTTTTACATATTCCATAAACTTTTCTTGATATGGAATATGCTCTATAACATCCCTTATTATTATTAAATCAAATTGAAAATTATTTTGATTAACTTTATAAATATCTTCAACAAAAAGTTTTAAATTAGTATTATTAGGGTGGTTTTTAAAATTTTGCTTTCCTAATTCAATTTTTTTTTGACTTAAATCTAATCCAACACATTTGCAGCCCAAATCTAAAAATGGTTTTAAGTTCCCGCCTTCTCCACAACCAATTTCTAATACATTAACATCAGAATTAATTGACAAAAAATTATTTATAAATGGAATAACATATTTTTTTGTTGTATATTCTTGTTCGCTGAAATATATATTTCTATCTCTATGTCTTTCTTGCATATTATATATATTTTATATATTATAACGCACCGCTGTGCATTTATCAAAAAAATAAATTATTTTTTACTGCTGTTCCATATACTATTACTTCTGATGCAGTTTGCATAATGGAACCCGATTTATTTTCTTTATAAAAATACGATTTTAGTATTTTGCACACCCGAAGGGAGTCGAACCCCTAACCTCTTGATCCGTAGTCAAGCACTCTATCCAATTGAGCCACGGGTGCAGCATTATCTTATTTTTTTTATTAAACTGAAATAACTAATTACAAAAATAATAAAAATATTTGAAAAAAACAAATTTTATTTTTTTTAATATTTTTCTAATATGCTGAATTTATTTCAGCATCTACTAATTTTATGCGAGCAGATTCCGAAACAAGTTCGGAATGACAGGGATAACCACCCCGTCATTTGTTGAAGCAAATGCCACCCCTCCACGGGAGTGGAACTGTTCCCCTCCCGTGGAGGGGCAGGGGTGGTAAATTAACACGGGGGCAAGCCCCCGTGCTGAATAAGTAGATTCCGAAACAAGTTCGGAATGACAAGTCATTTATCTGTCATTCCGAACTTATTTCAGCATCTACTAATTATATAATTCCTATGCTATTCTGTTATTAACTTATCTGAAGTAAGCAATTTATCAATTAGTTCGGTTTTTAAGATACTTAGTTGTTCTTTTATTTCGTTATTGCTTTTGGAAGTAGCAACCATAACATTTTTGGATTTATCGGCGAGTTTTTTAATTTCGGTTGCGACTACGTTAAAGCCCTTTCCGTATTGTCCTGCACTTGCTGCTTCTATAGAAGCATTTATAGAGATAAGATTTATATTTCTCGCAATATCGTGCAATGTAGATTGATTTTCGTCTATAGCATGTATTTTTGATTCTACTTTTGTTAAATTTACATTTAATTGCTGCTTTATTTCGTTAAATGACCGGTGTATTGTTGCATTAGAGTGGAAGAAACATGCTTCTACTTCTGCTTTCTTTGAAACAACTGCATTAACAAAATTATTACAGGTATGGAAGCCACAGGCATCACAATTATGGTTTCTTTTGCTTTCAGTATCTTTATCTAAAACTTCATAAATGCGTTCTACTTCACTTGCTCTTGCGACAGGATCAATGTGTTTTTTTGTAGATACATCTTTAATAGATTGTTGTTTGTTACTATAATGTCTTCTAAAATCTTCAGGGTTAAGTTCATTATCAAACACTGCAAATAAAGATTTAGCATTCTCATCTGCTTTTCTTTGTTCATCGTCTGTTAAGAATTGCTTTTTCATTTGATTTGTTGCATAATCAATATCATCAAATTCAATATCTTCATTAGTTCCTGTGCCGTGATTACAGCCATGAGGACAATTTAACATATCTACAAGTTGGGGCGTTGCTTGTCTATTACTTATTCGCTTTTTGAATTCTTTTAAATATTTCAAGTCGTGATGTATCCCTTCAACTTGTTTAATCCATAAAGCAGAATTAGTATAAAAATCTACATTTTCTTTTAATCCGCCTGGTCTACTAAAAGTAAATCCTAAATTAGAATTTACATTATCAAATTCTTGTTCTTCATAATTTGATAAGTTAATTCTATGTTTTTCTAAATATTCTTTTATTTTAGTTGCTGTGACATTGTAATGCACGAAATTATTAGTATTAGGGTCAACAAACTCTATTTCTTTAGCAATACAGGGAGAAAACATTGCTATTCTGCCACTGAAATTTTTATACTTTTTCAAATAAATAGCAGCACATAAAGTAGGACTATGAACAGGCGCTAAGTATTGAATTAAAGATGGTTCATAATGTTCTATGTAATTAACAATTACAGGACAAGGTTGAGCAATCACTGACCGATTAATATTATGCTCATATAATTTTAGATATGCCCAAGTTGTAATATCCGCACCAAATGAAATATCATAAACAAGATTAACTCCAATGCTTTTTAAATAACCAATAAGGTTCTTATAATCTTTAAAGTTATGGAGTAGCGAAGGAGCAATAATTACTGCCATATCATATTTCTTAACATCATTAAAAAATTGTTCTGTATCATCTACAAAATGCCGTGCATTATGTTTGCATACTTTTATACATTCTGCACATTGGATACATCTTTCATTAATAATATCAACTTTAATATGATTGTTCTTATCTTTTATCATTTTATTAGCGTAAATAGGGCAAGCAGAAATGCACCTATTACAGGATTCGCAATTTTCGACTCTAGTTCTAATAGTATTATTAGCCATATATTTATTTTAATTTACAATAACTTATTAATAATTATCGGAATAAAACAGAAAATCTTTAAAAAACATTACAAAAATACGTTTTTCCTAAAAAATGGGACTGATTCTATCCAGTTATAAGAAAGTAAAAACCTAATATAATTAAAGTAATGCCACCTACATATTTTACAATTAACGAAAATTTGTTGAGCATTTTAGATATTTTACCTAGTCCCAAGCCAACTCCAAGCATAGCAGATGCAAGCAATCCACCATACCCAAAAGCATAAAAAAGCATCATCAAAAAGCCACCAAATATGTCACCCTTGACAAATATAGTAGCAATGATAAAAGGATAAATCGGATTACAGCACATATTGTGAAGTGCCGTTGCGCCACCAACAGTTATGCCAAGCAAAATAGCACTCGCAATACCTACATTTTTATTTTCAAATTTGAATAACATTGTAGGAAGTTTGAAAGGCAAAATATCCAGCATATATACTCCTAAAAAAATTATAACAATTCCTGCCACAATGTTCCAATAATTGCCAAGAGATTCAACAAATAATCCGCCCGCATAACCAATCAAACAGCCAATTATAGACATAGAAACAACAACCCCCATAAGAAAAAATACACTGCTTAATAGAAGTGTTTTTGTTTTAGTTGTTGCACTCATAGAACTCGTATATCCTGCAACTGAACCAAGCATAGCCAAATTGCACGCACAAGTGAAAACACTAATTATTCCTAAAAGGAATACTGCGGGAAATACTACTATTCCTGCTTGGTCTACACCTAATATAGAATTAATCCATTCTTGCATAATATCTCCTATTTATGTTGGTGAGTACAAGTTGAATGTTCTTTATTACAGCATTCGTCAGTGCATTTGTCGGTGTTATAAAAAACTTTATAACATATTAGCGTTACAACTGCTACCATAATTGCAATAAACAACCATTTTTTCCATTTAGGTGTTTTTTTGTGTGTTGAGCAACAATTTTCATTACTACAACAATTTTCATTTTGATTATTTTGAATTTCCATAATTATACTTAATAATTGATAAACTCCCAAAAATACGTTTTTCGGGAAAAAATAATATTCATATCTTGCTTACATCTGTAAAGATTTCGCAATCACCGCACAATTCTACATAAAATATATTACTATTGCTGTAACAACTAAATTTAATATCGCTAATGGCAATAATATATGCCAACCCAAACGCATTAGTTGGTCGTATCTAAAACGAGGTATAGACCAACGAATCCAAACAATAATAAATACTAATATTGCTACTTTTGATAGTGTAACTATTACTTGCAATAATGCTGTGAGAATTGAACCATCGTTCCAATCAACAAAAGGAAGTTGCCAACCACCAAAAAACAATACTACCATTATTATAGATGATGTAGCAACATTTGCATATTCTGCTAAAAAGAACATACCGAATCGCATTGAAGAATATTCTGTGTTGTATCCTGCAACGAGTTCTTGTTCGGCTTCAGGGAAATCAAATGGCGTTCTATTTATTTCAGCCAGTGCGGCAATAAAATAAATTAGAAAAGCAACGGGTTGCAATAATACATTCCACTTCCAACCCGATTGATGTAATATAATATCGTTAGTTCCTAACGAGCCGCATACCATAACTACGCTGACAATAGCCATTCCCATAGCAATTTCATATGAAATCATTTGTGCCGAAGAACGAAGTGCACCAAGCATAGAATATTTATTGCTTGAAGCCCAACCAGCAAGCGTAAAACTATATACGCCAACAGATGTCATCGCCAAAATAAATAGTATGCCGACATTAACATTTGGTGCAATGCCGAGATAAATTACTCTGCCGCCAATTTCTATATAATGTGCTAAAGGAACAACAGTATATAATAGTATTGCAACAACAACAGATATAATTGGTGCTATCGCATGAACAAATTTATCTGCATCGCGGGGGACAATATCTTCTTTAAAAAACAATTTAAAAACATCGGCGAAGGGCTGTAGCAAACCGAATGGTCCTGTTCTATTAGGACCCAATCTATCTTGTGCTACGGCGGCTACTCTACGTTCGAGCCACACCGTTAATGCCGCAGTAGTTAATAAATAAATTATAAATACAACACCTTTAATAAGGGCTTCAATAATGATAAAAAGAGAATCAGGCATATTCTTTAACAAATATCTATTTCATAAAATACAAAAATAGTATTTTTTCAATAAAAAACATTTTTGGTAAGCATTATGCCGAATTTGATGCAGTATCTAAATAAAATTAGTTGATGCTAAAACAAATTAAGAATGACTGTTTTTTTAATATTATGCCGTAATTAATGTTTTTGCAAAATAAAAGTTATCTTTGCAACACATTAGTTAATTTTCATTCAAAAATAGTAAAAATAGATATTATGCTCTCAAAATACGGACTCTCAAATATAATTGTAATGGTTTTAATAGCAACAATTATGCTTATCTTGGCTATTCTACTTGCAAAAAAATTATACATAAGTATTCCACTTTTTACTTGTGCTTTTCTGCTTTATGTATTTACTTTTTGGTTTTTTAGGGACCCCGATAGAACTTTGCCAAGCGAAGCAGTAAATGATAATTCTATAATAATTTCTCCTGCCGATGGCGTTATTACTGAAATTGTAAAAGAGATAGAACAACATTATTTGCAAGATAGTTCTATTAGAATTAGTATTTTTTTGTCGCCTTTAGATGTTCATGTTAATCGTATTCCTATAAGTGGTTCGGTGGAGTTTTATAACTATAATCCAGGTAAATACATTATTGCAAATCATCCAAAAGCAAGCGAACTAAATGAGCAATCGCAAATAGGCGTTAAAACAGAATATGGAAAAGTGTTTTTTAAACAAATCGTGGGAATGGTTGCTCGGCGATTGGTTTGCGAGTTAAAAGTCGGCGATAGCGTTAATGTTGGTGATAGATTCGGTATGATGAAGTTTGGTTCTCGGATGGACATTGCTGTTTCACCTAACACTAAACTCTATGTAAATATCGGCGATAGAGTCACCGCCGGCGAAACAATTATCGCAAAATTAGAAAAGTAATAAACTTACTTATCACTCGTTATACAATCTTATATTAGTTATTTGTTTTGTTGCTACTTTGGCGGGGAAATATGCCGCTAATACAGAAAGAAATAATGAAAATATACATATTAATACTACTTCTATAATTTGTAATTTCATTGGAAAAGTAGATGTTATATAAACACTGGAATCTATTTCAAATAAATTAAAATTAATCTGCATCAATACAAGTCCAACGCCGACTAATAAACCAATTATTGTTCCTATAAAACCAATTATTGTGCCTTCTATGATGTAAATATGTGTTATCATTTTGTTTTCGGCACCTAACACTTTTAGTAATGAAATTTCTTGTTTTTTCTCCATTACTGTAAGTGCTAATGATGCAAAAACATTAAATATCGCTATTAGCAAAATTAAACTAATTACGCAGAAAACAGCCACTCTTTCCATCTGCATTATACTATAAAGGTCTTTATTTAAATCAATCCAAGTTAGAGTTGCATATTGTGTTTCAATCAATATTTTGTTAATTAAATCAGTTATTTTTTTAGAATCATTATTAGTTAAAAATATATCTAAATGGCTAATCATTCCATCGCTAACATTTAGAATCTGGCGAACTATTTTGTAATCGGCATAGCAATTTGTTAAATCATAATCTTTTATACTTGTTTGTATAATTGCATTAGAAAACACTTCAATTCCGCTTGGGAGTTGCAAAGTATTAAATGAATTTCTTAGCGAACGCATACTAATTAACTGCATAGTATCATAAATCGTTCCCTTCAGCAATCTATCTGCTAATGCTATTCCTACCACTATTTCATTACTATCTGTCTTATTACTACCATAAATAAATAATTTTTCATCAAGCAATCCATCACTATTAGAAATTAAATCTACCACTTCTATATTACTATTATTAACTATTACTGCTTTAGTTTGCAAAATCGGGTGAACACTTTTAATATCGGGCAAACTTTTTATTTTTTCTAAAAGATTGCTATCAGTCATAAAATACGCACTTTCATTACTAACTATACGAATAGCAGGGTCTATATCTAAAATTACCTCTTCCATAGTCGTTCTAAAGCCATTAAAAATAGACATTACAATAATTAGTGCCGCAACGCCGATAATAATTCCAACAATAGAAATAATTGTTATAATAGAAATAAAATCAAACTTCCCTTTCGGAAAAATATATCTTAAAGCAATTTTTAATCTAATATCCATAGTATTTTCTACAATATAGAGATAATTTTTGAAATTAAGATATTGCTACTTCTAACGCTGTCATGCCGAATTTATTTTTGCATCCCCTTATTTTATGCAGTCAATACAAATTATTTCCACCAATCTAACTCTAATTCTTCGAATACGCTGTTTCTTTGCTCGGTGGCAAAAATAATTTTAAATTCTATACTTATAACCTGCTCTAAAAATACCTAACCTTCCAATACCAAGTTCCATATTGAATATATGTTTTTCTCCTATGTCTATTCCAAAAGCGTTTAAATGTATTGCCACATCAAAGAAATATTCGTCATTCCTTGTTGTACTTAAAAAACTATGTATTGTTTGTTTTGGCAGTATTTCTTTATCTCTTACGCATAAAGACGCTCCAAAATGAATTCCCCAATACAAAGAAACTTTATTTTTTCTGTAATAAGTGCGTCTATAATTTCCCATCAAAGCAAAATAATGATTCCAACCGCTACCATCAACTGTATCAACAGGGCGACTACCACCGCCAAATAAAGACCAACCTCCATAATAGATGTGGTATCTATCAATATGCATACCCATCCATGACAATGATGCACCTATACTTTTTTTTGAATTAAAATGATAATTGTAATTCAACGCATAAGAACCCAAATGCCACATTTTTTCATCACCTATGTCTTCGTAGTTATTATAAGATATAAAGCCTGGTGCATAATCTGCAAATAAGAATCTATCTTTGGGATGATCAAGTGCAATTAAAGGAAACGTACCTACAGCAAAACCAATTTCGTGTTTTGGAATTAAAACCAGTGTATCTGTTTGTGCTTGCAATAAATAAGAAAAAGAAACAAAAATTATTGCAAATAATACTTTCTTCATAATATCTTTATTTAATTAAATGTTAATATACCTCTTTATTAACACGGGGATTAATCCCCGTGTTAAAATTGCCACTTTATTAGCATAATCTTTTAAAAATATATATTTTTTTCTAAAATAATTTAGAAATTTCTAAAAATAAACAGAAATTTCTAATTGATAAATAGGTTTTTCTAAATTTAACTTGCTTATTCAAGTAAAATTTAGAACTTTATAAATATATGCAAGTTAATACAAATTATTTCCACCAATCTAACTCTAATTCTTCGAATACGCTGTTTCTTTGCTCGGTTGCGGAGATATAATTTGCATCATTTGGCGATAAATTGCTCTTTCCTTTATATTTTTCGAACAAGTCACATAATTTATTAAAATCGGCGTGATGATAAGAAAAACGCTGTTCTGCATAGTCTTTCGCGGAATTAGTGTAAATTAAAAACTGCCAATCAGAAGATTGTAGAAGCAACAATTCTTTTAATGCTTGTTTTAGAATTCGCTGTTCGAGTGGATTTAATTTTGCAATTATTTTGTTATGACAATCTTTTATTTTGTCATTCTGAACTTGTTTCAGAATCCCCTCGTTAGAATTAGGGGATGCCGAAATAAATTCGGCATGACAAGTGTTTTCTTTATCATTTTGCTCTTGATTTAATATCCCTTCAAAAATATTATTTAGTCGCAATTCATCGTCATAAATATACTGCCAAGTCCAATTATTACCCGCATTAGACCAAACATCATGATTATTGTTTTCGCCCCAAGAACCCTCAGGCAAACTTATAACTTGTCGCGGCTTTTGCAAAAATATTTCTTCTGATGCTGTCATCATATTTATATAAGGCGAATTATGCAAGCCCTGACAAACTTTTCTAATAAATTCCGGACCTTCAAACCACCAATGCCCAAATAATTCCGTATCAAAAGGCAAACAAATAGTTGCTTCTTTGCCCGTTAAGTTCTTATAATAATTTGCGGTATTTTCAATGTGATGAATAAAATGATTTGCCTGCTTATCCAATTTATCCCAAATCCAATCAGGATGATATAGCGTTTTATACATCATATCTGCCTTCGCATCGGTAACACGCCAATAGCGAATGCGAGACGGATAATGCGTTTTATGAAAGTCCAAATAATCAGGTTCAGCAGGATAGCCGATGCTTCCACTCCACACCTGCATTGATAATTTATGATGGCGAGTAAAACATATAGCCGTTCCATATTCAACCTTTTCGCTCGAACTAACTTCATAAATATTCAATGGCGATTTATCAAAATTCCAAGGTTCAGGTTTAAATTGCGGCGAATTAATATGAACAAACTTTTCTCTATTATTATCTAAAAACTTTCCAATCGGTTGGCTTCTTTTTAGCAAATCCTCATCAGTTACAAAATAAAATATCTCATTATCGGCTAATATTTGCTCAACACCTCTCCTTAAATGCTTATGATTAAAGGGATGCACAGGTATCAAAGATTTCCACTCGTAAGAAGGACGATAAGCACATTCAGGCAACCAAGTTCCACGTGGATTTCTACCGAAGTGTTTTTTATAATTATTTACTGCTAATTTCATTTGCAGATTAACGCTTTTATCGTATCCGAGCAAAGGGAAATATCCATGAGTCGCACCGCAAGTCATTATTTCTATTGCCCCTTTATTTTGTAGTTCGCGGAGTCCTTTTATTATTGATTTATCATATTTATATATGAAATCATTTTTTCTATTTTGATACCACTCCGCCCACCATTTAGCAAGATAAATGTGATGAGCATCATAATTCCAATTCATAAAATTATGATGGTCTTCGAGTGCTGCTGCTGCTTTCTTTTCGCAATACGCAATGAAGATATTTTTAGTATCGGGATGTTCCAACTGCTCACATAAAACAGGCGATATATCAAGCGTAATCTTTGGAATTATGCCATCGCCAATAAGTTCATTACACATATTAAGCAGCGGAATATAACATTCGGCTATTGCTTCGGTCAGCCAATCTTCTCCGTGAGGCCAAGTTCCATGATGCAGAACAAATGGTAGATGAGTATGAAGTATAAGTATTAGATTTCCTGCGTGCATATATTTTATTTTAATATAATTTATAGCAATATAGTATTTTTTTAGTATATAATTTTTATTTTTTTAGTATATTTGTAAATTATTTTTTTTAATATTGGATATTTAACTATATGAAAAAACTTATTGTAAGTTTAGTTTGCATCTTTGTTATGATGCTTTTAGTAACTTCCTGTTTTACTCACACTTATAGTGTTGGTAAAGGAGCACAAACAGGTTTAGAAGTTACAAAGAAAAATTATTACTTGATTTATGGACTTGTTCCAGTAACAACATCAGACCCTACGCAAATGTCTGGTGGTGCTTCAGATTATACTGTTACTCACGAATGGACATTCGTTGATGGCTTTATATCTGCAATAACATGCGGTATTTTAAATCCAACAACTACAACTGTTAAAAAGTAACATTAACATAGTGCTACACTGAAAAAGTGTAGCACTATTTTTAAAATTATAATATTTTATGAAAATTATTTTAATTGTAATAGGTTGCATATTAGTTTTGTATTATTCAATTAGTGTGGTTCAATACATTTGGGATTATTCTATATTGACGGAATATGGCAAGGGTTATGTTTGGGGCAAACTAATACTTTTATTTCTTGGGATAGTAATAACTATCGTTGGAGTTAAAAAAAAGAAAAAAAGAATGTAAAAACAAATTCTTTAAAGATATTAACACGTGGATTCGTCCCCGTGCTAATGTGTATCATACGTGTTAAAATAATTGTCATACCGTGTCAAGCACGACATAACAGAATATTTAATAAATCATTATTCCGCCCGTCCAACATTCTACTTTATCATTGATAATTTGAATGACTCCGATGCCATATTCTTTTGCTTCTTTTATTGCATCTTTATCAAAACTTGCCCCACCAATACCTAAAATTATCTTATATTTTGCATATTCGGAAAAAAGTTTTCTAAAATTATTTACTTGTTCTGTTGCAAGTTTAATAACATCTTGTATTCGGACTCTGTGCTTTGTTTCAATGAGGGAAATAGTATCACAATTAGTTAAAACAATATCAAATTCACCTTCTAAATTAAGTGATTTTATTTTTTTATGTTTATTTGTTTCTATGTAATGGAATTCAATTCCTGCGAATTTCATATCTTTTTCTAATGAATTATATATCATTTGCTCTGCTGCAAGTCCATTAGAATCGGATATTCCACCGATATTACGAGCAAGTTCTTTAATTTTTTTATCAGTTTCAGCAAACTTTTCTGAAAGAAATCTATCGGTTTCAGCAAACTTTTCTGAAAGAAATCTATCGGTTTCGGCAAACTTTTCTGAAAGAAATCTATCGGTTTCGGCGGATCTTTTATCAGCCGCAATAGACATTTCTTTTATTTGCTCGCGAAGTTCATTTGCTTCTTTTTTTGATTCTGCAAACATTTGCCATACTTTTTCAAAAGTATAAGTTATAATTTTATTTTCTTCTGACAGCATAATAGTAATAAGTTTTTATAAATACAAAAATAATTTTTATTTTAAATTTTTACTAATATTCTGTCATACCGTGTCAAGCACGGTATAACAGAATATAAAGTTTTGTTTTTAGTGATTCCGTGTGCATACTATAATCTTAATTAGATTCTATTAAATCTTGTTTAAATAACAATATTAAAGTAGAATCCGTTGGCGATAAAGCAAATTGTTGAAAACGAATCAATCCTTTCCCTTGTTTAAAATAAAATCTGTTAATTCTAATCGGGTCGTCAGGAGTGTTGCGTTTATTCCTACATTCAAATAGTTTGCATTCCGTGTATTTCTTAAAATCAGGGAATCCTACTTCTACATCAATTGTGTAGTAGCCCTGTTTTTCATGCAAATAATCTTCGTCTATGTTTGGCACAGCAACATTTCTGTTTAATACGAATGACCTTGCAGATGATTCCGAAGAATAAATAGGTAATTCATATTCCCACACAACTGATTCGAATCCATTATTATCTGCCTGCAAATATCTGCCGACATATATTTTGTCTGCTTCGTTCATATAGAAAAATGCTTTTTGATTAGTGGTAATATAGCAAAGTGCCATATACTCATACCTTCCCCATCCTTCGTTATTATCGTATTGTCGGACAGGTAAAATTCGGACATAATCTATAACATCATTATCTAATAAATGACGAATACTACTGTTGGGTTTTTCATCGGTTCCTGTATCTATCCTGTATGTCCACTTGTAACCACTAATTAATGGTATCAGTGTATTTGCTGCATCATCACGCAAATAAAAATCTTCAGATGGAGTATATACCTTAACTGGATTGGGGTCAGAACTACAGCCCAACGCTAAATAAAATAAGAAAACTATTGCTAATAACTTTTTCATAACACAATAATAATTTTTACAAAAATACGAAAATAATAACAAATTATAGCAACTTTAAAAACAAGAATATCTGTATTCTGTCATACTGAATTTGTTTCAGCATCTCTTAATTTTATGCAAGGGGATACTGAAACAAATTTGGCATAGCAAGATTATTTTATTGTTTATCCCTCGGCGGTGACCATTCTGGCTTTTGCTTTTTTTACTAATTTGGTGCGACTATAAGTTTGATAACGCAACAAAATTGTGTGGAATATGTAATATACAACAGGAACTACTATTAGCGTCAATACCATAGAACTCGTAAGACCACCAATAATTACCCATGCCATACCATTTTTTATTTCTGCGGCATTGCCCGATGCTAAAGCAATAGGTAGCATACCAAATATCATTGCAAATGTTGTCATCAAAATAGGACGCAAACGTTCTCTACCTGCTTCAATTAAAGCATCGGATATGTTCATATTTTTGTCTCTTCGCATATGATTAGCAAAATCTACAAGCAATATAGCATTCTTTGCGACTAAACCAATAAGAACTATCAAACCGATTATAGTGAACAATGTAAGATTGTTCATAGTTAGTGCTAATGCTAAAAATGCGCCAACAAGTGCTAATGGTATTGAAAATAATACAATTATAGGGTCAAGCAAGGAATTATATAAAATAACCATAATAAAATAGATAAGCACTATTGCTGCAATAAATGCAATTGCTAAATTTCCAAAAGTATCGCCTTGCATTTCTAACATTCCGCTTTCTTTTATTTCTACTCCTTCAGGGACTTTTCCTTTTATAGCCGCCATAATTTCTGCACCGACTGTTCCAGTAGGTCTTCCAACAACACTGGATTGGACGGTTATAGAAGATATTCGGTCATTTCTTTGTAATGCTGAAGGTCCTAATCCATATATTATATCTGCAATTTGATTTAGTTCAATTAACTGTCCACTTCTGTTCATAAAAGTTAATCTTGCAACATCTTCTATCTTTGTTCTATCAAAATTATCTACACCGATTCTAATATCATATTCATAATTACCTTCTCTATATTTAGAATCGTCATTTCCGTTTAATGCGGTTCTTAATGTTGCTCCTACATCATATACAGATAAACCTAATGTTGCCATTTTTTCTCTGTCAAGATTTACCATAACTTCTTGTTTTGGATCGTCAGTAGAATATTTAGCGTCTATTGTTCCAGGTGTTTTTAATACTATATTAAGTAGTGTAGCGGCTGTTTCTTCTACTTTACTAAAATCAGAACCTTGCACTATTAATTGTATTGATGCTCCCGGCGGTCCAGCCATAGTAGATGCTGCTGCTCTCGCTCTTATGCCCGGTATATCACGCATTATTTCGTATTTTACTTCTTCAGCACATTCAGAAGAACTCTTATTTCTTTTATTTTTATCTACCATTTTTGCGGTAATCGTTGTTGCACTACTTTTAGTAGAAGTTCCCATACCCGTTCCCGATGAACCTACATTTGTATATACTCGTTCTACTTCGGGCTTTGAACTAATTATTTTTTCTGCTAACAATGTAATTTGATTGTTTTGGTAAAGTGAAATCTGTGGGTTCATATCTAAACTAACAACAAATTCGCCTTGGTCACTTTCAGGCATAAACTCAAAACCAATGAACCCAACAGGAATAAGAGCAAATGAACTGACAACCAAAGTAAGCGTTACTATAAAAACAACAACTTTTCTTCTTAAACTCACTGCTAATACTTTAGCATATAAGTTTTGCAATGAGTCAAAAATATGTTCTATCGTGCGTGAAATACTTGCAAAGAACGTTGGACGTGTATTATCAGAAAGTTTAGCAATACGAGACATTAAAAGAGGCGAAATTGTAAAAGAAACTAATAAACTACAGCACGTAGCAATCATTATAGGAAATGCAAATTCTTTTAGAACGTTGCCAATCATTCCGCCAGTAACGGCTAACGGCATAAATACAACAACTATAACAATAGTTATTGCCATAACAGTAAACATAATTTGTTTGCAACCGTCAATAGCCGCCCTTCGTTTGTTTTTGCCCATTTCTAAATGACGAAACATATTTTCTATGACTACAATAGAGTCATCTACCAATATTCCAACTACTAAAGAAAGTGCCATCAAAGACATTAAATTAAGCGAATAACCAAGTAAATACATAGCAATAAATGAAGGAATTATTGACAACGGAACAGCAAGCATCACTATCATCGCACTACGCAAATTATGTAAAAATACAAGACAAACTAACGTCACAATTAATATCGCTAAAAGTAAATCAATTATCACAGCATTTGCTGATGCTCTGGTATAAATAGAATCGTCTTTTGCTATTTCGAACTTGACATTATCTTTAGCATATTCTTGTTCAATGGCTGCTAATTCTGCCTTTGCTAAATCAGTTATTTTAACGGTATTAGCATCACTTTGCTTTTGGATTGAGAGACCTATTGCATCTTTGCCATCAATTCTGCTAATTAGTTTTTGTTCTGCAATGCCATCTACAACTTCGGCAACATCTAAAACTTTAATCTTTCCTCCATTCGGCAGCGTAGTAATTACTGTATTTGAAATTTCTTTTAAACTACTAAATTTAGCAGATAGTCGGACAGAATAAGTTGCTTCTGTATTTTCTATATTACCTGCGGGGATTTCCATATTTGCTGTTTGGATTGCTTGTAGGACTTGTAATATAGACAAGTTATATGCTTTAAGTTTTTCAGCATTTACATTAACTTGTATTTCTCTTGAAGTTCCACCTGATATATCTACTGCTCCAACGCCAGGTAGTTTTGCTAATCGGGGTTGGATTCTATCTTCAACGAGTTTGTAAAACTCTGTCGGCGGAAGCGATGAAGAAGCCGCTAAATTCATTACAGGCATCGCTTCTAAATCAATTTTATTTATTGATGGTTCAAGAATATCGGTGGGCAATTTAAGTTTTACTGCTGATATCTTGCGTTGTGCTTCTTGCACACCTAAATTAGCATCAGCATCTTCATTTAAGGTTACAATTACTACTGATGCTCCTTCTACTGATGTTGAAGATATTTTTTTCAAATTTTCTAATGTTGAAAGTGCATCTTCTATAATTTTGGTTACGGATGTTTCTACTTCTGATGCTCCTGCACCAGGGTAGATTGTTTGAATAGTTACCATTGGCAACTCAAATTTAGGCATTAGATTAAGATTTAGTGCATTATAACTAAGAAATCCGCCAAGTGTAATAGCAGCAAAAACTACTATAATTAGTAAAGGTCTATTTATAGACGTATCAACTATTGAAGCCATATTTTTATATTATTACTTATTTACAAAATACAAATATAACAAAAAAACCTTATTTTTATAAATATAATAATTATAAAGTTTAAAATACTTTTAACAGCAATCCTTCGGTATTGCTATTTTTTTATACCGTTATACTGAACTTGTTTCAGCATCCCATATAAACCACAATAAATTCGGTATAACATTTTAGATACACCTTAAATATCTAATATTTATTTTGCTACATTCTTTAAATAATTGCCAATAGTTTTTTGCTATTATGCTTCTGCTCTTCTTAAAGATAATTTATTTGCCAAATAGAAACCTCCAAACAACAAGCCAGAATATAGAACTGAACTTATTAATGTGTTATGGAAAAATGGTATTGCCATCAAATAGCAAGTTCCCAAACTTTCTAAACTATATCCATACCAACCTGCACACCATACAGCAAAATTGGTGACGATAAAGAAAATTACAGCACCTAAAATTGAATTACCCATAACTCCTATTACAGAGGGTTTTTTCATATTAATTCCAAGCATTACCACGAGTCCGAAACTCAAATAAACTGCAAACATAGTAGAGTGTAATCCTAACGCTATGTCGCTAATAAGCATTGCTGATATTGGAATTAATAGTGCTATTTTCTTATTAGCAAATATCATTCCAGAAAACAACGCAACTGCCATTATAGGAGAAAAATTAGCTGGTAATGATAAAAATCTTGATAATACAGAAAGTATAATTAATACTATTGCAATGATAAATTTAATATCAAATTTGTTTTTCATAATATTATTTTATTATTAATTATTTTCTAAAATACAAAAATACGTTTTTTTTGTAATATGTGATATTTTAAGTAAAATTAGAATATGCCGAAACAAGTTTAGTATAACAGGCAGGAAAATTAGCACGGGGGCTTGCCCCCGTGTTAAAATAGATGCTGAAATAAATTCAGCAGGACAGCATTTGAACTTTTAATTATAATTTAATTAGAACTCTGCCTACCTGATTACCTGCTAACATTAAATCAATTTCGCTATTTAAATCTTCTAATTTTATTTCTTTTGTTAAGAAATCAAAATTAAAAAAACCAACCCTTGAAGCAATTTTATCCCATATAATTAAGCGTTTTTGCATATATGTTTCTGCCGATGCAAGTCCAATTAAGCGAACTCCACGTAATATAAAAGGAAATATAGAAGTTTGTAATTCAGTTGAAACAATGTTACCACAAGTGCAAACTATTCCATATTTATTTACGGACTTTAATATATTAGTTAGCACGTTTCCGCCAACGGTATCTATTCCTGCTATCCATTTTTGCGGCAAGATAGGTTTTTTTGAATCTTCATTTAATAGTTCTCTGCCAAATATCTCATTTGCTCCTGCTTTTTCTAAAAGTGGATATTGTTCTTTTTTACCGCTTGAAACAACAACTTCATATCCTAATTTAGAAAGGAAATTTGTTGCCATTATACCTACTCCGCCTGTGGCACCTGATACAACAATTTTGCCATCTTCGGGCTTGATTCCGTAATTTATTATTTCTAATACGCCACTCATTGCAGTAAATCCTGCTGTTCCGACAATCATTGCTGTTCTTAATGATATTCCATCAGGTTTAGGAACAACCCAATCAGAAGGAACGTTAATGTATTCGCCGAAGCCACCACTGGTATTCATACCTAAATCATATCCTGTAACTATAACTTCGTCACCTTCTTTAAATTTTGCTGTTTTTGATTTAGTAACGATGCCTGCAGCATCAATACCCGGAGTATGCGGATAATTACGTGTTATGCCTTTATTACCTGTCGCTGACAGAACATCTTTATAATTTAGTGATGAGTAATGAACTTTTATAAGAATATCATTATCGGGCAAATCTGCGATATTTCTATTTTTTATATTTCTTTGGAAAGTAGAATTTATTTCATCTACTACAAGTGCTTTGAAAAATTGTTTCATAAATTATTTTTAAATTTTCTGCAAATATAACTAAAATAATTTATATCTTTAACAGCATTTTCTTTAATAAGTATTCATCATTTTCCCCAAGTTCTATGTCAATAGGATAGACAATTACATTAACTCCCCACTGCATAAAAAACTTTTTATATAAAATTAGTTTCATTGCATCTTTTTCTGTTGTAGCAATAGTATAGCACTCTTTTCTTTTGCATTTATTTATAATTTTTAGGATATCTTTTTCTGTATAATAATGATGGTCACTATATTTTAATACGCTAATAACATTATGTTTTATGCTTTCAATAAATCGGTTTGGTTTTGCTATTCCTACTAATGCTATTGTATTTTTATGCGAAAAATTAGCATCATTGTTGCTAAATAAATTGTATGGTTGATTGTATTTTTTATTTGCAGTTATTACATTTTTTATTTTATATTTACAATTTTTTATTAATTCTTCTTTTTTTAAGCCGTTGGAACACACTATTAAATTTGCTCTTTCTATAGATTTTAAACTTTCACGTTTGAAAAAACTTGTAATTGATTTTTTATCTAACAACACAATATCTAAATTTCTATGCAAGTGTTTATGCTGAAAACCATCATCAATTATTATACAATCAAAATTATAATTATAGTTTATTATTTCGTTGTTATTGTTCATTTTAGATACTAATTCTGATTTAGATTTACCTACAAATACGGGAACATTGCATCGCTTTGCAATTAGTAACATTTCATCTCCTCCCGTAGTTGCATCGGCAAAAATGTATTTGCCATCAGATAAAACGATGTCGTTTTTACATTTTCTTTTATAACCACGTCCAATAACAGCAGGTTTATGTCCAAGTTTTTTTAGAAAATTGCAAATATATATAACAAAAGGCGTTTTTCCCGTTCCGCCGAAAGATATGTTTCCGACAGATATAACAGGAACTTGTGATTTTATTAATTTATGATGCATAGGATTAATAATTTGATGACCTTTATTTCCATATTCTATTATACCGAATTTATTTCGGCATCTCCTCGCATAATACAAGGGATGCCGAAACAAGTTCGGTATGACGTTTTTAGAAGTTAAAACTCTTATTTTGCTTCTTTTGATATAAATGGTAAAGAACCATTTCCGCTATAATAATAAGGCATTTTGCCATCCCATTTTAGGATTGCCATTTCTTGCAATACTAATGGAGTTAATGCTGCTTGTTTTAATTTTTGTGCTTCTGCTTCGAGACGTTTTTCTTCTAACTCATAAGCAGCACGTTGTGCATTTTGCTCGGCTATTTTCTTTCTTTCGATTGATTTATCGAACTCTTCACTGAAATCGTGATTAACAAGTAAAAACTCATGGATTATTATTCCGCTATTTTGGACTTGTTCTCTAACAGCACTTGCTATTTCTGAGGCAATTGCAGGACGCTTCTCTACAAATTGCTCTATCGGATACATTGCTACACTACTTTGTATTTTTTCTTGTAGTGTTGGTAGCAACAAGATATTTTGTATATCCGTCTTGTAAGTAGAATATACCTTCTGCACGTTTGTAGCAGGTATGGAATAAACTAATTGAGATTGAACTCTAATAGTTTGCATATCGCTTGTAGATACTTCAATATCAACGAATATTTTGTTATTTCTAATTGATATTTTATCTACGCTGGATATAAATGGCACTTTAAATCGCAAGCCCTCGTCAGTAATATTTTTAATACTTCCGAAATATTTTACCACTCCAACTTCACCTGTTTCTATTGTATAGAATGATAAATAGAGTGTTAATAATACTATAGCACCTGCAATTACGCCTACTGTTAACTTAGCATCTTTTGTCATTTTTTATATGTATTTAA
Organism: Bacteroidota bacterium; assembly: GCA_009777815.1. Lineage (GTDB taxonomy): Bacteria > Bacteroidota > Ignavibacteria > Kapaibacteriales > UBA2268 > WRLB01. Next base: position 36,179 of record WRLB01000002.1, read on the forward strand.
TTATAAAAGTCGTGTTAAAAATAACTTTTTTATTTCTAATTTCATAATACTGAAACAAATTAAGAATGAAAATAATGTTTTTTTTATAAAAAAGCGTATATTTGCAATATAATAATTTTAAGAATATGAAAAAAAATCTTGTTATAGCATTATGTCTTTTTATGATACCTTTTATATCTGTGTCGCAGATAGTAAAATATGGACACTCAACGTTTATAGATGCAGATTATTATTATGGCGGAATTAACACACATCATATAAATCTTTTGCTTGATATGTCATTAGTTAAAAGTGCTGAAATAGAAGTGTTAGATGCAATAAAAAAGTATTATGATGTCCCTACTATTGACTTAAATACTTTTCTTAAAGCCGATATTGACTTGCGAAATGGTAATTATCATATAGCATTGAAAGAATTAGAGATATTTATTAAAGAAAGAAATAACTCTCCTTTTGTGCCGTCTGCGTGGTTATTTAGCGGCTATATAGAATTAGAAACAGGAAATTATAGCAGTGCCGAAAGATATTTTTTATTAGCAAAAAGTTCTGCCAACTACGATAAATCAGTTAGAACAGATAAGCAACATTATGATAACATAGAACATAGTGCTACTTATTGGTTAGCAATTTCGTTGTGTCAGCAGGGTAAATATTTAGATGCTATTCCATATTTTACGGAATCGCAAAAAAATTTTCCGAACTATATATATGCTGCTCAATCTTTGTATGCATTGGGTTCTATTGCGGAAATGGATAAGGATTATGAAAAAGCAATTAGTTATTATAACAGAATTGAATCCGAATATCCGTATTCTAATGTTATTTTAGCATCACTAATAAGAAATGCAAATGATAGATTACTCTTAAGAAATCCACAATCTGCACTAATATATATACAAAGAGCAGAAAATATTTATAGAAAAATTATTATGAAAGATTCTGTAGGCATGCTATATGCTAAACAGGATTTTAATGAAAATTATTTAGAAAATATTGAATATTTGCAAGGCGAAGCATACAATCAAGTAGCACAATATGACCAAGCAATAAAACACTTTAATGAAGTAGTTAATTCGTATCCGAAGTCCAATTTAATGGACTTTGTTAATATGGGTATCGGTTGGGCATATCTGAATAAAATGGAATATGAAAATGCTATTGATTATTTTCAAAAAGTAATAGATAGCCGTCTTGATTACTCGCCGACAGGTAATATATCTAACGTTAAAGCAATCGCTTATCTTAATAAAATTTCTGCACTCAAAAAGTTAAAACGAATAGATGAAGCACAAGCAGAGTTATCTTTATTAGCAGTTAGACCTAATTTCCCACAATTAGCGTTTGTTCAGTTAGAATTAAGCCAAATATATTATGAAAATGCTGATTATGATTTAGCACGTAAAACATTAGAACGAGCAGAACGAGAAGCAGATAATCCAAAAGTTTTAATACGAATAACATCTTTACTTGCTGCATCATATTTAGAATTGAAGCAGTATAGCAAAGCAGCAGAAACATACAAAAAAGTAATAGATATTGGTGAAAAAGCAGATGTATTACTTATTCCGAATAAAGATTGGTATATTGTTGATGCTTGCTTGAAACAAGGTATCGCACTTGTATCTGCACAACGCAGTAACGAAGCAATAACACCACTACTAAAATATATATCACTTGTTAAATGATTGGAGAATTTTATTTTTATATATGAAAATACTGCAAAAACTTCCCACTAATGTTAATATAATACTGAAACAATATATACTATCGCTAATTATTTATTTTATATTTAGGGTTATCCTCTTTGCAACGGAAATAGATAGAATTGATAACGATGTTAGAATTATTGACATCTTACATAGTTTTTTATTGGGATTTAGGTTTGATTTAGTGGTATCAAGTTATATTTTAATACTTCCTTTCCTTCTGATGTCTATTAATGCTATAGCAGGAAAAGATTTCAAACCGATAAGAAAATTCGTATTTCTGTGGTGTTCTATTATTTCTGTGGCTACATTTTTGGTATCTGCGATTGATATTCCGTTTTTCAATCATTTTCTCGTTCGACTGACACATTCTTCTTTTGATGCACTCAAAGATGGAAACGCTGGATGGATATTGAGTATGATTAGCGAAGAAACAAGATATTGGATTTTCTTTGCGATTTTTCTTTTAATATCTGCCTTATATGTTCTTATTTCCAATAAAATAATCATTAAATCGCCTAATAAAGATGATAATAAGATAATAAAAACAAGAAACTATTTTGCTAATGTTTTACTAAATATTGCTGTCTTTTTACTTGGTTTTACGTTAATTTTCTTCGGAATTAGGGGAAGATTCACCGAAAAATCGCCAATTAGGATAGGAACAGCATATTTTTGCAATAATAATTTTTTGAACCAACTCGGTCTCAATCCTTCATTTACACTCCTCGCAAGTGCCTTAGAAAATAGTAAAAACAAGAATAAAAACAATAATTTTATGAACGATGATGAAGCAATAAAAAATATACAGCACATCCTAAATTTAGACACAAATACCAATAATATTACTCGGAATAACGACCCAATAACTGATATTTACTCTAATCGTAATGTTATTCTAATTATTATGGAAGGAATGAGTGCAGGCAAAATGAAAAGATACGGCAATAACAAAAATCTCACTCCATTCCTTGATAGTATAGCAAATATAGGGCTGAAGCCCGATAATAACGCTACGATTACTTATACTTTTGATAATACTTTTTCTACCTCTGTTAAGACATTCGGAGGTGTATTTTGCACTTTATTTTCTTATCCTATTGCTCGTGGCAATAATATTATGAAAATTGTGCCGATTTTGCAATTTGATGGCTTATCTACCATTTTGAAAAGCCAAAATTACTCTACTATTTACTTTACTACCCATGATGGACAATTTGATGGAATTGCGGGCTTTTTATATAATAATAATTTTGAAAAAGTGGTCGAACTATCCGATTATCCGCTAAATGAAGCAAAAACTACTATGGGCGTTCCTGATGATTTTATGTTTAGATTTTCTCATCTTTATCTAAATGAATTACATCGGAAGGAGCGTCCTTTTTTTGCTACTTTTCTAACTGGGAGCGACCATCTTCCTTATTATATTCCTAAATATTTTAAGCCGAATAATAACGAAATTAAGTATCAAGCAACCGAATATGCTGACTGGTCACTCCGTCTATTTATGCAGGAAGCACAGAAGCAACAATGGTATAACAATACGCTTTTTATTTTTGCGGCAGACCACGGCACAGCCATTGATGCGACTTATCCGATGTCAATTACGCATTATCATATTCCTTTTATTATATTTATTCCGAATGCAAAGGAGCAACAGAATGAGCAATTATCTGATTCTATCTTCACTAATATAGCATCTCAAGTGGATATAGCACCAACTATTCTATCGCTGTTAGGAATAAATTATCAAAATAGTTCTTTAGGGCTTAATTTATTCAAAGAACACAGGAAATACGCAGTCATGGACGCTACTGACGATTATGCAGTTATTAGCAAAAATTATCTGATGATTGCAAAAAATAACGAAGAAAAGCAACTCTTTTACTACTTAAATAAAGATAAAAACAACTACGCAACCGCCAAGCAAAATGTGGTAGCAGAAATGGATTTATATGCTCGTTCTTACTTTCAGGTTCTTGATTATACATTAAGAAAAAAGAAAAATCAATTATATAATCGGAAAACCGATTTATAAATCGGAAAAGCAATTATATAATCGAAAAAGCAATTATATAATTGAAAAAGCAATTATATAATTGAAAAAGCAATTATATAATTGGAAATTGCGTATTATTATTCAAAAATCAATTATATAAATCGGAAATTGCGTATTATAATGCAATTTTCAATTATATAATTGGTTTACCGATTATATAATTGGTTTTTTGGTATTAAAATCGCTTAAACAACAGATAAATAGGGGAATTGGTAAAAAAATAGCAAAAACGTTACTAATTTTGTAATTTTTTCTTATTTTTGTAATTACTTTTACTATATTCAGTATATTTATTGAACTAATTCTAACAGCACTTTCATTAGTGCTGTTTTTTTTATTAAATATAAAAACCTATATTGCAAATAAATAACGGCGAACCGCCGTGGTAAATTGCATTTGCTTTTTGCAAATGCTTTAAATAGTAAAATTTATTTAAAATATTATGAAAAAAGCAATTATATTTATCTTATCGTTTTATTTAGTGGGAAATGCTTTCGCATATTCAAGAAATTATGATGTATTAAAGTATAACTTATATGTGGATTGGTCAGACATTTTGCAATCTAATAAAGGAGAAATAGAAAAAAGAAAATGGAATGGCAATATGAAAATAACTTTCGTTCCCAAAGTAGATAATCTAACAGAGATAGAATTAGATGCAGTTGGATTAAAAATAGATGATATAAGTTTTAAGGTTGTTAATGAAGAGATGCTCGATGGTTCTCAAAATATCACTCTTTTTGATGATAAAATAAGGATAGAAATGTCATTTTTAGATTACATTATAACCACAAAAGATACAATTGAGTTATCAATAGATTATGCGTATATTAATCCTTATAATAAGGGTTTTTCATATCGCAATTCGGCAGACACATTTCCGTCTGATTTTGTGCCTGATATAAATGCTCCAAGTGCAGGGACATTGAATGAGCCACAAGATGCAAGATATTGGATGCCGTGTAATGATGTTCCAAGCGATAAAGCATTGTGGGACATTGTAGTGAGTGTTCCCGTTGGGATAAAGGCAGTGTCTAATGGTAGTTTGGATAGTTCTGTTATATATAATGATGTTGAGACGTTTTATTGGTCTTCTAAATGTCCGATGCCAACTTACCTTATGACTATTGCTGCTGCCGATTATGAATTGCGGATAGAAAGGATGCAGATTAATTCTACCGATATTGATTCTGTTGACGTATATTACTATACTTTTCCTGGCGATTGGGAAGGTGAAAATGGTTGTTCTGCTGAAAAAAACCTATCTACTACGCAAAAAGCAATGCAAATATTTAGTGATTTATTTGGCAACTATCCTTTTGAAAAATATGGTTATGCAACAGTGGATTACACACATTTAGGTTTTAGAACATTAGGAATGGAGCATCAAACAATTACAACGAGTAATCGTTATTGGGTGAGGAATTTTATTCCTGTTCCAACTTGGACAGCATTTGCTCACGAGTTAGGACATCACTGGTTCGGCAATATGGTTACATGTAAGGAATGGACTGACCTTTGGTTCAACGAGGGCGGTGCAACTTGGACAGAAGCAATATATTCAGAACGAATAAATGGCTATATAGACACTGCTGCATATTTTAATTTTATGCAAAGCAGAAGGGTATCTTATATTGATTATTCAAAAAAAGATTCTAATTTTTACGTTCCTGTGGGCAAAATATATAATCCTGATTCGGCTCTGTTCCAATACTCTACTTTAACATATTCTAAATCATCTTGGATATTTCATAGTTTAAGAGTGTTATTAGGAGATGATATTTTTCCTTTGTGTAGAAAACTATTGGATGAATATAAGTTTGGCAACATTTCTATTTATGAATTTGCTGATTTTTTTGTAGAAAATGTTACCAATCCGCCGCATAATATAGATATGAAAAAGTTTATAGAGCAGTTTGTTATTTATGGCGGACATCCGAAATATATTATAAATACTAATGTTGCCAGTAATACTGCACCTTTTATCATCAATATGAATCTAATCCAAACGCAAGAAAAAACAGATAACGTTATAGATGATTTTTTGATGTATATTAAAGTAGATTTTTTTGATTCTGACGATAATTTTATTAAAAGCGAATATATTGTAAATGATAAACAAGAGCAAGATTATACTTTTATTTTAGATAAAGAACCGACTAAAATTATCTTTGATACAACACGCTCATTGTTAGAAATTATTGAAAATAATTTAACAAGCATAGAAAATTATACAGACAATGTTATAAAAATATTCCCTAATCCATCTAATAACAACGAAATAAATATCGCATCCGATTTAGGTATTAGCACCATTATTATTACTGATTTGCGTGGAAATACCATATTAAGTGATTTACAACCTCTAAATTATTTCAGCAATAATTATACATTCTTACTTCCAAATATTGAAACAGGCACCTATTTCATTATAATAAACAGCAAAAATATTTATAAGTTGATAGTTGCAGAATAGAAAGTTCATATATCTTCCATACTCTACTTTGTAACTATAAACATTAAACTGACTATAGGATTAAACGGATTGTTAAATATAATTAGATAAGAACCCGCTGAAATATCACCTAAATTAATTTCTTTTATTGTGTTGCCTTGTGCTAATTTAATTATATCTGTTATAATTATTTTGCCGTCAATATCAAATATCTCTACATCTACAACAACGTCACCTGTTGCATTAAAATTAAGTTTTAGTGTGTTATTATGTATAGGATTTTGCTCTATTTCTACATCAAACTCGCCTACAAATATAATACCACCACGCCAATCACTGCCGCAAAAATTAGACACATCCAAATATCCTTCCAACAACGTTAAATAATTACATTGTAACGTGTTTATTATGTCAAATTTATTGAAAAATACAGGCGTAGCAGTCGGAAGCGACATCAATGTCATTCCTTCCAAACGCAAAAATCTTTCACCTGTTTTGAAATCATAATGACCAATTTTAGCATCAATTCCTGTAGCAAAACTAAAATTAAAATCAAGCGGATATTCTATATCATCACTTACTAAAAAGAGTTTTTTCGGAACAAATAATTTATAATCCATTCCTATGTTAAAATGAACACTATCAAAAATCAATTCACGACTAATGCTTTCAATTGTAGCAGTTAAAGAAATTGTATCATCGGGAGTTTTATTCATAACACTATCCCAACGAATAGTAATAAAAACTTCTGTATTTTCAAACGTTGCAATCAAAATGGAATCGCTAACCATCATCACTTCCAGCGGATTAGAATTAGAAATAAAATTGTTATTTATGTCTACCCATTCTTTAAATATGTAGCAACTATTCGGCTCGGCAGTAATTATTACTACTTCATCGCAATTTCTTATGCTAACTCCATCGGGCTGAACGCTACCATTACCATCGGTGCGAACATCCAAAATATATTTTATTTCCTCAAAATTTGCTATTAAAGTCCAGTTTCCGTCCATCAATATAGTATCAGTTAATTTGGTAGAAATAACGTCACCTGTTATGCTATCTGTCCAATTTATAAATCTATAACATTCGTTCGGAATTGCTATATATTCGGCATATTCGCCGCACTCAAATATGCCTGAACCTATTGTTGTGCCGCCCTCTTCGGGATTAGGTTTCGTTATTAAAGTAAGAGATTCTATAACAAAATTAGCGATTAGTGTCCTGTTTCTGTTCATCAATATAGTGTCAGTTAGTTTTGTAGAAATAACGTTCCCTGTTATGCTATCTGTCCAATTTGTAAATATGTAACAGGCATTCGGAATTGCTTGGTAGATAGCATATTCATTACAATTAAATACGCCTGAACCTATTGCTGTTCCGCCTTCTTCGGGATTTGCTTTTGTTATTAATTCAAAACTATTTATTATGAAATTTGCAATTAAAGTGTAATCCCTATCCATAAATATAGTATCAATTAGTTTAGTAGAAATTTCTTGTCCCGTTGTGCCATCTGTCCAATTTATAAATGTATAGCAGTCGTTAGGAATCGCTTCGTATATTGCGTATTCGTTGCACTCAAATATGCCTGAACCTATTGCTGTTCCGCCTTCTTCGGGGTTTGCTTTTGTTATTAACTCAAAATTATTTTTTATAAAGTTTGCTATCAAAGTATAGTCCATATCCATCAATATAGTGTCAATTAAATTTGCTGAAACCTCTTCACCTGTTATGCTGTCTGTCCAATTTATAAATGTATAGCAGTCGTTAGGTATTGCTTCGTATATTGCATATTCTCCTTCTTCGTATTCACCTTCACCGATTAATGTTGCTGAACCTTCGGGATTATCTTTTAATACTAAATTAAATATACGAGGAAACAAATCACAAGGTTTACTAATATCTGCAATAGTAATCGGAATAGTTTTCTTTACATATCGCCAATCTGTAAATATTCCTGAATACATTACATCTTCGCCTAATTTTTCTAAAAAAACTATATCATAAATGCTATCTTTTGGAACTATACTTACATTATCATAAGTTTTAGTCCAGACAACATTATTTTCTATATTTACAGAAAAACATTTGCGAATATTACAATGCACATCGTATCCGTGTGACCTGTAATTAAAAGGATGTTGCGTTGTATCTTCATCGTCTAAATACGCAGGAGAACGGGCTATTTTTGCTATTGTATGATTTTCTAAAAATTTTAATGTAGGATATAAATTATCGGCATATACCCAATCCTCATCTCCTAATTTATCTTGCAACTCCCAACCTATCATTTCTTTTGTTAGGTGTCCTTCTGCCATTCCTAATATATCTTCATTTCTAATTCCGCCATATATACACATTTGCTTGTCGTAGTGATTGTTCTGTAAACTAAGCATTGCACCATCACCAAAACTACTTACAACAGCACCGATTCTATTATTACTAGGCGAATAAATAATTACTCCCGTATTTATACAATTTCTTATTTCACCATCAATTTCGGGATGTCCTAAAATACCTCCTATATATTCAGGAGATATATCTCTAGATATGTATGCATGAACCCCTACAATCAATCCACTATTAACACAATTAAATATATCGGTATTACCTCTAAAAATGTCGTAAATTAGTTTTGATCTAAGATCTCTTGCTCCTCCACCTGCAATTCCACCACCATAATTAGTTGAAGTTATTGTTCCGATATTAATGGAATTATTAATTTCTACATTTTGATGAAAATGCCCAGTAATACCGCCAACACAATAAACACCTACAATATTACCACTATTGGCACAATTAGAAATAACTGCTTTAGGTCTTGTTCCTTCCAGATTTGCACAACCAATAATTCCGCCTATCGTCTCACTACCCTTAACATCACCATAATTAGTGTTATTTGTTATAAAAACAGAATGATAAGTACGAAAGTTTGATAAAGCACTTCCGCCAATAATTCCGCCAAGGAAAGATATAGTTCTTTCATTATTGCCTGAAATATATCCATAATTAGTGCAGTTAGAAACTTCGGAGTTAGTTGTTTGTTTTTCATAACTATAAATCTCTATGCCACCAACAATTCCGCCAACTAAATATGCTCCCCTAATATTTGCATAATTAGTGCAATTAGAAATTCTACTTTCAAAAGCAGAACCAACAACTCCACCTACACGACCAGAACCATAAACATAACCATCTACAGTTAAATTACGAATATTTGCACCTGCAACAGAACCAAATAAACCAATATAGTCATCTCTAATCTTATTAATAGCCAAGTTAATTTTATTATAATTTCCGTTAAAATTTCCTTGAAAAGAAAGATAACTATGATACTCATAAAATGGGTATCCAGGTACATTATAATATACACCACGAGCAAACATAGCTTCCCCGATAATAGTGCTAATAGGTTCGTCAATATCATTCATAAGAATAAAATACTTGTCTCTGCTCCAGTTATAATCAGTAATAGAATCATTTAAGGGCGAATAAGCAACCAACTCTGCTAAAATTTCTAAATGTTCTTTTTGTGTAATTTGGTATGGGTCGTATATTGTTCCTGCTCCGCCGCCGAATTGTGCATTTGCAATTTGCGGCATAGCAAAAATCAAAGACATAACTAAAATTATTTTTATTTTCATTTTCATAACGATTAAAATATATTTTTATACAAAATAACAATAAAAAATGAAATATACTTATGTATCTTATACAGCAAGTATTAACACGGGGATTAATCCCCGTGTTTTTTACTCGTATTTACCAATAATTTACTCGTATTTGCTAATTTTATGACCATTTTTTGCTATATTGTCACTTTGGCATCAGGGACATAATAACTCTATTTTTATTTTCATAATTATAAAGATACAACATTTCTTTGTAACATCTGTATATTTATAACGCTTACAGCATCATACTTTGCCATACCACAAAAAATAAAACGGCTATAAATTGCTTCATAGCCGTTTGTACTCCAGATGGGACTTGAACCCACACGTTGTTGCCAACACAGGATTTTAAGTCCTGAGCGTCTACCAATTCCGCCACCGGAGTATGTTAAGTGTAAAAAACAAAAAACAATAAGTTTAACGTTTCACAAATTCAAAAATAACTTTTTTATTTCTAATTTCCAAATTTTTTATTTTTTTCACAGAAATAATGTTTGTTTAATAAAATAACGTATTTTAAACAAGTAAATATTAGAAAATCTTTTTTAAAATTATATAATTTCAATAATGAAAAAATATCTGACAATCGCATTAGCATCAGGAATGATTTTCGCAAGTTCCTGCTCAAAAAATGATGCAACCAGTGATGCAGACGCATCTGAAAATCCGTTCTTTACTGAATGGACTACTCCGTTTGGTGTTCCCCCTTTCGATAAAATTAAAGTAGAACACTATCGTCCTGCAATGGATTCGGGCTTCAAAGCACACGTAGAAGAAATTGAAGCAATAACCAATAATCCCGATGAGCCGACATTCGAAAACACAATATTGGCTTTAGAACATTCAGGCGAATTGCTTAATAACGTGGCTACCATCTTTTATACTGTTAATCTTGCTGATGGCAACGAAGCAATGAAAGAAATAGAAGCCGATTATGCCCAAAGGTTCACATCTCACGCCGATGAGATAAATATGAACGAAAAACTATTTGAAAGAGTTAAAGCAGTGTATGATAAAAGAGAACAATTAGGTCTTGACTCTGATGATACTCGCTTAATAGAACACTATTACAAAAACTTCGTTCGCGGTGGAACTAATTTATCTGTTGATAAAAAAGCAGAACTAAAAGAAGTCAACAATAAGATTTCCGAACTTACTACTAAATTCGGACAAAAGATGTTAGCAGAAAATAATGCTTTCAAAGTTATTGTTGATAAAGAAGAAGACCTTGCAGGTTTGCCTGAATCAAGTATCACGGCTGCTGCTGAACTTGCAAAGAAAAATGACCAAGAAGGAAAATGGATGTTTAATACATCTAAACCAAGTTGGATCCCTTTTATGCAGTTCGCCGAAAGTAGAGAATTGCGTGAAAAAATGTATATGGGGTATGTTAATCGTGGTAATAATAACGATGAAAACGACACCAAAGACATTATAGAGCAAATTGCAGTATTGCGAGTAAAAAAAGCAAATTTGCTTGGCTATAAGTCCTGGGCTGACTATATTATTAGCGACAATATGGCTAAAACATCTAAAGCAGCAAATGATTTAATTCAAAAAGTTGCTAAAACAACTATCCCGTATGCTAAAGCAGAAGCATTAGAATTGCAAAAAATGGCTGAAAAAATGGGACATAATATTAAAATTGAGCCATGGGATTGGTGGTATTACACCGAAAAACTTCGGGCTGAAAGATACTCGCTCGACGAAGAAATGATTCGTCCATACTTCTCACTTGAAAATCTTAAACAAGGTGTATTTGATTTATCAACTAAACTTTTTGGTTTAAAGTTCAGAAAACTTGATAATATGCCTGTCTACAATAGTGAATGCGAAGTATATGAAATACTAAATCCTGATGATACGCATCTATCAGTAATTTATTTTGATTGGCATCCTCGTTCAACTAAAAAATCAGGTGCTTGGATGAGTTGTTATAGAGAGTCATATTACAAAGATGGTGAACGAGTTGCACCAATTATAACTAATGTTTGCAACTTTACACGTCCTTCAGGTGATGTTCCTGCACTTATAAGCATTGACGAAGCAGAAACATTATTTCACGAATTCGGTCACGCTTTACACGGAATGTTTGCGAATACTAAATATCGCTCCACATCTGGCACGAACACTCCTCGCGACTATGTTGAACTTCCATCGCAAATAATGGAAAACTGGACTTGCCATCCTGAATTCATTAAAACATGGGCTAAACATTATGAAACAGGAGAACCAATTCCTGATAGTTTAATAGCAAAAATAGATGCAAGTTCTAAATTTAATCAAGGTTTTGTTACTCTTGAACTAATTGCTGCTGCTATACTTGATATGGATTGGCACACAATTACAGATACTATAAAACGCAATTCTATTACGTTTGAAGCCGAATCAATGAAAAAAATGGGACTAATACCTGAAATACTTCCTCGTTATAGTAGTTGGTATTTTGGTCATATATGGAGCAGTGACTTTGGTTATTCTGCGGGTTATTATGGCTATACTTGGTCGGCTGTATTAGATGCCGATGCATTCCAGGCATTCGTAGAAACGGGTGATATTTACAACAAAGAAGTTGCTACTAAATTTAGAGATAATATCTTAATGCTTGGCTCGTCTCGCCCAGCAGATCAATTATATCGTCAATTTAGAGGCAATGATCCTTCATCTGATGCATATTTCGTTAGAAAGGGTTTTGTAAGCAAGAAATAATTTTTTTCTCGTCATTTTTTATAAATGACGAATGTTTTTTGTTTTTTTTCATAACTTTACACACTGCTTCGGCAGTGTGTTTTTTATGTAATTTTTTTATTAATAAAAATGTTATATTGCATATTTAAAATTGCAATAAATTAAATATCATCATAAATAATTGTTATGGATAAAAATAAATCTGTATTCGAAACAATAGACGGAAATGAAGCAGCCGCTTATATTATGTATCGCACAAATGAAGTATGCTGTATATATCCAATAACTCCGTCCTCTTCTATGGGAGAGTGGGCTGACGAATGGTCAGCAAATAAAGTAAAAAATATTTGGGGCGATGTTCCTACAGTTATAGAAATGCAAAGTGAAGGCGGTGCTGCAGGTGCTGTTCATGGTTCTTTGCAAGCAGGAACTCTAACCACAACTTTTACTGCATCACAAGGATTGTTGCTTAAAATTCCTAATATGTATAAAATAGCAGCAGAATTTACTCCTACTGTGTTTAATGTATCCGCAAGAACATTAGCAGCACATGCCCTTTCTATCTTTGGTGACCAAAGCGATATAATGGCAGCAAGGCAAACGGGATTTGCTTTTCTTGGTTCTAATTCGGTGCAAGAAGTTATGGACTTAGCACTGATTGCACAGGCATCAACATTAGAATCGCGTGTTCCGTTTCTTCATTGGTTTGATGGTTTTAGGACTTCACACGAGGTTCAAAAAATAGAAATCATTAGCGATGAAATTATTAGAGAAATGATAGACGAGGACTTGGTTAAGGCACATCGTTTGCGTTCTATGACTCCTGATAGACCTGTGCTTCGTGGCACTTCTCAGAATCCTGATGTGTTTTTTCAACATAGAGAAACGATAAATAATTTCTATACAGCGTGTCCTGATATAATACAAAAGCAGATGGATAAGTTTGCAAAATTAACAGGCAGGCAGTATAATTTATTTGATTATGAAGGAGTAGAGGATGCTGAACATATTATTGTAGTTATGGGTTCGGGTGCAGAAACTGTTGCTGATACTGTTCATTATCTTAACACTCAAGGAGAAAAATATGGAGTTGTAAAAGTTCGTGTTTATCGTCCTTTTGATGTAGAAAGATTTGTAAAAGCACTACCGAAGTCCGTAAAAACAATTAGTGTTCTTGATAGAACAAAAGAAGCAGGTGCAATCGGCGAGCCACTTTATCTTGATGTTATTTCTGCGTTGCATAATACATCTTGCTACGGTGGTTATAGGTTAGATAATTTTGAAGAAAGTTCTTATAAAAAGTTTTCTAATCTAAAATTTATACTTGGTGGTCGTTATGGTTTATCATCAAAAGATTTTACACCTGCAATGGTTAAAGCAGTATTTGAAAATGCAAAATTAGAGTCACCTAAAAATAGTTTTACTATTGGTATTGATGATGATGTGACTAATACAAGTTTAGAGTTTGATGAGAACTTTTCTATTGTATCGGATAAAGTATTTAGGGCAATGTTTTATGGATTAGGTGCTGACGGAACGGTAGGAGCAAATAAGAACTCTATTAAGATAATTGGTAGTTCAACAGATTTTTATGCACAAGGTTATTTTGTATATGATTCTAAAAAATCAGGTGCAATAACAACATCGCATTTAAGATTTGGTCCAGAACCGATTCGCGCTCCTTATTTAGTTTCACAAAGTAATTTTATTGCTTGTCATCAGACATCGTTTCTTGAAAGATATGTTATGGTTTCTAACTTAAAAGAAGGTGGTATTTTCTTGTTAAACTCGCCGAAAAGTAAAGATGAAGTTTGGAATTCATTACCAAAAACAACACAAGAAATAATTATCAAAAAGAATGCAAAACTATTTGTTATTGATGCACAAAGTGTAGCAGAAAATAGCGGAATGGGAAGAATGATAAATACAATAATGCAGGCATG
>WRLB01000003.1:0-11513 GCA_009777815.1 Bacteroidota bacterium
AAATGGTGTTGGCGGTGTTCTTGGTTATATGTTTAATCCACAAGGAGTAAATGTTTCCAACTGCGTCAATGTCGGCGTAGTAGAAGGCGAAGAAGATATAGGAAGTATCGTGGGAAAGGAATAAAGGAAAAACTTTATTTTTGCATTGTTTATTATTTTGATATAAATTTTATTAAATATTTGTAGAGGTAAATATTATGATTAACAAATCATTTATTTTCAATTTAATAATTTGCTTGATATTTTTAGTATCAGCAAGTTTATATTCGCAAGATACTATTAGAACTCCACGGGATTTTGCGGATATGGTTCCGAATGGTAGTTACACTCTGATGAATGACATAACTGTTACGCAGATGTATACGCAAACCTTCTCGGGACATTTTAACGGCAACAACAAAAAGATTACCGTTCAAATCAATGAAAACGCCACTAGTGTTGGTTTGTTTAGCCAACTTGGAAGTGGTGGAAGTATTAGAAACCTTGTCGTTGATGGTTCTGTTATTGGCGGGCAACAGAGCGGTAATGTTGGCGGTATTGTTGGACAATTATTATCTGGTCATATTGCTTTTTCTACTAATCTTGCTGATGTTACAGGCGAAAGTTTTATGTCTTCCGTTGGTGGAGTTATTGGAGCAATTAATATGACTAATCATGGTTCTGACATTCTTGATTGCGTCAATAATGGCACTATTACAGGTGGATACAATATTGGTGGAGTTATTGGAGCAATCTTCAATGGTGCTGGTATTAGTCTAAATTTATGCAAGAATGCAGGGATAATTAAAAGCAATTCTCCTAATCCGCATTGTATGGCAGGAATAATAGGCGTTATTTTTGGTGAATGCTTTCTAAATGTTGCAGTAAATATCGGTAAAATATTGAGTAGCAAATCAGAATATGCGGGCGGAATAGTTGGATATTTTGAAAATGGACAATTGACACTTGGCACCAATGCAGGTATCGTAGATGGAGCTATGAATTCAGTTGGTGGTATCGTTGGTGGTGGTACTGCCGGATTATTTGGGTGTATCAATACTAATTGGGTAGACAGCGGGTCAGCCCAGTATTTTGGTGCAATAGTAGGTATGAATAATGGCA
This sequence comes from Bacteroidota bacterium, assembly GCA_009777815.1. Taxonomy (GTDB): domain Bacteria; phylum Bacteroidota; class Ignavibacteria; order Kapaibacteriales; family UBA2268; genus WRLB01. Next base: position 1,102 of record WRLB01000003.1, read on the forward strand.
TTGTAGGTTTAGGTATAGTAGATAATTGCTATTACGATAATCAGATGTGTGCAATTGGTGGCATCAACAATCAAGATGTATCTAATAGTGCCGAAGGCAGACCTACAGCATTAATGATTGGTAGCAATTTGCCGATTGCCACTAATAATCCTTATCCACAACTTTATCCTATGGTTAACTATTTTAATCCGCATCCGATAGATTTGCTCGCAGCGGCGCCGATATACCCGTACCCGAATCCATATATCGCAAATATAACACAGGACTTTAAGGTTTCTAACAATTATTGGTTTCCTATTCAGTTTCCTTATCCATATCGTTTTAGGTGGACAAGTGTTAATGGATTTATTAATATTCCTGCAAATTCAGATGATGCATTTATTAATCCACCATTTGGTGTTTTAAGGCAAGATACGTTGCGAGTTATATTGCCTGGCGAACCATATACAAAAGATGTTCCTATATGGTTGAGATAACGTTTTTATATAATTATAGCAGGGCATTTTTATAATGCCCTGCTATTGCTGAAGAATAGTTTATGAAAAAGTATTTTATATATTTTTTGTTTTTGATATATTCAAATGTTTTATTATCGTGGCCTGGTGGTGGTTCTGGCGAAACAAACGACCCTTATTTGATTTGGGATAAATATGATTTAGAAAATTTAAATGATTCTTTGGAATATTATGTTAATTATGGTTCAGGGTGGAGTTATAATAAACATTTTCGTTTAATGGTAAGTATTGATAATGTTAATAAAATGATAGCAGGTGACGTGTTTTCTGGTTATTTTCACGGTAATGGGAAAAAAATTACTGTTGAGTTAGAAAATATTTTAGGTTGTGCGCTTTTTGTTGCACTAGATTACGGTGGTATTATTGATAGCTTGACTGTTGATGGTTATATAAATGTTTTGCCTGGGTCAGTTATGGGAAGCACAGTTGCAGGCGGCGCAGGAATAACCACTGGAATATCTTTAAATGGCGGTGCGATAATTCATTGCGTAAATAATGTAATTATAAATTTAGCATTTGCGGATCAACAGATATTAGGAGGTATTGTGTCTGATAATTACTCCAATGGTACAATCTCGCAATGCATTAACAACGTTGATATTTCGGGAATTGATGTGATAGGCGGTATTGCGGGACGAAATATAGGCGGCACTATAACCAATTGTATAAATACAGGAAAAATAACAGCAACAAATTCGGGTTCTAACCTAGCAGGAACAGGCGTTTATACTGGTGGTATAGGCGGAGTAGTGGGTGAATTCTTAAATAACGGGCAAATTTTAAATTGCGTCAATTTAGGAACTATTATAGGTCAAAGAAATGTCGGTGGAATAGTTGGTTATTCTTGGGGCAGTCCATATAATACAGTAGAGATAACAAATTGCATCAATTATGGTTTTGTTAAGGGGCTATATCAGGTTGGCGGAATTGTTGGAATAATGAGTATAACTAACGTCACCAACTGCGTCAATGCCGGCGTAGTAGAAGGCGAAGAAGATACAGGAAGTATCGTGGGAAAGGAATAAAGATTTTAAATAATAATTAAAATTAAATAAAAAAACGTATTTTTGTATTTAATAAAAAATAATCTATTATATTAAATAGGAAATATATAATGTCAAGAGCATTTAATTTCAGCGCAGGACCTGCAGTGCTACCACTCGAAGTGTTAGAAGCAACAAGACAAGCAGTGTTCGATTTTAATGGACTCGGAATGTCCATTATGGAAATGTCGCATCGTTCAAAAGAATATGATGCAGTTATTAAAGAAACACAAGCAGATTGCTTGAAAATTATGGGACTTTCAGCAGATGAATATGCTGTACTATTTCTTGGAGGCGGAGCCCATATGCAATTTTACACTGTGCCGTTTAATTTCTTACGCACCAAAGCAAATTATATCAATACAGGTGTCTGGGCTACAGGTGCTTTAAAAGAAGCAAAAAAACTTGGCAACGCAACAGAAATTGCTTCATCTAAAGATGCCAACTTTAATTATATTCCTAAGGAATATAAAGTAGATGATGATGCGGATTATTTGCACATAACTACTAATAATACCATTTATGGCACGGCTTGGGCAACAGATTTTGACGAGAATGTAAAAATTCCTGTTGTTGCTGATATGTCTTCCGATATGTTTGCTGTAAAAAGAGATTATAGCCGCTATGATTTGATTTATGCAGGAGCGCAAAAAAATATCGGTCCCGCAGGCGTAACTATGGTAGTTATACGAAAATCATTCGTAGAAAAACGGCGAGATATAGTGTATCCCAAAATGCTTGATTACAAAATGCACATCGAAAAAGAATCAATGCTAAATACTCCACCTTGCTTGCCTATTTATGTTGTAGGACAAACATTTAAGTGGATTTTGAAGAATGGTTTAGAAAATATTGAGGCAAATAATAGAAAAAAAGCCGCTATTTTATATGATTGCATTGATGGAAGTAATGGTTTCTATACTCCTACAGTTAGCAATAAAGAAGACCGTTCTTTGATGAACGTCACTTTTCAAATTAAAGGTGGCAACGATGATTTAGAAAATAAATTTGTAAAAGAAGCAAGAGCAAGGCACAATATGGCTAACTTAAAAGGTCATAGAGATGTCGGCGGTTTGCGTGCTTCTATATACAATGCTTGCCTTAATGAATGGGTAGAAGCATTAACTAAATTTATGGAAGAGTTCAGAAAAGAAAACATTTAATTTTCTTGTTTTATTTTATTAAGATACAAAGCAGGTTTTTATAACCTGCTTTTTTTTAAATATATAGCAATATCTAAAAATGTCATACCGAACTTGTTTTGGTATCCCCTTATAATAAATTAGGGGATGCCGAAATAAGTTCAGTATGAATTTTTGATAGATTGATGTGTTTTTACCCCACTCTTTCTTCCCAAGGAGTATTTTTGCGTTTAAATATGAATGAAACAGGAACACCCGCAAAATCAAATTTGTCCCGCAAACTCCTTTCCATAAATCTTTTGTATGAATCAGGAAGAAGTTTAGGATTGTTGCAAAAAAAAGCAAATACAGGTGGCTCGGTGCCAACCTGTGTAATGTAGTTTATTCTTAAATCTTGTCCTCTAACAGCAGGAGGCGGAGTTCTATCTAAAATAGGTTTTAATGTTTCATTTAGTAGATGTGTTTTGATACGTGTTTGCCTTCGTGCTTGTATTTCTTTGGCTATTTTAATGACATTAGTTATGCGTTGTTTAGTGAGGGCGGAAATAAAAATAGTAGGAATATAATCAAAAGTTCGCATTTCTTCTTTATATTTTTTAGTCCATTTATTAGCAGTATTAGTATCTTTTTCTATTAAATCCCATTTATTTACTGCCACAATCATACCTTTACGTTCTTCGTTTACCATATTTATAATTTTTTTATCTTGCTCCTCTAAACCTCTTTCGGCATCAAGCAAAATAATAGCAACATCGCATCTTTCAATAGCACGTGCAGTTCTCATAACTGAAAACATTTCTATATTTTCTTTGATATTAGCACGTTTTCTTAATCCTGCGGTATCTATAAGAACAATTTCCTCGCCGTAATATTTTAGTATAGTATCAATAGAATCACGTGTAGTGCCTGCAATAGGTGTAACTATACTTCTTTCGTAGCCAAGCAAAGCATTAGATAAACTTGATTTCCCCGTATTAGGGCGACCGACAATAGCAATTTTCAGCCGATTATCTTCTTCATCAATTTCATTTTTATCAATATTGTTAGTAATTTCATCAAGGAAATCACCTGTGTTTAATCCATTTGTAGCAGATATAGGAAAAGGTTCACCAATGCCAAGAGAGTGGAATTCATAAGCAAATCCTTGCTGTTTAGCATTATCACATTTATTAACAACAAGCACAACAGGTTTGTTGGATAGACGCAAAATAGAAGCAATATCTTGGTCAAAAGGAGTGACTCCATCTCTGCCATCACACAACATAACAACAACATTTGCTTCTTCTATCGCAAGCATTGCTTGTTCTCTAATTGCTCGTTCCATTTGATTTTCACTGCCGGGTATGAATCCGCCTGTATCTATAACTGAAAAAGCTTTTCCATTCCATTCCATAGTTCCATATATTCTATCTCTTGTCACGCCGGGCGTATCTTCTACGATAGCATTACGTTCTCCTATAAGGCGATTAAATAAAGTAGATTTTCCTACATTAGGTCTGCCAACAATGGCTACCATATTTTTCATAAATAGTCCATTATAAAACACAAAAATAAGAAAAATAATGGAAAATAATAACATAATAAGATGTCATACCTAACTTGTTTCTGCATAATATTTTTAGATGTGGCTACTATTTTCCTATGCAAAAACGAGCAAAAATATTATTTAGAACCTCTTCGCTCCAACTTTGTCCTGTTAGTTCGCCAAGTAATTTGCCTGCATTACGTATCTCTATTGATAAAATCTCTGATATAGTGGATTGCAATAATAATTCTTTAGCAGTATTTAAACTATTTATTGTTTCTACAAGTTTAAAATATTGCCTTTCATTTAGCAAAATATCATTATTTATTTTTAGTTGTTCTTTACTTATAGAAGCAATTTTATTCTTTAATTTTATAAAGTTTTTATCTTGAATATTTGCAGAGATATTAATAGTTTCTATACTATTTGGAGTATGTTTAGTAGTTTTATTTTCAACTAAATCTATTTTATTATTAACTAAAATAATTTTTGTAGCAGGATATTTTGAACTAATTTGATGCAATAATTCATAATTATTTTCATCATTGGAAATATCATTAATAAATAGGATTAGATTGGCTTGTTGGAGCATTTTATGTGTATATTGAATACCTTCCATCTCTATAATATTATCCGAATCACGCAATCCTGCTGTATCAATAACCTTTATAGGAATATCATTTATATAAATAATTTCGGAAATAAAATCACGTGTCGTTCCTGCAATAGAACTAACAATAGCACGCTGTGTATTTAGAAAAGAGTTAAATAAAGTAGATTTTCCTGCATTCGGCTTTCCTATTATAGCGACAACAAAACCATCACGCAGTATATTAGCAGTATGATATGATTTTATTAAATCGGAACAAGTTTTTATAGATGTTTCTATATTTTCTAAAATATCTTTTTCAGAACTTAATATTATATTTTCTTCAGCAAAATCCATTTCAAGTTCTATCATTGCAGCAATGCTAACTAAATTATTTCTTAATTTATCTAACATATTAGTCATCCCGCCTTGCAATTGCTTTGCCGAAATTGTAGCACTCGGCACAGAAATAGAATGAATAATATCAGCAACTGCTTCTGCCTGCACTAAATCTATTTTACCATTTATAAAAGCCCGCCGAGTAAATTCTCCTGGTTCAGCATATTTGCAACCCGCATCTATCAACGCATTAATAATTTGGTTAGGAATGATTGCCCCGCCATGAGTTCCGAATTCAATAGTATTTTCTCCCGTATAAGAATTAGGTTTATGAAATATAGAACAAGTAACTTTATCTATAATAACACCATTATAAATAAAGTCGCCATATAAAATAGTATGTGATTTAGCATCAATAATTTTTTTATTTCCTTCAAAACATTTATTAGCAATTATAAATGCCTCGTCACCCGAAACCCTAATAATAGCAAGTCCTGATAATCCGCTTGCAGTTGCCTGTGCAACTATCGTATATCCCATAATGCAAATATAAGATTTTATTTTTATACCGAAACGAGTTCGGCATCTCCTTTTGAGTATAACGAAATAAAACATAGATAACCAAATTACTTCACAATTATAATTATTAGTAATAGTTATTACTAATAATTATATAATCACCAAAGTAATTATACATCATTATATTTCGTTTTTATCTTTTGCTTTATATGTTACTTACAAAAAATTACTGCATTACTTTTTTAACGATAGCGGCAAACACATTGGGTTGATTCATAGCAAAATCAGCCAGTATTTTTCTGTTCATACATACATTATTCTTTTTTATTGCATGCATTAAACACGAATAGTTTGTGCCGTTTTCTCTTGCAGCAGCGTTAATTCGGACAATCCATAAGTTTCTATATTCACGTTTTCTAAGTTTTCTGCTTACATAAGCATGTGTTAGACCTTTTTCTACGTGATTTTTAGCGATAGTCCATACATTTTTTCTTCTTCCCCAAAAACCTTTTGCCAGTTTTAAAACTTTTTTACGGCGGGCTTTGGATGCTACTTTTGGAACGCTTCTTGGCATATAATATCTCCTAAATTAAGGGCTAAAGGGGAGCATCTGTTCTATATTTTAATTCCCTATAGCCGCAGTGAAAAAAATAGTTAATAGCAAACAACTAACACGCTATTAACCCATAGCCAACATTCTTCTAACAGAATTGATGTCAGACGGATGCACCAAAGTTGATTTTCTAAGGTTTCTTTTTCTTTTCTGACTTTTCTTTGTTAGTATATGGCTTGCGTAAGCTTTCTTACGCTTAAACTCTCCGCTACCTGTAATTTTAAATCTTTTTTTAGCGGAACCATTAGTTTTCATTTTTGGCATTTTTTATTTCCTACATTAAACCAAATGGTTTAATAAAAATACAAAAATAACTTTTTTATTTCTAATTTCCAAATTTTATTTTTTCTTTGTCATACCGAATTTATTTCGGCATCACATATTATATGCGAGGGGATTCCGAAACAAGTTCAGAATGACATTTTTAGTGGTCACCTATTTTTATGTAACCTTTATTATTAAAAAAACATATTTTGCACTATGTTAAACTCATTTTAAGGAAAATAAAATGGCAAAACTAAAAGAAAAGATTTTACTCCTTGCTACAATAGGATGTATTGCAATAGCAATAATTTTAATTACTGCCTGCGGCGATGATTCTGACGGAAGCACGCCAGAGGTAAAGAATCCATTGGTAGGAGAGTGGCAACTTCTTACTTGGAAGGGGAATTTATATGACACTGTTTATAATGTAGAATACAACAGATTTATTAAATTCTTAAAAAATGGTGAATTTACAATAATCACATACTACGAAGAAGATCCTTCCACACAATCAACAGGTTTTTATAAAATTGATGTTGATTCTATGCTTGTATCCGAATACTTTTATAATAGTATTTTAGACTCTTTATTGTTTAATAGAACTTTAAAATATACTATTTATAAAGAAAATGAAAACACAATGCTTATGTTAGATTTTCATTTTGGAGCAATGACTTTTGAAGGAAATGCTCCCGTGAAATGGACATATAAATTAATAGAAGATTAGTTATGAAAAATAATAGATTGTTATTCTCAAATCTTTTATTATATTTGTAAGAAATTAGGAAATATAAAATGTATAAAATAATAGAACAAAAAACTAAAACACAACTGCTTTTAGAAAAAATGGAACGAGGTGAATATGTTTCAGATAGTGAGTATCTTGGTTCAATTCCGGGATTTTGGAAAGAATTAGATGAAGCATATAATGAAGTATTGAATACTCCCGAAGAACAAAAAATCAGAACATTAGAGGGATGGGATGTATAATATAGTTTATTCTAATAGAGCAAAAAAAGATTCAAAAAAAGTAGAGATAGCAGGATTAAAAGAAAAAGTTGTTGGATTGTTGAAAATTGTTAAAACGAGTCCGTTTTTAAATCCGCCGCCATATGAAAAATTGCAAGGATATAATAACAGATATTCACGGCGGATTAATCAGCAACATAGGTTGGTTTATGCTATTGTAGAGAATGAAATTATAATACTTCAAATGTGGTCGCACTACGAATAAAAATATTAAAAAAACGTATTTTGCATTATGTTAAACTTAATTTTAAGGAAAATAAAATGAAAAAAGCAATTAATTTACTATTACTATTATTTATAGCATTTTTATTTTGTAGTTGCGAAAGCGATAGCACAAATAAAAATAATTTAAACCTTGAATATTCTGATTATTTGTATTACTCTACAAAAGACAGAATAGGACTTATTTTATTGAGTTATGAAGAAGGGGTTGTGATAAACAAAATTGTGATTGATTCCAAGTTCGTTACAGGGGGCTACGATGAATTATCAGAATTAGAAAACGAGTTAAGAAAAATAGCCAAGCCATACTTGATAATAACAACACCGATTGGAACAACTATTGATATTAATGAATATATTGCCGATGAAAAGTATGCAGTTATAATTAGTTATAATCTCGCAAAGTTAAACAGAGTAAATAGTGACTTGACTACCGAAATAGTTGAATTTAAATTTTAATTTTTAATGAACGATAAACAAAAATATATAAAAGAATTAGCAAAAAAAAACAACGCTATTATACTCGCACACTACTATGTTGCAGATGAAATACAAGAAATAGCGGACTTTTTAGGCGATTCGCTGTATCTAACACAAAAAGCAAAAGAAGTAAAAAATGATGTTATTTTGTTCTGTGGTGTTAATTTTATGGCAGAAACAACGAAAATATTAAATCCTAATAAAAAAGTTATTGTGCCTGATAATTGTGCTTATTGCTCGCTTGCTGATAATTTTGATGTGCTGGATTGTATTGAATGGAAATCTCAATTTAACAATCCATATTTAATCTCATATATTAATTCTTCTACTGAAATAAAAACTATTTCTGATATTATTTGCACTTCTTCTAATGCTATAAATGTTGTCCAAAATGCACCTAAAGATGCTACTTTATTGTTTGCAACCGATGTTAATCTTGGTTCTTGGCTGAATAAAAAACTTGGAATAAATATGAAATTATGGAATGGAAATTGTGTCGTCCATCATAATTATTCAGAAGAAGGACTGAAAAAACTAATAAAAGAAAATCCAACAGCAGAAGTTATAGCACATCCCGAATGCACTGAAAATATTCTTAAATACGCTAATTTTATTGGTTCTACCACAGGAATTATAAACTATTCTAAACAATCAAATAGTAATACTTTTATTGTTTTAACTGAAGAAGGTGTTCATAGAAAACTAAAAATAGAGTCGCCCAATAAAACTTTTTTATTTGTTCCTAATCAAAAATTAGTGGCGAATATTTGCATAAATATGAAAAAGCATACTTTAGATAAAGTAATTTCTGCACTTGAAACATTATCACCCGAAATTAAAATCAACGAAAAAGTTAGAGAATTAGCAGCAATCCCATTAGAAAGAATGCTAAGTATTAGTATTTAGTTAATTTTAAAACTCTCTGCATCCTATTATGCTGAAACAAGTTCAGTATAACAATTTAATCTTTAATCCCATCATACAAAAATATTGGTGTGGCACCAACTTTACTGGCATCGGATTGTCTTTCGTCGGGGCTTTCGCTAAATACTTTTAATTGAGGATAAAGGGATTGTATTAAAGTTGCTCCTTCTACATAAGTCCAATCAATATCGCCGAGCAAAGATGCTAACTTTCTGCCGACCATATTTCTTGTTAAGCGACCTTCTACTTGACCTGGAATATTTATTCCAACTGATGTACCAAATTCTCTCATTCCACCAAATACATTCATTTGTTTGTCATAGTAGCAGTTGATGGCAATGATGTTGTTATCACCATTAACAATAGCAGGGCGGTGTAGTCCGTCTATTATACCAACATTTATATTGTTAGAAAGTATTCTTTTTTGTGCACTCATCCTACATTGCCCAATAATTCCTGCAATAGTAGTATCAAATTGACCACCTAACATTCTAATAAAACCAGCATTTATGCAATTAGTAACTACTGCCGGAATAGTTAAAGGTGTAAATCCTATTATTCCGCCAACTCCTAAATAAGTTCCAGCTACTCTTCCGATATTAAGACAATATTTAACTGTAATAGTATCTTGATATTCGCAGTTTAATGACCCCACTATTCCACCTACCTGCCTTGAACCAGAAATTATATCACCACAATTAATATTATACGAAATATTATTATAGCTTATCCCTATTATTCCACCCGTACCTTCAGCCAAATATCTATCACCTTCATATTTTATAGTTCCATAATTGATACAAAAAGTAATTTGTCCATAATCATCTCCTGCAATTCCACCTATTCTTGCCTCTCCTACAGAGGTTATATTAGCATAATTTATGCAATTGTTAATAGTGCCACGAGATCGACCTGTTATTCCACCGACATAAGTTTCACCAATTACTTCGCCATCTACACTTAAATTTTTAATAACAGCGTTAGATGCTATAGTAGAAAATAATCCAACACATTGATTTGTAGGCATATTCAAACTTAATTTAATTTTATATTCATTACCATCAAAAGTATGGTTAAAAACATATGGATTATTAGGCAGTCCAATTCTAAAATCAACGGGCGTAGTAATATCTGCCATTAGTTTGAAATGAAAATTTCTATTAAAAACATTTGTTAGATTAATAGTATCTGCAACTTCTTTTAAGTCA
>WRLB01000003.1:11613-46974 GCA_009777815.1 Bacteroidota bacterium
TCGGGGCTTTCGCTAAATACTTTTAATTGAGGATAAAGGGATTGTATTAAAGTTGCTCCTTCTACATAAGTCCAATCAATATCGCCGAGCAAAGATGCTAACTTTCTGCCGACCATATTTCTTGTTATATGACCAGAAACGCCCGGAACATCTGCTCCATTTACTCCCTTATAAATGCAAAATTGCTTATCATAATGGCAGTTGGTGATGGTTAATCCTCCTAACATTTTCCCTACTATAGCCCCTGCACTGCCTGTTCCTTCTATCACACCAGTATTAATACAGTCAGACAAATTAAAGAAAAGATAATCTGGAGTATGATATAAAACTCCAATAATTCCAGCCACATCAATTCCTTTAATAAACCCTGCATTAATACAATTATAGATATTTATATGCTCTTCAGCCATAACATAAATATACCCAATAATTCCAGCCGCAATATTTTCTCCAACTATTATTCCAATATTAATACAGTTTTCAATATATGAATAACTTGAATCAAGATTCTTCGATAACCTACCAGCAATGCCTCCCACATTAGATGTCACACCACCGGTTCCAACTATGGTAGCAGCATTTATGCATCCAACAATTGTTTTTGAATTTATACCAGCAATTCCTCCTACATATAAATTACCTATAATTTCTCCGTAGTTAATGCAGTTTTGAACTACGCTAGAATTCATTCCTACAATGCCACCTGTATTTGATATAAGCGGAGAATGGATTGATGCATAATTAGTGCAGTTTTGAATTATACCATAATTATCTCCTGCAATACCACCTACTTTTCCTGTTGAAGATATAATATTGCCATCTACAGTCAAGTTTTTAACAACGCCATAATTCTCTATATATCCAAATAGTGCTGAATATTGTGGGTTGCTATTTATTGAAACTGTAATTTTATACCCATTTCCATCAAAAACATTATTAAATCTATGTGAGATATTAGGATTGTTATGCCCAATTCTAAAATTAAGAGGTGTAACAATATCTGCCATTAGTTTGAAATGTAGATTTCCTGTTTGAAATGCTAAATAATATTTTGAAGTAGTATTAACAGTATCGGCAAGCAATTGCAAATCATCCATATCCCATATTTGATAAGGACTTATTTCCGTGCCATCGCCTATCCACGCATAAGAAGGAAAGTTACACAAAAGAATAGCGAGAAATGTTAAATATCTTTTCATAATTATAAATTTGTTAATTATTAAAATACAAAAATACATTTTTTTTGTTAAAAAAATGTTATGCAATATCAAACGAAGTATCGCAAAATATGAAAAATTTTATTTTGATTTTGCTTATTATATTTGATATCGGAATTTATGTAATGAGGTTGGAGAATCGCATTATTCAATAGACATTACACTGCATTTTTTCCCTAATAAACAAAAAAAACGTATATTTGTAAATTATTAAATGTTAAAAAATGATAAACAACGAACTAGCAGAATTGTATCAAGAAGTAATTTTAGACCATAACAAAAATCCACGCAACTTCGGAAAATTAGAACACTATAACCATTATGCAAAAGGTAATAACCCATTGTGTGGTGATAATATGGAATTGTTTTTAGAAATAGAAAATGGCATTATTAAAGATATTAAATTTAATGGGTCGGGATGTGCTATTTCTAAAGCATCTGCATCTGTAATGACAACGCTTCTAAAAAATAAAACTATTGAAGAAACAAAAAAATTGTTTAATGATTTTCACAATTTAGTCACTTCAAATGTTAATACATCGTATGATGACTTAAATCTTGGTAAATTGAGTGTTTTCTGTGGCGTTAGAGAGTTTCCTGCAAGAGTAAAATGTGCTTCATTATCTTGGCATACACTATTAAATGCTATTGATAATGTTACTGAAACTGCAATAACAGAATGAAAAATATTTTGTATGTTAGGAAAAATATACAAACTTTTCTTATTATAAAATAAAATTTCAAATTACAACCGTCAAATAAAATTAGATGATTCCGAAACAAGTTCGGAATGACAGAGTTGGAGTTCGGCATAACGTTTTTAAAAGTAATAATTTATTTGCTATTTAGTATTTTTGTATAAACATTTTGTAAAATTATGTCACATATAAAAGAAATTATAGGACATCTGCCTAATGAAATAGGAAAAATTAACTACCAAGGCAAACTTAATATAGAAAAAATTAAAGAAATAGATACTGCAAATATGTACCAACTGCTAACCAATTATGGCAAACTTATTAAAGATGCTATTGATAATGCTATTTCTTTAGAAATTGATAAAAACTATTATTTAGATAGCAAAATTAAAAGAATATTTATATTAGGAATTGGCGGTTCAGCAATGGCAGGCGAATTATTAAAAAGTTATTTAGAATATATATGCCGTTCTAATCGGCTTGAAATTAATGTAATTAGAGGAACATCTATTCCTTCTGACATTAATAAGGATGTTTTAGTATTTTGCTGTTCTTATTCGGGTAATACTGATGAAACATTGGAAGCATTAGAATATGTAAAACAATTTAATACTAATATAATAGCAATTACATCGGGGGGTAAATTATCTGAAATTGCAGAAAAAGAAGGTTTTAAATTGTTAAAACTACCTACAGGTTTTATGCCAAGATGTGCAATGTTTTATTCTTTTTTTCATTTATTACATACATTAGCGGCGTTAAATTTAATAGAAGAATCTACTGAAAATATAATAAAACATTCAATAAAAAGCATAGTAACTACTGAATTTTGCAATTCTTTGGATTATTCTGCTATAAATAATAATAACATCGCACTTGTGCTTGCTCGTTTATGTGAAAGAAAAATACCTATAATTTATACAGGCGATGAACGACTAAAAGCAGTTAATTTAAGATGGCGAGCACAAATACAAGAAAACGCAAATCAATTATGCTTCGGCAATTATTTCCCTGAATTAAATCATAATGAGATTAATAGTTGGATGCTTCCTGCTAATTTGCTAAATGAATTCATTATTATTGCTATGAAAGATATAGAGGACTCTAACAATTTAAATATAGCAATAGATAAAGGATTAAATATACTTCGCAAAAAAGAAATTCAAGTAGTAGAAGTTGTTGTAGCAGGTGATACACTATTAGAAAGAATTATTAGATTAATATGTATAGCCGATTGGTTTAGTTTCTATTTAGCAATAATTAATAACATAGACCCAACTCCCATTCCTCTAATAACAGAATTAAAAAAAATAAAATAAAAGGTAACTCTAAAAACTTCAGCATTAAGATATACCGAAATGGGTTCGGTATAACCTGTAAAAGAAATTACGCAATACCTAACCTCTTTCTGCATAACAAAATATGCAAAACTTTAATTTTAGATGTAACTTATTTTAAACTAATACTTCTATATCAATGTCGCTGTCATCAAGGTCTTCTACTTCTATACCTGTAGGCAGTATTTTAACAGAAAAATTTTTATAACAGACGGGACAAACTACTTCAAGTAAAGTTTCGTTTGAAGGCACATCTGCTTCAGTGGTAACATCTACACCACAAAGATCACAATTAAAAGTGATTTTTATTTTTTTTGCTTCTATTGGAAAAGATTTCATAATACTAAAATATTAAATTGTTTTTCAAAAATACAAAAATACGTTTTTTAAATTTAATTTATATATTTAATAATTTTTTCAAACATAAAACGTTATTTTTACAAAAACAGTTTCGGATTTAGCAACTCTGAAGTTAGAAGATTATAGGAAATATTTTTCTTATAATTTTCATTATTTTTGTAATTTATGATAAACTTAAAAAGAAAAGTATTAAGATAGTTAAATTAAAAATACTTTTTTAATATTATAGTTATAAATTATTATGCAAAGAACATTCTTAAAATCAAAAATACATCGCGCCACAGTTACAGATGCTAATCTAAATTATGAAGGCAGTTTAACCGTAGATATAGAATTGTTAGAACGCGCAAAAATGAATAAATTAGAACTCGTTTCTGTTATGAATACCAATAACGGTGAACGATTTGAAACATACTTAATAGAAGGACAAAGAGGAAAAAGAGATATTTGTCTGAACGGTGCAGCTGCCCGAAAGGTGCAAATCGGAGATAAAATTATTATAATGACTTATTGTTTATTAGACGAAAGTGAAATAGAAAGCCACCTGCCAACAATAATTTTACTTGACGAAAACAATAATATCAAGCAACAAACTAATAAAATTATACCAAAAACTATTGTAGTATAATTATTTTTATTATTTTTGTAATACAAATTAAGAAAAGATATGAAAAATGTAAAATCATTATACTATATTCAGCGATTGCAAGCATTTTCAAAGAAAATGTATGGCAATATTATATGCAAGGGAATTTCCACGCCAAAAAGTCGGCTCGCAATGACAATATTTATATTTGCAATATTATTTGCTACAAGTTTTATTGCGAAAAGCAATACAGATGTATATGTTTCTATTACAAAGGGAAAAGTATTAAATACTGCTACGGCACAGTATCATAGCGATGATTTTAATGGCAGTAATACAATAGATATTACTTCAGACGGACAATACAAACTGATATTTGACAGCAATATTAAAGAAATATCTGTAGATTTTTTCCGTAATAATAACAATATTATAGAAGTAATTGGCAGTAATGTAGAGGTTATTAAAAGTTACGCTTTTGAAAGATGTTTTGCATTAGAAATTGTAGATTTCCCTGAAATAAAACATATTGAAAGGCACGCATTTGCTAATTGTATTGCATTAAACAGTGCGACACTTACAAAAGCAAGAAGTATTGGCGATTTAGCATTTCGAAATTGTAACAAATTATCTAGTTTAACATTAGGTCTAATGCCTCCAACTTTGGGAAGAGATATATTTGAAGGAACAAATTTATTAGAAGTAACTAATTTTAGTTTAAATGTTCCAGGTCAATCTCTTAATGCCTACCAAGATTGGATAAAGTCAAACTCACTTCCATTTAGAATGGGTTGGATAAAAGGCAGAAGTAAGTAAAAATATTAATTAAGAGATGCTAAAATAAATTCGGCATGACAGAAAAAACAAGCACGGCATAACATTTTTAGATGTCATCAATTATATTCTTATAAAAAATCTTATTTTTGCAATACACCTTCAGAAAAAAATGAAAGATAATAAATCTAATAGCGGTGTAATTATTATAAATAAAAATAATACATCTAAAACGCAAAATAATACTACCAAAAAAGAAATAATTACTATCGGAATGCAAACAAAGATTTTTGCTGTTCTTATAATGATTTTTGCTGTTTTTTTGTTTATATCTTTAATTACTTATACTTCAAAAGATGAACCTAATTTGCAAATTACTTTTACAGAATTATTTAATCTTTTCTCTGACAATCCCGAAATTAGGACTAAATTAGATACAACAATCAATAGTGTTGGTTTATTAGGGGCAGTTATTGCTAATTTGTTAATAAATGATTTTATAGGGATATGGATTATTGGTCTTCCGATTATGTTGTTTATTTGGGGATTGCGAGCATTTAAGGATGGTGAAGTTAATGATAGTGTTATTAAGTATTCATACATTTACATTATAATCGCTGTTATTATTTCGTGTTTATTTGGCTCAATATCTTGTTTTCAAGCTTTTTTAGATATGCCATTATATTTATATGGTGTTGTGGGTGCGTTATTTGGAACTATAATATCTAATGTTATTTCGCCGATAGGAAGTTCTATTTTGTTTGCTGGTTTATTAGTTTTGGTGTGTATTAAACTTCTAAAAATTAAATTACTAATTAAAAAAACAGCAGATAAAATAAATAAATTTGATATAAAATTGTTTTACAATAAAATAAATAATTTCTTTACAAATATTAGTTATGAGCAGCAAGAAAGCATTAAAGAACCTAATATCATTATAGAAAATTACGCAGAAAATAATGTTACTAAAAACGATGTAGATGCAACAAGTATTACTATTGAAGAAGAACAAAAAGAGATAATAAAGCCGAATATATTTAATGAAAGTTCAGATGAGCCGATTGATATATTAAACTTAACGCCAATAAATTATAATAAAAATGATATAGATAGTATATATGATTGGAATGATTTACAGTTTAATAAACTGCTATCAAGCGACATCGTTACTGATGAAAAAACTATTATTGGTGAGGCAATGTTTACTTTTAATCCGCCAAAAGATATTGATTTACCTGAACAAACTATTATACCCGCAAAGTATAGCAATAATAAACAGGAAGTTAAAAATACTGACTTAAAGAACGATGAAAACAAAAATAATTTAACAACTTTAAACAATTTAACTAACACTGAAATAGGGGATATATTTGATAATAGTAATGAAAATTCGGATACAGAAGAAGACGAAGAAATTATTCTTACTCCAAAGAACAAACCAATTAAAATTGAACTAAATAAACAAAAAAAATATGAAGAGTATGAAACACACCAAACTCCAAATAACGAACATAAAAAATCATTTAAAAATCCGCTTAGTGTTGGAATGCATGATGAAAAAATTGACTACCAACCACCTAAATTTGATATATTAGAACCACCCGCAAACGAATATTTTGCCGATGACGAAGAACTACAAAGAAACGGAAGAATACTACAAGAAAAATTAGAAACATTTAAGATAAACATATCTAATTTAGAAGTTACAAGAGGACCTGTAGTTACTCAATATGAATTCATTCCTGCCGATGGAGTAAAGATAAACAAAATAGAAGGACTAGCAGATGACCTCGCAATGGCACTAAAAGCTAAATCGGTTCACATAATTGCTCCCGTCCCCGAAAAAGGAACTGTCGGAATTCAAATACCTAATTCTAATCCTTCTATAGTAAGATTCAGAAGTGTTATTGCTACACAAGAGTTTGCACATTCTAAATACGATTTGCCATTAGCATTAGGTAAAACGGTATCGGGCGACCCTTTTGTTGCCGATTTAACAAAGATGCCACATTTACTTATTGCGGGTTCTACGGGTTCAGGAAAATCGGTAGGTGTTAATACAATTATTGCATCGCTTTTATATAAAAAACATCCAAGCCAATTGAAGTTTATTATTATTGACCCGAAAAAGGTGGAACTTACTCCTTACGTCAGATTAAGCAATCATTTTCTTGCTATTTCGCCCGACTTAAATACTGAAATAGTTACCGAACCACAAGATGCTATATCTGTTCTCAAATCTGCTGTCTTGGAAATGGAAAAGAGATATACTTTGCTTGAAATAGCAAAACAAAGAAATATCAAGGACTATAATGAAAAAGTTAGAAGTGGAGCATTCAAAGATGATGTCACAATAGACCACCGCGAACTCCCTTATATAGTTGTTATTGTGGACGAATTAGCGGACTTAATGCTAACTGCGGGAAAGGAAATAGAACTACCAATAGTTCGTTTAGCACAAATGGCGAGAGCAGTCGGTATTCACTTAATTATTGCTACACAGCGTCCTTCCGTTAATATCATTACGGGAATTATCAAAGCGAACTTTCCTTCGCGTATTGCATATCTTGTTGCTTCAAAAATTGATTCTCGCACCATTCTTGATGCTTCGGGGGCTGAAGCATTATTAGGGAATGGCGATATGCTGTTTAGTGCTGCCAACCAAATTAAAGCAATAAGAATACAAAATCCATTTATTTCTACTGACGAAGTAGAACGTCTATGTGATTTTATTGGCAATCAAATTGGCTATACGGAACCTTATATTTTGCCTTCTACATTTGAAAGTGCGAGTGATAGAGGCAGTTGTGATGTGTCAAGTTTTGATCCTTTGTTTCGCGAAGCAGCGGAACTAATTATAGAACAGCAGATGGCTTCTACATCTATGTTGCAGCGGCGTTTAAAGATTGGTTTTGCTCGTGCGGGTCGTCTTACGGATGAATTAGCATCAGCCAAAGTAATCGGTCCGCCACAAGGAAGCAAGCCAAGAACAGTGCTAATGGAATCAATTAGCGAGTTAGAAAAAGTATTTATGTAGGTTTTGCTTGATACAAACAAAAAAAATAAAATTTTAAAATTATAAAAAATCCGTATTTTTGTAATTATTATTAAAGATATAATTGTATGTTAAATATTTTTAGAACAAATTTATTAATATCCTGCTTGCTGATAATGTGTTTTGCTAAAGTTAGTGCAGCAGAAAAACCAACTCCTTATTCTTTTTTAAGCAACAATCTATCTGCACGAACAGCAGGATTAGCAGGGGCAACGGTGTCTTTTGAAAATGATATTGCAAGTATCTATTCTAATCCTGCACTATTAGGCGTTCAGCCCACAAATAGCATATACTTAACGTTTCTAAAACATCTTCTGGATATAAATTCGGGCAATGCGATGTATATATTTAATGATACAACTTATGGTAAAATCGCTGCAAGTGTGATATATACGAGTTATGGAACATTTGATTATTATGATGAACTCGGTAATCCACTTGGTGGTTCGTTTTCGGGTGATTTAATAGCACTATCGGGCAGTTATGCAAATACTATTGCCGAAAGATTATATGGAGGCGTAACTATAAAACTTATATATAATCATATAGAAAAAATGAATGGAATTGCTTTTGCTGTTGATGGAGGACTATTTTATAAATTAGATGATGAACGAACTAACATCGGTTTCTCTGTCTTAAACGCAGGAACAGAATTAAAGAAATATAATAACGAATCATCATATATTCCACTTGATATAAAATTAGGTTTTAATCACCGACTAAAAGGTCTGCCATTGAATTTTAATTTTGGTTTCAATCATTTAGGAACGAGTGAAGATAATTTTTTTAAAAGATTGGGTAATGTTAATGTCGGAGGAGAATTATATATCGGCGAATATGTTCAATTAAGATTAGGTTTTGATAACTATATTAGAAAAAATCTTGCAACAGAACAAAATAAAGGACTATCAGGATTAGCATTTGGTGCAGGTATAATTACAAGCGTTATAAATGTAGATTACGCTATTTCTATATATTCCACTGATTTATATTTGCATAGATTGGGCATCTATTTTAGATTTTAGTTTTTGTTTTTATAGGTTACTTATTTTTAACATCTCATCCTATTTTCACTTGTCCGTTTACTTTTAGGTTGGCTGTTTCAATAGTTTCTAAACCATCGTTGTCAACTATTTTTACGGCTACAGTGTATTTTCCTGCAGTGAATTTGTGAGTAACGGTGCCTGTTATTTCTCTTACTATATCTGCATCAAATCCCTCATTTTTTTCATAACTAAAATCCCAACTATAAAACTCAACATCTGAACCACTATCTGCACTTGCTGTAAATTCAAATTCGGCAGGTTGAGATATTTTTCTGTTTTCTGCATTAATTTCTTTAATTACAAGGTTAACGTTTGGCTTTTTTGCTATCGGAACTACTTCGTCTACAGTTACTAATTTGATAATTATATTTTCTTTTGTTTTCAAACGGGCAACTTCTTCGCTTGCTTTACTACTAAATGAAAAAGCAATAATATAGCCGACAGGTTGTTTTGCTTTTACATTTTTATCATAAAGTTTTTTATTGTAACGCCGAGCAGCCGCAAAAAAGTTATCAATTACATTACGACCTACATCATCACTACGTTTCACTTGTATTGGAGTATTATCTGGCATTTTGCCGTCAATTCCTAAATCACCTCGCTGTTTGGTATTGCTTGTGCCACCGAATTGTTGTATTATCCAACTTTCAAACTCAAACGCATCTTTATTACGCAATGTATCGCAATCGTATTTATGGAGTTGCACACTGAACGGCTGGCAATATAGACCCTGTTGTTTATCTAATCTTATTTCGGACACTTTTACTGCATGCACAGATTGGTCTATACCTATCCAATTTCGTTCCAATCTATCGGCAACTGCTACCGTTGTTCCACCACCTACAAAAGGATCTAAAATTAAATCACCTTTCTGCGATGAAAGTAAAATAATTCTTTCAATTAATCTTTCGGGTTTTTGTGTAGGATACCCGATACTTTCTTTCGATTTAGAATAAATACGATTTATATCATTCCAAAAATTATAAATTGGATTTCCTTTGTCATTATCAGGTCGTAATTTTCTGAAAGGTCTATTATAAGATGACCAACCTAAATCTCCTTTCTCGTCTAATTCAATTAATTTTTCTTTAGATAATCGCCAACCCGAAGGTCCAGGCGTAAAACCTTTATACTCATAAACTAAATTAGGTCTTCCTCCCATTGAACCGCCACGAACAATCGGTCCACAATAATATCTTCCTTTTTCATCAAAATTCGGATATTTTTTTGCAATATCTCCATTTTGTAATATCTCTCTTGCAGATGTTTCATTGAAAAAATAATTAGAAGATTTTGAATACCAATAAATAGTATCTGTTGCAACTCCTAATTTTCTTTTTTCAAATTGTGAACCTTTTGGATTGTTTGTTCTTTGCCAAATAATTTCATTCTGAAAATTATTTCCACCAAATAATTTATCTAAAATATCTACACGAATATTAGCATTAGCGTGCCAATCGCAGTGTAAATATATACTTCCTGTTTGTTTCAGCAAGCGATACATTTCTTCTACTCTTTCTTTTAGCCAACTGATGTAATGCAAAATACCTCCTGACCATCTATCCTGAAATGAACGTATTTCTCCTGCATCACCCCAAATTACTTCATAATTTCTATTACTAAAAAATGGAGGGTCTAAATATATTAAGTCAATGCATTCATCAGGCATCTTTTTCATTATTTCAAGGCAATCGCCAAGTATTAACTTGTTCATAAAATCTCCTATATTAAAATGGTTTATCTTCTATATTATTTTGTGGTGGAGTATATTGTTGGTTCGTATTATTTTGATAATTATTGTTTTGTTGAATATTCGCACTATTAAATGTGTTATCCTTGTGAGTAAATACGCCACAATCTATAAAACAATTTAAATCTACTTTCCCTGTTTCGCCATTACGATGTTTTTCTAAAACAATTTGAGCAATGTTTTTCAAATTATGGGCTTCTATTTTAGTATCTTTATCGGGGTCGTTTTTCAAAACTGCTTCAGGTCTATGAATAAACATTACTACATCTGCATCTTGTTCTATACTACCTGATTCTCGCAAATCAGATAAAACAGGTGTCTTAAAGAAATCAATATCTTTCCCGCCATGTATTCGCGATTCAAATAGTCGGTTAAGTTGTGCTAATGCGAGAACAGGAACATCTAATTCTCTTGCTATTTGCTTTAAAGTAGATGAAATAATAGCAATTTCTCTTTCTCTTGTTTCTGCTTTAGGGCTTCTAATTAACTGCAAATAATCAACAACAATAAGTCCTACGTTTTTTTCTGCTTTCATTCTTCTACATTTTGCTCGCAACTCCATTATAGAAATAGCAGCAGTATCATCAATATATATAGGCAGTGTAGGTAATGATTTAGTTGCTGATTCAATAAATTCTTGATGTGCTTTTTTGGTGGCATCTGTTGTTTGTTTTATAATAGATTGGACGGTTCGCATTTGAGTTTCTGCTTTAGCATAATTTATATCCAAGTTAATCAACCTAACTACAAGTTGTCTTGCACTCATCTCTAATGAAAAAAATCCCACAGGAATGCCTTTTTTGGCTGCATTATAAGTAAGTGCAAGTGCAAATGCTGTCTTTCCCATAGATGGACGAGAAGCAAGTATAATTAAATCCGATTTTTGCAAGCCGCCATTTAATTTATTATCTAAATACCTATAATTTGTTGTAACAGCACTGGTATTTTGCGGATCCGCTAATTGCTTCATTAAATCTTGATATGTTTCCTCATATATCGTATTCATATCTTTATATTTATTAGTTAATCTCGCCTCAGATATTCTAAAAATCTCTGCTTCGGCATCATCTATAGCATCAAAAGCGTCTATTGTTTCTGCCTGCGAGTTTTCTAACATCTTGGTCGCCGCATCTATAAGACAACGCTTAAAATAATATCGCTGTATTATTTGAGAATGATTTTGATAATAAGCATAAGTCGGAACTTTATTATTTATTGCAAGTAAATAATGCGTGCCACCTGCTTCATCTAATGTTCCATTCTGTTGTAATTGATTGCCAAGCGAAATAATATCAGAAGCAATATTTCTATTAAATAACTCTACAATACCTGTATATATTACTTTATGACGCGGGTCATAAAACACATTTGCACCGTTTGTTAATTTTTTTTCCTCATCTTTTTTAATAGTATCTTTAGCAAATTGCGAAATAATATCTGCGGTTACTTGATTACTTAAAAGCATTGCTCCAAGAACAGCAATTTCTGATTCTATAGAATGCGGCGGAATTATTCCATCTGTAAATGATTTAATTTTTGTTAATTTTGATTCTTGTGCCATAATTTATATAGTAATTATGCAAATATAATGTTTTTTCTTTCTTAAATTAGATATAAGATTAGGGGGTGCTAAAATAAGTTTAGCAAGATAAAGAAAATATTTTTTTCTAACCAAAAATAAAATTTGAAAATTATAAATAAAAAAGTTATTTTTGTATTCTAATAAAATTGATATTAACTTTTTTAAATAAATTATTAAGGATTAAAGCAATGTTTAAATCAAAACATTATCAAGGGAACGGAGCCCTTATAGAACACTCCCATTACACCTCCTCCTATGCCGATGTTTGTAGTGATATTACTACAAACAATGCAGTAGAAACTACTACACGGGGGGGGGCTACTACAAAGCGTGTAGTAGAATTACTACAAGCACCACGTCCTGCTGAACTCGTTTCAGCATCCCCTGATTTAACAAGGAGATTCCGAAATAAATTCGGAATGGCATTATGTGTAACTCTACTTATCTGTGCGTTCGCAACCGCTAATTTATCTGCACAAACAACAACTATTACTTCCATCACTGGCTCTGGAACCCTCGCTTCCGCTTACACAATTAACGGCGGACCAATTACAGGTGAGACAATTATAGGTGCTATAATACTTGCTAAGGATTTAGATATACCTAATAACGCTTTTCGTGGAAATACTAAGATAACATCAGTTACAGCCGCTGGTAATATAGGAAGTATAGGTCAGTATGCATTTTATCGGAGTACAGCCACTTTTACTTTTAATAATGTAACAACTATAAGTGGGCTGGCATTTGGTGAGAGTTTGGGTAATATTACTTTTAACGATGTAGAAAATATGTATGATGGTGCATTTCAGCAGAGTTCAGGTAATATTACTTTTAATGATGTAGAAACTATAGGGGGGACAGCATTTTCGCAGAGTTCAGGCGTTCTTACCTTTAATGATGTAGGAACTATAGGTCAGGGTGCATTTCGGATGAGTTCAGGTGATATTATTTTTAATGATGTAGGAACTATAAGTTTGCAGGCATTTCAGTATAGTTCAAGTGATATTACTTTTAATGATGTAGGAACTATAGGGGGTACTGCATTTCATAGTAGTTCGGGTGATATTACCTTTAATAGCGTAGGAACTATAAGTTCGGGTGCATTTTATGAGAGTGAATCACAGATTTATGTTCCTCATCGCACATCAGACGCAAAAATAGCAGAGTTCGCAGCAGCAGGTTATACAAAAACTGTATTAAAATTGCCACCACCGCTTTACACTTTAACAATAACCACAGCAGGCAACGGCATCGCAAAAGTAGGCGGCATACCTTATGAAACGCAACGAACATTCGAAGAAGATGATAAAGTTGTGGTAGAATTTTTACCTGATGCAAATTACCGAATAAAAAGCGTAACAGTAAATGGCATTCCCGCTTCAAGGAGCAAAATCTATACAATAAATAGTATAGAGGAAAACTACAATATATCAGTGGAATTTGAAGAAAAACCGCCTACCCGCATCAAAAAAGTAGTAGTAAAAAAAGGCAGGTTAAGAATTAAGCCAATACCATAATATTGATTGAAAAAAACTGAACTCGTTTCAGACACTATAACACGAGGGCTTGCCCCCGTGTTAAAATGTCTGAAACGAGTTCAGTTTTTTTCAATCAATATTACGGCTGTGGTGTTATTATTAGCCGTCCTTTTTTAACGTTTATTTTCTTGATGCGTGTTATTTTTCGGACTTCAAAAACCGCTGTTAATTCTGTGTCTTCCACCAAATTAAAAGTAAATTCCGCACTGCTGGATACTTCAACGCCGCCTTGCATCCAATGTGAAAACTTATACCCTTCTTCAGGAGTTGCCGTTATTGTATGGCTTGAGCCACAAGCAAAAGTGCCACCACCACTCACTGTTCCCATAGTTGCATCATCGCTCGCAACCGTCAAAGTAAATGTTTGTTGGTTTTCCACTGCACCGAAGGTTACATTTCCTGTGTTTGAGCGTGAATTTCCTGCTTGGTCTTTGGCAAGATGCTGCAACACAAAAGCAGCCGTAACTCCTGTGGCGGTTTGTATTGTATTCGTCAATGCCGTTGTGGTTATACATAGCGGCTCAAATTTGTTGTTTATTGGTGTTGGAGGCGCATCCCCAAATACTGTAAGAAGCGTATTATCACCGCTTTGCACTAAATTAGTTCCCACAACATTAGTAGCGTTAAATTGGTTTGTCGCAGTCGCAGTTCCGCCAACTGTATTACCAACAAATATACAATTATATGCTGCAAACATTGTGTTGATGGAAACCGCTACCGAACCACCCTCCGCATTCTGCACCCCCGCATTCTGCATATCCGCATCGTTTTCAATGAATGTGCAATGATAGAAGTATGCACGACCATTTGGTCCAACAAACACCGCTCCGCCGTCTCCAGCATTGGCTTTATTTTTATAAAAAGTGGTGTTAATTGCTGTAAAAAAACTACCAGATCCAACACTCACCGCTCCGCCATATGAGAAGCCAAAAGTTGGAACAGCTTCATTGTTAGAAAAAGTGGTATTAATTGCGACAAAACTAGCACCACCACCAATTGTCACCGCTGATCCATACATTGCTGTTTTTGAATTTTGGAAAACCAAACCATCTCCATTTACAGTAAGTTTGCTATTGCTACCATCAACATTAAACACTCGGGCATATGTGCCAGCAGTAGTGTTATTATTCGTAATAGTTACTGTGCCTTTAACTTGGATTGTTAAATCGAGATTGCTAATAATGATATGGTTTCCTGTAAGCGTGATAGCAGAAACGGTAGTGGCATCGATTGTAATAGTTTGTGGGATAGCGCCATTATCCGAAGCGGAAATCGCTTCATCAACTGCCCATCGCAGAGTTCCATATATTGGCGTTGTATCATCATCTTGGTTGCCACTTGTTACGGAAATTGGCTGTGCGTTAGCGACAAAAGATATAAAAAGGAAAGCCAAAAAGAGGGTTACAGCGGCGTGTAGTAGGAATCCCCCCCCCGTGTAGTAGTTTCCACTACATTGCTTGTGGTAATAGCACTACAAACGCTATTGGTGGCAGAGGAGATATTATTGATGTTTTCTACAAGGGTTCTGTTCCCTTGATTAATTTTTACATCTTGCATTTTAAAAATCCTATATATTGTAAAAAATTTACGTAGTTAATAATTCATAAGAAATACAAAAATAACTTTTTTTAATGAAATAAAAACAAAAATTTTTTTATAAAAAATATTTTTATCAATCTGTCATACTGAACTTGTTTTGGTATCTTCTAATGTTATATAATTTTCAAAAAAAATGTTATTTTGAAGTCCACTATAATGAAATTAAGTAATAATTATGGCAAATATACATCCAACTGCTATTGTAAGTCCTTCTGCTATATTAGGAGATAATGTCCATATCGGAGCGTATTCTATTGTTGAAGATAATGTAACAATAGGCAATAATACTAAAATCGGTTATCATTGTGTTATCGGTAAAAGAACGACAATAGGTAAAAACAATAAAATATATAACTCCGCAATATTAGGAACTGACCCGCAGGATATGAAATATAACGGGGAACTTACAACTACTATAATAGGTGATAATAATATTATTCGGGAGTTTGTTACAATCAATAATGGCACAAATGAAAATAAATATACTATCGTGGGCAACAATAATGTTCTCTTGTCTTATGTTCATATAGCACACGATAATCGTATAGGAAATAATATAATTATGTCTAATATAGTTCAACTTGGAGGACACGTTGTAGTAGAAGACAATGCTGTTATTGGAGGGTGTGCGGCTGTGCATCAGTTCTGCACTGTCGGTAAATTTGCAATGATAGGAGCGGGTGCAATAATTACGCAAGATGCTCCGCCGTTTTCTTTGATTGATAGAGTTCCTAAATTTAGTAGTATCAATAGGACTGGGCTAGCAAGGAATGGTTTTTCGGAAGAATTAAGAAGAGAAATAAGTAATTTTTACCAATTAGTTTTTAAATCAGGATACAATAATACTGCAGGAATTAAAGCATATTTAGAATCTAATAATGGCAATATTGCTCCCGAAATACAATATATTATTGATTTTATTAATAAATCACAGCGAGGAGTTATTAGATAAATCAATAGCAAATGGCAACCTAAATTGCAAATAAAACATTTCGGATTTTAAATATATATGTAAATGGAAAAACTTTTTAACCGTAGAAACTTTTTAGGAATTATAGGAACACTACCTTTCTTAAAAACAACAGCATTCTCACAAGAATTAGAAGAAAACAATATCAAAAATATAAAAGAAGAAACAGAAGTATTTCCAGCCGAAATAGTTCCAACCACAAGCAAAACAACACCTAATTTAATAATTCCGCCAATACTAAAAAAAGGTGATACAGTAGCATTTACTGCTCCTGCCAGTCCAATAGGAAAAGGGCAAATTGCTAATTATACAAGATATTTTAAAGAAAAAGGATGCGAAATAATTATCGGCAATACCATCGCTAAACAAAAAAATAATTATAGATATTTTTCAGATTCAGATGAAAATAGAGCAGAAGAGTTTAATCAATTTATCGCTGACGAAAAAATTAAAGCAATTATTTGCGGGAGAGGTGGCTACGGAAGTATGCGTATATTAAGATTTTTAGATTACGAAACATTAAAGAAAAATCCGAAAATTGTTATGGGATATAGCGATATTACTGCACTTTTGCTTGCTATATATAAGCAAACAGGAATCACAGCATACCACGGACCTGTTGCTTGTAGTAGATTGACAGCCGAGCATAAAAAGAACATTGACCAACTATTTTTTTCTGAAGAAGACATAGAATATAAAATTCCTGATATGAAGTTTTTATCTTCCGATTCTAATGATTTGCAAATAAAAGGTCGCTTGCAAGGTGGCAATTTAACATTAGTAACTACATCGCTTGGCACTCCTTATGCAATAGATTTGTCGGATTCGCTATTTTTTATAGAAGATACTTCCGAGTTAGCACACAATATAGACAGAATGCTTGCTTCATTACTAAATGCAGGCGAATTAGAAAAATGCAAAGCAATTTTAGTCGGCAAGATGAAAAACTTTTTTCAACGTGGAAATTTCAGCCCTAACAGGGCATTTACTATTAGCGAGGTAATTGAGCAATATGCTGAAAAAGTAAATGTTCCTTGCATATACAATTTGCCTTTTGGTCACGTAGAATCACATTGTATTTTTCCGATAGGAATGGAAGCAGAAATAGATACGAAATTAAAAAAAATAAATGTTTTTAGGAAAAAAAATAATTAAAAAAAATGTATATGTTATCTCGCTAAAAACGTTACTAATCTGTCCTCCCGCACTCGTTTCAGCATCTCTACAAAACAAAACACGGGGGCAATCCCCCGTGTTAATTTACCACCCCTGCCCCTCCACAGGAGGGGAACTGTTCCACTCCCGTGGAGGGGCAGGGGTGGTTATATATCTTGCCCTGCCAAATTTACTTCAGCATCACTTATTTACACCTTACTCTTGTGGCTTAATTATTAGTCGCCCTTTCTTTATATTTACTTTGTTGATGTGAGTTGTATTACGGGGTATTATTTCTAATGTTCCTTGATAACCGCCTATGGAATAAAACTCTTGCATCTTTTCCTCTGTCATTTTGCGTGAAACATAAATCTTTGATGAACTCCCATTAAATGCATCCGCTTCTATAGTTTCTACGCTATTAAATGTAATATCACCCGAACTCCCATTAAATGCCCCCGTTTGTATAGTTTCTACATCATTAAAAGTAATAGCACCCGAACTATTCTCAAATGCCCCCGTTTGTATAGTTTCTACATTATTAATAGTAATAGCACCCGAACTATTCTCAAATGCCCCCGTTCGTATAGTTCCTATATTATTAATAGTAATAGTACCCGAAGTCCCATTTCTTCCGGATATACTTATTACATTATTAATAGTAATATCACCTGAAGCATTCTCAAATACAGCCGCAGGTATATAATCTAAATTATTAAAGGTAATATTACCTGAACTATTCTCAAATGCGAACGATTCTATTAAATATACATCCTTAAAAGTAATATTACATACAGTCCCAGCAAATGCATAATTTCTTATATAAGTTATATTACCAGCGGCTGTCACTGATGTTATACTAATATTATTCCTAAAAGCAGCATAAGGCAAAGGAACAGGAGGAACATCAATAGGTATATCTAATATGTCAGCAATTATTATCTCGCCTGAAATTGACGCTCCTGTCTCCGGTCCGCCGTTAATTAGGCAAGAACCAGCGGTGGTTCCATTTTGAGTGAAGGAAGTTATAATTGTTTCTGCATTAGCGTAAAAAAGCGGCGAAAAGCAAAAAATTAGGGCAAATAGCAAAAATTTGAGGCATTTCGCGTTAAATTTACGCGTTTCGCGTTGATTTGAGGCGTTCCGCGTTGATTTGACGCGTTCCGCGTTGATTTGACGCGTTTCGCGTTGATTTGACGCGTTTCGCGTTAATTTGACGCGTTTCGCGTTAATTTGACGCGTTTCGCGTAAAAACGTTACTAATTGAGAAATTTTCATTAGTCCCGTAAAATCTAATCTGTAATTTAAATACATCATTGTTATATCTTATTTTATTATAGAAATCGTTTTAATAATTACAAAAATAACTTTTTTAAATGAAAAAAAAAATTTCTAATATATTCTTATTCCTTCTGTAAAATATTCTACATTTTCGGTAGTCACTTTAATTACAGCGATGCCCTTCGCTTTTGCTTCTTTCTCTGCTTCGGCATCAAAAAAAATGCCACCGACTCCTAAAATTATATTATAATTCTCGTATTCTTTAAAAAGTTTTCTAAAGTTTTCTAATTGTGTTGTTATAAGTTTTAATATATCTTTTTTTCGGACTTGGTATTTTGTTTCTATTATTCCAATGGTATCCCCATTCGTTAGAACTATATCATATTCGCCTTCTAAATTAAGTAATTTTATTTTTCTTTTTTTATTCCTCTCTATATAGTAAAATTCTATTCCTGCGAATTTCATATCTCTTTCTAATGAATTATATATCATTTGCTCTGCCATTTTGCCATTACCTTCGGCTATTCCACCGATATTGCGAGTAAGTTCTTTTATTTTTTTATCGGTCTCGGCGGACCTTTTATCTGCAGCATCAGAATTTTTTTTAATTTGTTCAGAAACCTCTTTAATTTGTTTGTCGGTTTCGGCGGACCTTCTATCTGCAGCATCAGAATTTTTTTTAATTTGTTCAGAAACCTCTTTTATTTTTTCATCAGTTTCTGCGAACATTTGCAATATGATTTCTGGGGTGTATTTGATTTCTTCCATAATATACATTTAATTTTTTACGAAAATAAGAAAAATAACAGAAATAAAACAATTTTTATTTTTTTAGAAAAAAAATATTTTTTCTTGTCATACCGAACTTATTTCGGAATCCCCTAATTAATATTAGTAGATGCTGAAATAAATTCAGTATGACATATAAAACTTCCTGTGTTTTTATTATATTTGCATTTTTAATAGCAAAATTATTGAATGTAATGTTAAATAAAAAAAGAATACTGCTCGGAATTACTGGTTCCATAGCAACTTATAAAACACCTATACTTGTCCGAGAACTACAAAAAAAAGGTGCTGAAGTTCATATTGTTGCCACGCCATCGGCATTAGAGTTCGCCTCAAAACTTGTATTAAGTAATCTAACACATAATGAAATTATATCAGATATTTTTGCAAATGACTTGCAATGTAAAGGTGCGTGGCATATAGAATTAGCAAATTGGTGCGATATGATGCTAATTGCACCTTGCTCGGCTACAACTTTATCAAAACTTGCAACAGGCAATGCAGATAATCCTGTGTCGTGTTTAGCACTTGCGATGCCGA
The DNA here is from genome assembly GCA_009777815.1 of Bacteroidota bacterium. GTDB lineage: Bacteria > Bacteroidota > Ignavibacteria > Kapaibacteriales > UBA2268 > WRLB01. Next base: position 31,891 of record WRLB01000003.1, read on the forward strand.
CTAACAAACCTTTAATTATTGCTCCTGCGATGGATTTTGTAATGTATGAAAATCAAGCAACAAAAAACAACATTGATATTTTGAAAAACAGAAATGTAAACTTTATAGAGCCAGAAATAGGCGAACTTGCAAGTGGTTTAGTAGGAAAAGGTAGGTTGCCTGATTACGATGTAATAATTTCGCATATAGAAAATGTTTTTGATAATAAATTATCGGGATTTAATGTGCTAATAACTGCAGGTGGGACGCATGAAAAAATAGATGATGTTAGATTTATTTCTAATAATTCGTCAGGTAAGATGGGCTATGCAATTGCAGAAGTATGTGTTTCAATGGGAGCAAATGTTACTTTAATTTCAGCAAACGTAAATCTAAAAAAAATAAATGTCAATAATTTTATTGAAGTAAGTTCTGCAAACGAAATGTTTGAGGCAACAAAAAAACATTATGAAAATAAAGATATAATTATTATGTGTGCTGCTATTTCAGATTACACACCTGAAAGTTATGTTCAAGGAAAAATAAAAAAAGATTCTGAAGAATTAGTAATTAAGTTAAAACGGACAGAAGATATTTTAAAATGGTTAGGAACTAATAGAACAAATAAAAACAAGGTTATTGTTGGTTTTGCATTAGAGACAAGCAATAATGTAGAACTCGCAAAAATGAAACTAAACAATAAAAAATGTGATATGCTTGTGCTTAATTCAATTTACGGAGAGCAATCAGGTTTTGGTAGCGATTACAATACGATTACAATTTTAGATAAAAATAATAACATTAATATATACGAACCAATGCCAAAATTTAATTGTGCCAAAATTATAATTGATAATATTGAGAAATTTTTACTGAAATGATTAAAATAATAACAAAAATGTTATTATATTTGCAAAACTTTTCTTAAATAAATAACATTATGAACGATAATTTTGATTATAAAAATGAATTTGAACGTTTACAAACTTATATAAACTCTTATTTTAATAAGTTCTTTTCTAAATATCGCAACAAAAATATAAAACTATATGATGCATTTGAATATGCAATAAATGGTGGCGGGAAAAGAATTAGACCCATATTAACTATGATTACCGCTGCTGCAATAGGTAATGAACCCGAAAATGCTGTTACGCCTGCATTAGCAATAGAAATTCTCCACAATTTTACTTTACTACACGATGATATAATGGATAACGCTTCTATTAGACACGGACAGCCAAGTGTTCATAAAAAATGGAATTCTGATATTGCTATTTTGAGTGGCGATATGATGATTGGATATGCTTACACAATATTATATTATGATTGGTATTATAAAACAGCGGATGATGCTCCGATGTTACACGTTAAACTTTCATTAATTAATACTTTAACCGAAGCACTAATAAAAGTATGCGAAGGACAAGAATTAGATACTAATTTTAATACTGCAATATCGGTTTCAATGGATGATTATTTGAAAATGGTAGAATTAAAAACTTCTGCACTTTTATGTTGTGCTGTTCAGATGGGAGCAGAAATATCTGAAGCTAATTTTGAAACACAATCTGCCTTAAACAATTATGCACTTTATCTTGGAATTGCATTTCAAATACAAGATGATATGCTTGATTTTAACGCAAATAATATTAAGTTCGGCAAAAAATTAGGACAAGATGCTTTTGAAAATAAAAAAACATTTCCTATAATTAAAGCAAAAGAATTAGCAACAGATAAGGCAGATATTGATTTTATAAACAGATATTATCAAAATAAAATTAGCATTACAGATAACGATGTAAATACATTTATTCAGATATTTAATAAACTAAATATACCTGAAATTGCAGAAAATACTATTACGTCCTACATAGAAAAATCTAAACAATACCTTTCTATACTTCCTAAAAATAATTATACTGAAATGTTATATTGGTTTTTATATTATATATTAAAAAGAGAGTATTAGAAATTTTACTCGCAATTAACAACTTTTTACATCTACTTTAACACGGGGGCTTGCCCCCGTGATAATTTTTACTCATATTTAACTAAATAAGGTGATTCCGAAACGAGTTCGGAATGACAAAATATGGAAATTCTAATTTTTTAAAGGTTAGCACACATTAGTTCGTCATATATTTTGCATTGCCATTCGGGATAATCTTGTGATTCGCATTTAACTTTACCAACATAATTATTAAAATAAATAACTAATGTAGGAACGCGACAAACTTCATTAGGAAAATTATTTTCCCATTTTTGCATTGCGTCAAAAGGTTCTGCTTTAGTGCGATTTAATCCATAAATAATAATATCATTTTCGTTTATTCCTGCTTCTTTTAGAAATTTTATAATTTTTGGCAGTTGCGTTGCACAATCTGCGTGGCACCAATTTGAAGCATAAATTTCAAATTTTATATCAGCGTTTGAATGCTCATCTATAAAAGTTGATAATGTTTTAACGCAAGCACTATCAGGTAAATAATCGGATGCGGAATGGTCTTTCCAACCCGATTTTTTTTGCCATTCCGTCCAGGTAAATGTCCCTACAATATCAGGATTTCCATTATCTACGGGCTTGTTACAATATATTAACATACCGAAACAAAATATTGCAACGATAATTGATAAGAAAGTTTTTTTACACATATACATAATATTTTATATATTTTTCGTTCTTAAATTTTTTGTTTATAACAAAATTACATTGCTAATCTAACTTCCGAAATAGCAGGAATTTTTTCTTTTAATATCCTTTCTACTCCGCCTTTAAGAGTATGTGCAGCGCCCATACATCCTGCACACGCACCGCCTAATGTAACATAAACGATACCATTTTCATCAATGCTATCTAATTCTATATGCCCGCCATCTGCATTAATAAACGGCTTAATATCTTTTTCTATGATGTTATAAACTTGTTTAAATAATTCTTCTGAATCCATAATTTTTAAAAAGTTAATTATAAAAATACAAATATAAGAAAAAATAATAAAAAAAAATAAATTATATTTGCAAATAAAAAATATTAATTTTAGGTTATTAACATATATATGGAACGTGCTTCTGATATAACTAATGCTGAAAAAAATAAAGATGATGTAGATATAACACTACGTCCCAATTCATTTAATGAATTTATAGGACAAAAAGAAATTGTTGATAATCTAAATATATGGATTACTGCTGCTAAAAAACGTAATGAAGCATTAGACCATATATTATTAACAGGTCCACCAGGACTCGGCAAAACAACTTTAAGTTTAATAATTGCTAAAGAAATGAAATCAGGTATTAGCAAAACATCTGGTCCCGCTTTAGAAAAACCCGCCGACCTTGCAGGAATTTTAACTAATCTTAATGAAGGTGATATATTGTTTATTGATGAAATACATCGTCTTTCTACTAATGTTGAGGAATATTTATATTCTGCGATGGAAGATTTTCATTTAGATATAATGATTGATGCTGGACCTTCGGCAAGAACGTTGCAACTTAAACTTCCCCGATTTACTCTTGTTGGTGCTACTACGCGGACGGGACTGCTAACAGCACCTTTGCGTAGTCGGTTCGGTATTAATGAAAGATTAGATTATTACTCGCCTGATGATTTAATGATTGTAGTTTTGCGTTCTGCGAAGATATTAAATGTTATTATTAATGATGAAGGTGCCTATGAAATTGCATCACGTAGCCGTGGAACACCAAGAATTGCTAATCGTATTCTGAATCGCACCCGCGATTACGCACAAGTAAAAGGCGATGGCACAATAGATAAAAAAATTGCAGAACTCGCTCTTCAAGCACTAAAAGTAGATAGTTATGGTTTGGATGAAATGGATAAAAAAATATTAACTAATATAATAGAAAAATTTAATGGTGGTCCTGTTGGCTTATCTACTATTGCAACTGCTGTCGGTGAAGATACAGGAACAATAGAAGAGGTTTATGAACCATTTTTGATACAGCAAGGATTTATGATGCGAACCCCACGAGGAAGGACAGTTACTAATAAATGTCGCGAATATTTTAATTACCCTATTGATAACGACAATAAAGATTTATTTTTGTAAGAAAAAACATAATTTATACCTGTTGTGCATTACTCTTTTTTTTAATATTTCTTTCAGATATTTAGTTAAAAATATTTTATTATTTTTTGTTAAAGATTTGCTTACATAAATGTATGTTTTACAAAAATACGTTTTTTATAATAAATATAATATTTTTGGGACTGATATTTTATAAAGATTATAAGATAGTGGTGACATATTAGCATAAAATACAAATATAAAACAAGCATTTATTTTTTGTAATATCTATGTTCGTCATCATTATCAAGTATAAAATGCTCGCCCTTATAATCTTTAAATATTTCGTAGATAACAATGGAATATTCATCTACATTAGGGTTTTCATAAGCACTATTATATGTTATAGAAAATATAACTTTATTTTTTTGATATATGCTATATTTTCCTTTTAGCGTGTCTGACGAGTTAATATTAGAATTATTTTTATACTCCGTCCATACAAATTCAAATGTTCCATTTGAATTAAATATGAATGTTCTCGTATAGTTATACCCCCATTCGCTACTCTCATTTTGCCATATTCCTTTTAACGGATTAGAAATTTTAGGTTCATCATCTTTTGAGCAAGCAATAACAAACATTATTGATGCAATTAGCAAACAGAATTTAATAGTTTTTTGAAAATTTGTTTCCATTTTTTTTATTTATTGTAATATAAAATGCAAAATACGTTTTTTTATTCTTAAAATTAATTAATTTCACTATTTGCCCTTAAAATAGTAATTCCTATGCTATTTTTATAGTTTGTTACAAAACTGCTGATAGAACTATCTAATACTACTTCCTTATTTTTAGAAGAAGCGTGCAATAGTTTTTCGTAATATGCAAATCCTAAATGACCATAATCCAATCCTTTATTAGAAATTGCAATACAAATAATATCGCCATCTTTAATTTTTTTAGAAATAGTTCTTATTTTATTTGTTGGAATTATATACATTTTATTTAAATTTAATTGTTCTTCGTTGTTTTTTATTTTAGTTAATAATGTATTTGTTTTATCATTTTTTAATGCAGGATACAATTTATAGTTGTTACTCATAAAATTATAATTAAATTGATGTTCTATTCCGCCAAGTTCCCTCGTAATATCGGCAACAAGGTTATTTTTAGTATTTTCAATTATCCAATCAGAAGTATAATGCAAACGCGATGAATAATCAATAATTTTGCCATTTTTATATCTTGTTTGCATAATTAATTTTTCTAAATCGTCTATATTGTAGCGTTGCAATTTTATTTGCCTTGCCATATTAAAAGATAATTCCACTAATGTAACGCAATCTAAACCCGCAAAGTTAATAACAACCCGTTCAGGATGTTTTTCTAAACTATGGGCTAAATACGGAACTTTAAGAAATGATATACTTATACGAGCAATTAATTCATCAATAGGTAAATAGTGCCACCTTTCATCAATTGCTGTTTGGATAATAGAATTATATTTTTCTCTCCCTGCAATAGTATTTTTGTTATCAGCAAAAACATTTATTTTAAGTATAGGAGAAGTTAAAACAACTCCTGCACCGATTGAAATACTTTTAATAAAATTTCTTCTATTCATAATTTTTTGAAATTTGGATATAGATATATAAAAACTTTTCTGTTAAAACGTTGTATAATCCTCTTGTTCTTTTAGTTTGTCGTAAATGTCGTAAATTATAGTTGCTAATGATTCCCAAGAACGATTATATTTTATGTCTATAAGATTGTTTATAAAAGTTTTCTTTAAATCTTCATCAAAATATTTTTTAATTGCTTCTTTTAATAATTCACTATCAACCCGTTCAATAATTAATCCAAAACTATCAAAATATTCTTTATAGCGTCCTACGTCAGTAGCAATAACAGGCAGTTCTAAACTAAAAGAATTACTAATAATTTCTTGCGACATCTCTTTTTCTACCACCAATAGCAACAAATCCGAAGCCGCAAAGATATATGGAATCTCATTTACATTAGGATTGCGACTTATAATAGTAATTTTATTTTCTATATTTAGGTCTTTAATTTTTCTATTTTCGTATTCATAATTAGTATGTGAATTCCCGACAATTAATAAATGAAATGTATCATCCAATTCTGTTAATGCTTTAAATATTGTATCTAAACCCTTATAATATCTTATTTCGCCATAGAAAAGTAAAAGTTTTTTATCAATCGGAATATTTAAGATTTTTCTTGCTATATTTTGTTCAACTTTATCGCCGCTTGAAGTAAAGAAAGGACGCGGATGCTCTATACACACAGCATCAGGTCTAATAGAAAGCAAATCATCTTTGCTCTGCTGATTTAAAACAATAAAAGCATCATAATTATTAACAAATATTTTATTTAATTTCTCTTCGAAAATAATACTATTTTCGGCACGCATAGAATCAATAATAGCAAACTTTTTTGTTTTTTTATTAATGAATTTTGCGGTTCCACCAATAGATGCACCTAAATACGGCAGCCAATATCTTGTGAGCAAAACATCAGGTTTGAACTCGTTTATACTTTGAGCAGTATAATAATAACTTGCTGGATTGGCAGTATTCAATATACGTTTAGATTGTATAATGTCGTCATTGCTGTGGGCATCTACAAATTTTTCTTTGCCAGGATAAATAAGTTCAGGATAGAGAAGCGAGAAATTAAATGCTTTAATTTCGTTACTTCGTTCAATAGTGCGATATAGCATAGCATTTCCGACAGATATTTCACCTGCATAGGGATAAAAAGTAGATAAAAAAGCAATTTTCATATTTTAACAATCATTACTAAAACCAGAGCCAAGAGGGGGAATTGAACCCCCAACGAATGTTTACGAAACATTTGTTTTACCGTTAAACTACCCTGACAAAAAAACAAATATTGTATGCAAAAATAAGGTTTTTAATTACTATTAAAAATAAAAAATTACATAAAAAAACGTATTACAAAATATGTGGTAAAGGTTTTATATAGGGGACTTCTAAAAATGTCATAATGAAATAAATTCGGTATAATATTTTTATAGGTTACTTTTTGTAAAAGTAAAATATTTTTATTAAATCATACTAAAACATTGCCTAATTTTAAAAATGTTTTATGGCAATTTGTACAGCAATATCTTTTATACTCATTTCTTGATGCAAACATTACGCCGCAAACTTCACAAGTTCTAATTTTGCGAGGTCTTGCCATATTTCCAGATTTTATACTACACTCTTTACTACAATACTTTCTTCTTGTTCCCTGTTCAGAAATAAATACTTTACCGCAGTATTCACATATTATATGTATTTTATTTGGAATAAGTTTTAAACTAGTGTGATATTCTTGTCCACACTTTATGCAACAAAACCTTTTTCTATTTTTATGTGTTTCAAATTCTTTACCGCAATTGTCACAAATTTTAATAGTATTTTTGCCTATATTATGAATATGAATATAGCAACATTCGTGGCTACAATATTTTTTATTTACTATACTAACTTTAAATTCTTTGCCACAATGCTTACAAAATCTATTGGGATATATTTTTTTATAAACAATTGTTGAACACTTTTTACTGCAATATTTTTTCTTTCTAATTGTTTCAAACTCTTTACCACAAACATTACATTTTTTTACAATAATTGGTTTATTCTTACCGTAACATTGTTCGCTGCAATATTTTTTCTTTCTAATTGTTTCAAACTCTTTGCCACAAATCTTACATACTAAAATTATAGGTTTTAAAGTAGCTTTTCTTTTCATATAATCAGCACTTAGTATTTTAATTTGTGTATAAGCACATTCTTTACTACAATATTTTTTCTTTCTATTTGTCTCAAACTCTTTGCCGCAAATCTTACATATTCGTATAGCATTTGGTTTTTTATTATGTTTGCAACATTTTGGGTTGCAATATTTTTTATTTCTAATTGTTGTCTCAAACTCTTTGCCACAACACTCACATACTTTAATTATAGGTTTTATAGCAGTTTTTCTTTTTAATACATAACTGGCATTTAGCAGTTTAATTTGTGTATAAGTACATTCTTTACTGCAATATTTTTTATTTCTAATTGTTTCAAACTCTTTACCGCAAATCTTACATACTAATTTTTGTTTTATTTTTTCCTTCATAATTTTTATAAAAATTGTATTGTTAATTAAAATATAGTGATATCTAAAAATAGTTTTTTATATTCTTCTTTTAAATCCTTCGCCCATAACTTCATGTATGTTATTTGTTATCATAAATGCGTCAGGGTCAGTTTTTTTAACAATATCATTTAGTCGTGGAATTTCTTTAATAGATACAACAGTTAAAATAATTTCTTTGTCTATATTACGATAAATGCCTCTTGCTTTAATTGCTGTAGCACCGCGCGATAATTCTTTACATATAGCATCTACTACTTCGTTGGTTTTATCTGTAATAATCAGTGCCTGCCGAGCATAATCAAAGCCCGCAATAATAGTATCTATTATATAGCCCGTAACAAAAAGCGACAACAAAGCATATAAAATAAGTGTAATTATAGAACTCGGAAGTTGCAACCCCTTAAAATGAAATATAAAACACGCCATTATAATAATAAAGAAATCAATATATATTATCGCTTTCCCCGGCATAATTCCATATTTTTTCTGAAATATAGCAGCAGGTATGTCTGACCCTCCTGTCGTTCCTTTAAACTTAAAAATTAGTCCCAATCCAACACCCATAAGCATTGATGCCACTAAAATAAGAAATATAAAATCATTAGTTGCTAATTCTTTAATAAATTCAGTGTCCTGTATTCTAATAAAACTAAGACCAGGCAGGGCTCCTCTAAACATATCAAGAAAAATAGACGTAGTTGTAAATCCATAAAACGTTCTCCATCCGAACTGATTCCCTAATACAATTAGTCCCCATATAAATAACGGAATGTTAATTATCCATTTTAATAATCCTATCGGCAATGCACCATCAAAGATATAATAAAATGCCATAGACAAGCCCGATGCCCCGCCGGGAACTATAAATACATCTACTAACATTGCTATACCCAAACTCATTACAGCAGAACCTATAGTAATTATTGTATATTCTTTAATAGCGTTTTTTGATATTTGTATTTTTTTCATTTTGCAAAAATAATAAAAATTTACGAAAAAACAGCACTTTTGAAGAAAATTCACCACATAACATACACCTATGTTGAATTATATAACCTACTCTATTACAATTTTTTCTATCCACGTTTTTCTGTTGTATATTACTTTAATGTAATATGCACCCTTCGGAAGGGATTCTAAAGAAAATTGTTTAGTGAATGTGCCTGTATTTTCTAATGCGTTGTGTATTTCCATTATTTCTTCACCAAGCAAATTATCTAACAAAATTCTGACATTTCCGTCTGTTTCTAAATCCATACTGATTGTTGCTTTGCCTGTTGTTGGATTGGGGAATATTATAGTTTTTTGTTGTTCTATATCTTTTATGCTTGTCGTTGTATCGCTTGCTAATACTAATATATCATCTACACAACTTATTATTGGATATTGGAAATTTGCTGAATATTGTTGTCTTCCAATTATTGCAATTTTAAGACGCAACCCTACAAGATTATCTAAATGTTCATTAACACAGAAGAATATATCTTGCCAATCTTCAGAAGCGTAGTCATATACAGAATTTGGTATTTTTTTATATACTTCTTTCCAATTATTTTGAATGCTATTTCTAACAGAAACAACAAAAGCAGGTCTTTGTGTTGCATCCATAGACAACGCATAAGATATTAATTTAAAACTCAATGAGATATAGCATTTAGAATTTGGATTAGTATAATTTAATGGAATAACAACCATACTTGCAGTATCTATTCTTGGTGATGTATTATAATCGGGGAAATCACTAGCAAGCCAAAAACAATTGTCGCCATTTACATCGTTATAAGGCAAGTATCCCATATAATCAAAAATATTTATAGTATCCAAATTAATTCTTTTCCAAGTAGGTTGGGCTGTTGGTGTAATTGTATATTCTTTATCAGTAGTAGAATTATCATAAAACATTGTATCGTATCCAACAAAGAAATAATATCTTTTATCATCATTCATTAACTCAACATATTGATTATCAAAAGGTGAGTGTATAGAAAAGTGATAATTAACAAAAGAATAATATGGCTGTTTCGGAATATAAGCATAATAATCATCGCCGTCTCGTTGCATCTTTATTGAGTCCTTTACTCCAATATCTGTAGAATAATGCAAATAAACATCATCAACGGGCTTGATATTATTAACAAAAGGAATAGTCATTTGCACAAGATACGGATTGGCTGAATCCTTTGTGCATAAAGGCATAGGGGTATGCAAATAATTATATTTCATATATAACGCTAATGTGATATTATGATTGTCAAATGCAGTAATAATTTCATCCAAATGAGGAGTTAAATCGAGCAAATTTCCATTATCATCATCGGTAATAATCATTTGCAACAGCCAATTAGTAAATGCGGTTCCATTAGATTCCCCGTCAGGAGTTGCAAAACGGGTATAGTGCATATATTCAGACATTAAATCAAGTGATGTAAGTTCGCCAAAATCCCACATTGCTCCACTTAATATTTGTCCATCAAAATGCACTGCACCTGTTTCATCTTCTTCTAATTTTAATTCATTTTTTAAATATCTTGCATTTCCTGCTTCCAGACTATTATCCGCAAATTCTCCTCTAAATACATCTTGATATCTAAGCATCATAGCAGAATGCACATCTGCCAAACCTTCGTGCATGGCTCCGCTAACCATTCTTTGCATTCCCATATCTTTATATATAAGATGGTTTAAGCAATGTCCGAGTTCGTGATATAAAACCCCTGCCGCCTGTCCAAATCGCATTTTTTCATTAAATGGATTAATAAATGCAACCATATTATCTTCTATCATAGCCACAGCATTTGCATAATTATTGCCAAATGGTGAGTTAATCATAGTTTCCAAAATAATTTGAAAACTATCATTTAAGTATTTAAAATCTTTATCCATTTCCAAAAATTTATCATTCATTTTGAAAAAACTTGTATAATGTGTTGCTGCAATTCTATGTCTTAAATCATCTGTATTTGTAAGAGTATTATTGGATATAATTATTTTTTCTGCAAATGGATCAAGTTCAACTGTGGCTGAATTCGTTCCTTTAAAATCAGAAATTCCATACCAGAGTTTAAGTGGAATAATATCACTTGTGCTTTCAAAAGTCAGCAGTGCTTCTTTTCCATTTATAATACTCATCGGTAGAAATCACGCCGTTAGCATCGGCAGAATATGTTTTGTCATCAATAATGACATCCATATATGGAAAGTAATTTGTCTCAACTAGCGGAGCAGTCGGCTCGGGATAAATTATCTTACTTTGGATTTTATAATCCGCATTATAAACAAGATTATAACGCAATAAAAGTTTGTGGCTCTTAACATCAATGTAAGATTTATACGCCACATTGCCAAAATTATTACGAAACTCTACCGATTGCACTAAATAAAAATCCGTTCCTTTTTTTGTAGAAACAGGAATAATATATTGCTCACCGAAGCTGAAATTAAGATGTTCTACAGAAATATTTTTAAGAGGATTATCTTTTTCAAGTCCTATTATTGATACCTGTTTCATAGCGTTAGTATCAATGTTTTCAATCTTGTGAAGGTCAATTCGGTGTGCGATTTCAGGGAAGTATTCTGTTTCGACATAAAGCAGATTTCCGTTTTCAAAAATCCGCAATTTAGTATTGGCATCCAACAGCCGAATACCATTATGAGTTTGTGCAAAATTCACATACCATTGATTTTGTTTGAACTTTGCGGCGAGGAGTTGCATATTATTTACATCAATATTTGCCATTGCTATAAACTGCCTGCATTTTGCTTCCACATTTGCTTCTGTTAGTATTGTATCTACAATATTTTTATTTATGAAGCGAGTAAGTGGCACTTGTGGTTTAGCAACTTGCGTCTGTTTATTCATAGAAACAGAGGCATCATTATTGATATAAGAATGCTGAAACAGGTTGTTATTATTGTATTCTGTATTATTATATTCTGTAGCATTCAGCGAATACAATCCAACCAACAAAACAAAGATTTTAATAAAAGTTTTCATTTTTTTATAATTATTGTTACTTTAATTACAAAAATACTTTTTTATAAAATATTTTCCTTATTTTTGCATTTTGAAATAATTTTATTTGTAGGTAATATATGTCATTTACAATACCACCTATGGCAGAACCATATAAAATAAAAATGGTAGAGCCAGTAAAAATAACTACAAGAGAGTTCAGAGAAAATGCTGCTAAAGAAGCAGGATATAATACTTTCTTGCTCCGTAGCGAAGATGTATATATAGATTTGCTAACCGATTCAGGCACTAACGCAATGAGCGAATATCAATGGGCAGGAATTATGCTCGGAGACGAAGCATATGCGGGAAGTAAAAATTATTACTTTTTAGAAAGTGCAATGAAAGAATGTTTCGGTTATAAACATTTAGTTCCTGCACATCAAGGTAGAGGTGCAGAACATTTGGTATCAAAAGCACTTATTAAACAGGGTCAATGGGTTCCTGGCAATATGTATTTCACAACAACACGTCAACATCAAGAACTACAAGGCGGACATTTTGTTGATGTAATTGTAGATGCAGCACACGACCCTAATAATGAAGACCCATTTAAAGGTAATGTTGATTTAGTTAAATTTGAAAAACTAATCAAAGAAAAAGGTGCTGAAAACATTGCTTATATCACAATTGGCGTGACAGTGAATCTTGCTGGCGGTCAGCCCGTGTCTATGCAAAATCTACGTGAAGTAGGCGAACTTGCTCATAAAAATAATATAAAAGTTATACTTGATGCAACGCGAGCAATGGAAAACGCTTACTACATTAAAACAAGAGAAAAGGGATACGAAAACAAATCCGTAAAAGAAATATTGCGTGAAATGTGTTCATATACTGATGGTGCAACTTGTTCAGGCAAAAAAGATTTTCATACAAATATCGGCGGATTTGCTGCTTGTAATGATGATGATTTTGCTCAAAATATGCGCTCAAATGTTGTAGTATATGAAGGTTTGCAAACCTACGGCGGTATGGCAGGACGTGATATGGAAGCAATGGCTCGCGGTATGTTAGAAGCGTGTGAAGACCACGTTATGAAACATCGTATCGCTCAAAGTGAATATCTTTGGAACAAATTAGATAAAGCAGGTGTGCCGTTAGTTCGTCCTTGTGGCGGACATGGCGTGTTTGTTGATGCAAAAGCATTCTATCCACAAGTTCCTCAGGAACAATATACTGCACAAGCACTCGCTATTGATATTTATATACATTCAGGTGTTCGTTCTATGGAACGCGGCATTGTTTCAGCAGGTAGAGACCAAGAAACAGGTAAAGAACATAAACCAAAATTAGAAACCGTGCGTCTAACTATTCCGAGAAGAGTATATACTCAAAGCCATTTTGATGTAGTTGCAGATTCTATTATTGATTTATATCAGCAGCGAGATAAAGGACGCGGCTTAAAGATGGTTTATGAACCAAAAGCACTTCGTTTCTTCCAAGCAAGATTCGAAAAGTTATAAATAATATACTTACAATAACATAATAGCACGGACTTAATTCCGTGCTATTATTTATAGTTACCTATAATAATGTTATACCCGTCCTAACGAAACAAGTTCAGCATCTACTTATTTTATTATCATTTTTTCTAAAATGTTTGTTAAATCTTTATCTAAATTTCCATTATAATCTTTATGTGGAATATTTAATTTTTCAAGTGCTAATTTAAATCTTTTATAGCCATCTTTGTCTCGCAACGCTATCCAAACATTCCCACAGCAGCAGAAAATTTAGTTGTTATCAGTTCTTCATTTATTAGTTCAACATCTTTATTTATCGTAGATATTTGATAATCAAACGCATTTTTATTTACTTCAAAACCACAAGCCCGTCTCCCTAAACTTAACGCCACCTTCGCAGTTGAAAAGCTTCCCAAAAAGAAATCACAAACTAAATCATTTGGATTGCTTGAATATAAAATTATTTTATTTAATAATGCTGTTGGAAGTTGATTTTTATTTTTTATTTGTCCTGGCTTATATTCTCTATTTATTATCCAAACATCTTCCCTATCAGCATAATTTCTACTTCCACCATTTTCTTTTTTTGCATCATCATCAAAAAAAGCATTTTTATTAAAAGTAATTTCTCCACCCGATTTAACATAAAAAAGTATATGATAATGTGATGAAATATATTTTCTACTCGTATAAACACCAAAATTGTATTTCCAAATAATATGATTCCGTTCAGTTAATTTTGTTTCGGCAAGTGCATTCAAAATATGACGCAAATTAGAATAACCCGAAACTATATAAATACTACCACCCGGACGCAAAACTCTTTCTGCTTCTTTAATCCATTGCATAGAAAATTCAGGATATTCACTTGCAGGAACTTCAACATAACCATCAATAACATTATTTTCATTTCGATTATAATGTTTATCTAATTTATCGCCATTAATTCCATATGGTGGGTCAGTAATAATCAAATCCACTGAATTATCTTGCAAATATTTTTTTGCACCTTCTATGCAATCTATATTATAATACATATTATTTTTAAGTTCTGTAATCATAAATTAATTCGTTTTTATTGTTAAAACCTTCACATAATTTTTTAATTGGACATTTTTTACACAAAGGAATATCGTGGATTTTGCTTTCCTAATTCTGCTATTTTTAACAATAATTCTTTAAGTTTATTCATATTCATAATAATATTTTTTTACAATTTGGTCTGTTAATGTCATATTTCCACTCCTATTTTAAACTCTTCTAATGTTTGAAACTTTGTTATTTTTCCTTTATATTTTAATTCTCTTATATATTCTTTTGTTAACATATTTTATATTTTTCGTTCAGTAACGTTTTGGCAATAAAAATTGCTTATTTAATACAAATATACATTTTTTAATGAATAATTAACATT
>WRLB01000004.1 GCA_009777815.1 Bacteroidota bacterium
TATTTAAAATAATAATTATATTATAAAAAAACATTATATTTGTATTCTTTAAAATGGAAAGGTGTCCGTTTTTTAGTTTTTTATAATTTTAAAACTTTAATTTAAGATAAAATTCAAGGAAAATATATATGACAACTGTGCAAGTTGCAAGCAACAGAATAAAAAATATTTCTATTAAATTATCATCACCTGACGATATCCTAAATCGCTCAAAAGGTGAAGTGGTTAAACCCGAAACAATTAATCACAAGTCGTTTAGACCTGAACGTGATGGTCTGTTTTGCGAAAAAATATTCGGTCCCGTTAGAGATTGGGAGTGCGCCTGCGGAAAATACAAGCGAATAAGATACAAAGGTATCATCTGTGATAAATGTGGTGTTGAAGTAACACAAAAATCTGTCAGACGTGATAGAATGGGACATATTACGCTTGCTGTTCCAATAGTTCATATCTGGTTCTTACGTTCACAGCCAAGCAAAATAAAAGATGCACTTGGACTTTCTTCAAAAGATATAGAACGTATTACTTACTACGAATCTTATATTGTAATACAGCCAGGTAAAACAGGTTGTCTAACACATGACCTACTTACAGAAGAAGAATATAATAGAGTTCTTTCAGAAGCAGGTGCAATAAATGATTCATTAGATGATGACGACCCTAACAAGTTTATTGCTCTATCAGGCGGTGAAGCAGTAAAAGAAATACTAAAGCAAGTAGATCCCGATAAAACATATAGAGAGTTAAAAGAACAATTAAGATTCGAAACATCTGCAACAAAAAAAACAGCAATATCTAAACGTTTAAGGGTCCTTGATGCATTCCGTCAAAGTGCAAAGAACCCAGGTCTAAAGAACGACCCACATTGGATGGTGTTAGATATAGTTCCTGTAACTCCTCCTGATTTACGTCCATTAGTTCCGTTAGAAGGCGGTAGGTTTGCTACTTCTGATTTGAACGACTTGTATCGCAGAGTTTTAATAAGAAATAACCGACTAAAAAGATTAATGGATATTAAAGCACCTGAAGTAATTTTAAGAAATGAAAAAAGGATGCTCCAAGAATCTGTAGATGCATTGTTTGATAATTCGCGTAGAACTGTCCGTAGTGAAGCACAGCGTCCGTTGAAGTCATTAGCAGATAATTTAAAAGGAAAAACAGGACGTTTCCGCCAGAATTTGCTAGGAAAACGAGTTGATTACTCGGGACGTTCTGTAATAGTTGTTGGACCTGAGTTGAAGTTGCATGAGTGTGGTTTGCCAAAAGATTTAGCATTAGAATTATTTAAACCATTCGTTATTCGTAGATTGCTTGAAAGAGGATATGTAAAAACAGTTAAAACAGCAAAAAAAGTAATAGAAAGAAAAGATACTATTGTATATGATATTTTAGAACTGGCAATAGAAGGACATCCTGTATTGCTGAATCGCGCTCCGACATTGCATAGATTAGGCATTCAAGCATTTCAGCCAAAATTAATAGAAGGAAAGGCAATTCAATTGCATCCATTAGTTTGCACGGCGTTTAATGCTGATTTTGATGGTGACCAGATGGCAGTGCATTTACCTATTAGTTTTGAAGCACAATTAGAGGCATTTTTATTAATGCTTGCTCCTAATAACATAATGCACACTCAAAATGGCGAACCAATTACGGTGCCTTCGCAAGATATGGTATTGGGTTGCTATTATCTAACAAAGATGCGACCAGGTGCAAAAGGTGAAAGAAAGTTATTTGCTTCAAAAGATGAATTGTTAGTCGCTTATAATTTAAAACAAGTTGATTTGCACGCTAATGTAAAAATCCGATATAATGGAAAAATAATAGAAACTACCCCTGGTAGGGTGTTATTTAATGAAATAGTTCCTGATGAGTTAGGTTTCTTGAATGAACTTCTAACAAAAACACGTTTAAAAGATATTATCGGTTTTTGCTTCAGAAAAGTAGGCTTGGATAAAACAGCAGCATTCTTGGATAATCTAAAAAATATGGGCTACAAATATGCTACAATTGGCGGTTTGTCTGTAAATATATCCGATGTTATTATTCCAGTGGATAAAAACGATATCGTAAATGCAGCACAAAAAAAGGTAGATGCCGTTGAAAAAGCATACCGTAACTCTATAATATCAGCAAATGAAAGGTATAATAAAATAATAGATCTTTGGTCTACGGCTTCAAATAAAGTTGCAGATAGATTATATAATGACTTGCAAAAATCTTATCAAGGGTTTAATTCTTTTTGGATGATGCTTGATTCAAAAGCAAGAGGTTCTAAAGAACAGATTCGCCAGTTAGCAGGTATGCGTGGTTTGATGGCAAAACCTAAAAAATCTTTGTCTGGTTCTACAGGTGAATTGATTGAAAACCCTATTATTGCTAATTTTAAAGAAGGATTACCTATATTAGAATACTTTATTTCTACTCACGGTGCAAGAAAAGGTTTAGCCGATACTGCTCTAAAAACAGCCGATGCAGGATACTTAACAAGAAGATTGCACGATGTTGCTCAAGACGTAATAATATCAGAAGATGACTGTGATACAATTCGCGGAATATGGATGACTGCTCTAAAAACAGGCGAAGAAGTAAAAGAGCCATTGTATGAAAGGATATTAGGTAGAGTTGCATTGAACGAAGTAAAGGATCCTATAACAAGTGAAGTATTAGTAAAATCAGGGCAGTTAATTACCGAAGATGAAGCACGAACAATAGATTCTTCTGCAGTAGAAAAAGTTCAGATTCGTTCTGTATTAACTTGCGAATCAAGACGAGGCGTTTGTGCTAAATGCTATGGCAAAAATATGGCAACAGGCAAAATAGTTGATGTCGGCGAAGCAGTAGGAACTATAGCATCACAATCTATCGGCGAGCCGGGAACTCAGCTTACGCTACGAACATTCCACACAGGCGGAACTGCTGCATTAGTAGCATCACAATCGGCTGTAAATGCTAAATTTAAAGGTATGATATTGTTCGAAAATGTAAAAACAATAAGTTATCCCGGTGACGATGGTATGATTGACGTTGTTGTAAGCAGAAATGGTAATATACAAATTATAGACCCTGATTCTAATAATACATTAACAAAATATGATGTAACTCACGGTTCAGTTCTTAAAGTTGTTGATGGACAACCAGTAGAAAAAGAACAACTAATTTACGAATGGGACCCATATAATGCGTCTATTATAGCAGAAGTAAATGGTATGGTGAAATTTACAGATTTAGTATTAAATGTTACTTATAGAGAAATAAATGACGAACAAACAGGACATACTACTAAGTTAGTTATAGATTCACGAGATAAAACAAAAACACCTTCCATAGATATTATTGACGATGATGGCAACGTTCTTAAATCATACAGTATTCCAGCAAAAGCACAAATTAGAATAGAAGATGCAGAAATTGT
This sequence comes from Bacteroidota bacterium, assembly GCA_009777815.1. GTDB lineage: Bacteria > Bacteroidota > Ignavibacteria > Kapaibacteriales > UBA2268 > WRLB01. The sequence continues at coordinate 3,416 of WRLB01000004.1, forward strand.
TACTATCGGCACATCATTAGCAAAAATACCAAGAGACCTTGGAAGAACGCGTGATATTACAGGAGGTCTGCCACGAGTTACCGAATTACTTGAAGCAAGAACTCCACAAACTCCTGCTGTTGTATCCGACATAGATGGCTATATTTCTACGGGAACACCGAAAAGAAATATGAAATGTATAGTAGTTACATCTCCTGATGGTGTTTCCCAAAATGATTACTATATCCCTAAAGGTAAATATATAATAGTTCAAGAAGGTGACTACGTTAAAGCAGGCGACAGAATTACTGAAGGTTCAGTTGACCCACACGACATCTTAAGAATCAAAGGACCAAATGCCGTTCAAGAATACTTAGTAAACGAAATACAAGAAGTATATCGTATGCAAGGCGTTAAAATAAACGACAAGCATATAGAAGTTATAGTAAGACAAATGCTCCAAAAAGTTAGAATTGTTGATGCTGGTGACTCTACATTTATTGAAGGCGATTGTATAGATAAATTAAGATTGTTAGACGAAAACCAAGCACTGAAAAATATGGTCTGTGTGGAAGATAAAGGCACTACTAAACTTAACCAAGGTGCTTTGTATCCAAGGAAACAAATAAATACAATAAACAAAGAAATGAAAAATAAAGGCAAAAATCTTGCAGTAGTCAGACAAGCCGACCCTGCTATTTCAGAACCTGTTCTACTCGGCATAACGCAAGCAGCAATAGCAACCGAAAGTTGGCTGTCGGCAGCATCGTTCCAAGAAACTACTAAAGTCCTATCACAAGTATCATTATCATCCAAAAAAGATAATTTGGCGGGACTAAAAGAAAATATAATTATTGGACAACTAATTCCAGCAGGAACAGGATTACGCCATTATTATGATATGTTTATTGATAGCGAAATTGGAAATGTATTTGGCAGAGCATTCGAGGAAAAATTAGAAGAAGAACGAAAAACGAAAACTAAAATAGAACGAGATAGCATATTAGAAGACATACAATCTGAAATGACACAAAAGATAGGACAAACAGATATAGACGAAATGAACGACATTGACGAAAGCGAATTGTAGGAATATAGTTTTTTCTATATCATATCGCACTTGTTTCGGCATCTACTAATTATTAAAGAGATGCTGAACAAGTGCGATAGACATTTGGGGGCAACATTTCTACTTATCTCTATTGTGGTGGGGCATATTATCAGGAAGGATAATTGATAACTCAACTAATCCTGCAATAGCACCGTTCTTATACCAAGGCGTTTGGTGAATAAGTTTTTTTACACCATTCTTTTGAACGGTGTAAGTGTTAGAAATATTGTTTTCTAACATTTTGCTAATTATTTCATTTGATTGTTTAGAGTGACAATTATCTAATTTGTCGCCTATATTTGTAGTAGGAAAAGTAGTTTTAGATTTGTCATTCATATAAATGATTTCGTTTTTTTTATCAGTAACAGTTATTGCTAAATTTAATTCTTTTGCCCATTCTACAATGTTAGAAAAGTCGTTCACATTAGTATTCATAATAGTTTTCAAGTTTTTTTTTATTTAAAATATGTATAAAAAAAATAATTGTTGATATAATTGAAATTTTTCGGCATTTTCCTTGTAAATTATTTATATGTATTTTGTAGTAGTAATTTTTATATAATATTTTAGAAAAAATTATATTTTTTGTTTTTTTTATAAAAAAAATATTTTTTTTATAAAAAAGTTGCTTTTTTTTGTTTTTTTTAATAAAAATAAATTATATTTAATTTTTTATAAAAGCCATTAACATAAAATGTTTTTATAAAACAATAATTTTATGCTAATAATTTTAGTTTTGATTTAGAATTTTTTTTTAATAAATAGATAACGGCGAAAGCCGTTGGAGGTTTAATTTAATGGGAAAAGGCAGTCAAGCCAAGGTCTATTTTGTGTTATACCTTGCCATTGTGGTGGAACTTCTGATCATTATCGTAGAGCGTGATGAGGCAGAAGAACATCTACATAAAATGAACAACGAGACGATGAAAATCGTTGAGAGTATTTTATCTCAATTATATTCAGGTTCGGGTTCAGAAGGTATAAATACAAAACCCCAAGACGAGATTACTCTGCCCGCAGATGCCGATATGGCAGCAGTAAAAGAAATATTTGGTAGCGAATTGAAAACGTGGCGCAGATACCAAATAGACGTAGGTGTAACAGATGTAACACTTGCAATAAAGCGAAAAGAAGGTGAAAACGCAAAAGAATACGAGGAACGTTTATTCAATATGCTTTCACTTGCTAACGTAGAAGATTTAGAATACCAGATTTTCTTTATTCCTACGCAAAGCACAGATACTATGCCTTCTTTTCATTCAGATGACTATATCAGGACTAATGATATAGATTTTATGTCTTTCCAGAATGGTCAAAGTTTTCCTGGTCCGAATGGTGAACCTTGGCAATTCATAGGAGCATATAAATTATCTATTGATAAGCAAGATGCATTTTCTAAATTAGACAGAAATAATCTGCTAACTACTTTAGATTTTGTGCCCGTGTATAAGCCCGTATCAAGAATCGGTAACGGTGCTTCACCGCGGGGACAAGAAGATTCTTCATTTTTCTATTCGGATATAAAAACGCGAGAATCGTTTGCGGCATCCGATGGCAAAGGGTCTCCTAAACGTTCTTTTTTAGTTGGTTTTGAACCACCTGATAGAACAAAAGCAGGTCTATACAAACTACGTTTTGCGTCTAAAACTAATCGTATCCTCGGCGTAACAGTTTTAGAAGATGGACAAAGGCGCGGCTCCGATGAAGAAACAAAAGTTAATATCGGAACAGTGCAACTTACCGTTAAGGACTTGAAAAAAGTTGCCGTAGAGTTAAAGAAAAGGCATAATGAACTTGATAAAGTTCCAGCCGTAGATGACTTATCTAATGCATCAGGTTCAGAAATTGCAAGTAGATTAGATGCATTTAATGCAGCAATAGAAGATGCAAAAAGTAAAGCAGAAACAAGCGATAATTCTGCTGACTTAATTGCTAAAATAAGATTGTATGAATACATAGCACGGCTTGTAATTCCAGGACAATCTGCTAATTTTGATCAAAATAGAAGCAATTTTGATATAAATGTTAGAGTCCAAACAGCAAAACCAAGCACTGCAAAACCATATGTTTCTATGCTCTCTGCTAATAAATGTTTCACAAATGCAAAACACGTATTAGAAATAGAAGCAGGTCCTTATAAGACAAATAATAAAGTAACAGGTCGGGTTCTTGGTTCTTATAATGCTGATATTACTTTCGTTCAAGATGGTGCTACGCCTGAACGAGATAAGCAATATAAACTGCGAGGAACTGTAAATAACGTGTTGCCTGCAGGTAAATATGTAATAGAAATTACGCACGATATTGCAGGCAAGTTTGAAGTTTTTAGAGATACTTTGACCGTCTATGAGGCAGGTATCCAAGAAGAAACAAGAACTAATACAAGAGTCAGAAACAGAATCGTATATGGAAAAATGCTCGCATTTGACCTATTTCCGAATTCTGGCAATGAAGTTCAAGCGAACCAATTTAAAACAATAGTTACGTTCGACGGCGGAAATGAACGAAGTGTTAATGGTTATAAAGTTACAAGAGATGCAGGAATTATGTGTAAAGCAGAATATAATACCGCAAGTGTAAAACTTGTATGGGTTCAACCTATTACTTACCAAGAGTTTGAACTTTATAGCACAAACGGCGACTTAAAATTAGAAGAACCATCAATATTTGGTGATATGATACCAAAATATTCAAGTAGTGGCAACAAAATAAAAATAGAAGCAACAGGATTACAAATACTTTCACCAGAAACAGGATTGGATGATAAAAATGCTGTATGCAGAATGCCAGAGCCAAAATTAAGAGATGGTTCTGCGGATGTAAATGGTTATAGTATATCAAGCCAGCCACAAATAGTAGGTGGCGATGCAAACAACGGATATATTATAGAATTAGAAATACAGAAAAATCCAGGTGTGAATGTTAAATCGGCAGAAGGTTCAATTACAATCCCTGTAACTGTTACAGCAACGCATCCTACAAATGGTAAAACATCTGTCGGAGAAAGTGAAATAATACTTAACATTAATTATACACAAAGTGCGGCTAGACCATCTTCTACACAACAAAAGAAAGGAACACCTGCTCCTAAAAAAGCACCTGCTCCTAAAAAGAAGTAACTTTAATTTTTTATTAGAATAATATAAGGAAACATAAATTTATGTTAATTAAAAAAAGAAACCTAATTCTTAGTGCAATATTAATCGGATTGATAGCGTTATTTATCACTCCTGCAAAAGCACAAGAATCCACCCAAAATAAAGTAAAATCTATTATGGGTAATTTTAGTAATATTCGTTTTTCTTCTGTGAACTATTATGAATTAAACGACAAAAGAGTTCGAGATTTAAAAGAAATTATTAAAAGCAAAATTGGTATGGAAGAAGATAATCAAGATGATGGCAATCCAAACAATCAGATTATCGATTCTGCCAGATTAATGCCGATTGTCAATGAATTAAAAAGGTTAATTGCTCAAAATCCACAAAACAGAACATTACCTTTTGTCATTAGGCAAATGAATAGCGGTGTTGAACAATATGAAGAGTTAGTTGATTTGTTTGACCAAATTAATCCTACCGACCAAGAACAAAGGTTGGCTATGCAACTGGCGAATCCTGTTCAAAGAGCAAGGGCGGACATTTATAGAATGTTCATTATAACAACGCCCGTAGATAACCCTAACGACCTATACTATGTGCCTGATATAATAGGACTCGTTCTATGTAAAGAACGAATAGATAAAGATGAGTTTGAAAACGAACTTATTAGTTATTACAATATAGTTATAGGTAATTCGGTTGCTAATGAAAATAATATTATAACCTACAACCAACTTCAAAATTTAGTATATACGGATCCTAATACAAATGAGGATGTCAGTTTATACGACAAGTTAATAATGGAATATAGACAAAATAATTTTATTCCTGTCACTGCTGAAGTTAGAGGTATAGGCACAGAATTAGTGTTTATGAACACTTACGGAAAATCTACTTCGTTAATATCTAATGAGAACGATATTGCCGAAGAAGACATCCAAAGTTTCATTAGAATCACTGAGGGACAACCATTTGATTACTTTAAAGAAAATGAAGTAATTGTAAGTCCTGATTATATAAGTTGGCGTAGATACCGAATAGATTATTATGAAGAAGAAGATTCATTGGGTAATATGGTTATGGTGCCAAGCGGCTTTGCTGCAAATTCTACGCTTCCATTATATGGAGTAGAACTTAAATTTGGGTTAGACGAAATAAACTATCCAAGTTTCTTCAGCGAAAGAATGATGGTTCGTGCCATTTGGGATAATATCAAATTAGGAGTCATATTACCTACTCCAGGCTGGTCTTCATTTACAAAAGATGTCTTTGATATAGACAGAAGATTCACATTCGGTGGATTAGGTATAACAGGTGCATTTGATTTTCCGATAAAAGTAATACCACAAAGCGGTGTATTCAGTATGAGTGCATCTTATTTGTTCGGTGATGCTAAAACTCCTTCATATAAAGATAGAAAAAAATTATATGATGAGGATGGCTTTAACTACATAGAAGACGACCTGTTTTACAACGACTACTTAATAAGATATACTGCTCAAGCACACTATACTTTTGGTTTTGCTATAGACCAATCTTATTTATTTAGATTTGGAATAGGCGGAACTATATATGGTGCTGAAACTTGGCACGACTACGAAGCAATAAACGATATGGACGAAGATATAGTCGTTTACAAGAAATCTGATAACGAAGCCGTAGGCGGTATATCTATGAAAGTAGAGTTTATGGCAAGGGATATTACTACACCTTTTGGCGTGTCGTTACAATACTTTGACGAGTCATTATTTGCTAATGCTTGGATACAAATACCGATAGTAGAAGATGCTTTCTTTTTAAGATTTGAAGCAAAAGGATGTGCTGCTGCTTTCAAAGAAACATTACATCCGTGGGAAAACAAAGCAGTTTTTATGCCGAGTGTACGACTTGTATTTAATTTTTAATAACTATTTTTTAATAACAAAAAGATATAACAAATGAATATAAACAAAATCATAACATCAATAATTACTATCTCAATACTATTTTTGTCAAGCATAGTAGTATATCCTCAGAGTTTTAGTTCTGACAAAGAGCAAAGAATATTAAACTCTTTAGAAACTTTGGATAATGAAATAGTAAAATACTTTCCCCGTTGGAAAGTATGTGAGCCAAACCTTCAATTGCATATATATAATATATTTAAGCAGGCGGGTTATCCAGCCGATAGGTTAAACTCAAGTAATATAGAAGTATTAGCGGCACCAGGTCAATTTGATACCGAAAACGGCAATTATCAACTATTACTCGTCCAATGTGGCGATGCTGCAATGCAAACCTCAAAAATAAATCTTTACTTTACAGCACAATTAAGAAAAAAATTGTCAGGTGAAGAAAGTTATTCAGGCGTAGGAATAGGCAGAACATATTGCTATAAAGAAATTCCACCTGAAGCACCAGTTTCTACTTATCAAGCAGAAGCAATAATCAATTATTACCAGCCGACAGATGTCACGCACGCTATTTCACTTTCATTGTTTGAACAGGACTTAAAACTCGGTGAAAGCGGCTTCTGGATAAAAAACGTGTTCGGAAATGATGATGCAGGATACCAATTCTGGGCATCGGGGCAAGTAGCAGTCCAACTGCAAAGACCTTTATATGTAAATAAAGATATAGGAACAAGTAGAGCAATTCCTTATCTATTAAGTTTCTATATAGGTGGAGGCTACCGAATCTCATCTGGATTGCATCCCGAAGGAACAATGTTTTCATGGGTGCCAAAAAGAGTGCTAAACGCATCACAAAGCGGCGATTTTGTCGCAGGATTAGATTTCCATCTACCATTTGCTCCAGAATTCGGTATAAGTGCTTATGCAAGAGTTCCATTTGAATCGCCAAAGACAAAATCAATTAGATTAAGTGATTGGGGATATTACGATATAGAATCTTTAATTAATGATGAGGAACGTGATGAAGTTATAGACACTTTGCCAGGTGACAAATATGGTAATACATATAATAATATAGTTCCTGTAATGCACTCATCAGGCAGAATATCATTGTTCTATAATTTATGGTTAGACAAGAAAAAACCAGAAAATTATTTTAGATTTGATTTAGGACTTAACTATGCCGAAACACGCGAAATGGCATTAATTGGTGACCCTATTTCAACATCTAATGATTTAGAAGTCAGGGCAGATGATATCACGGGATTGCTAAATTATAAACCCGAAGGATTAGATTGGCTATATTTCAAATTAGAATATAGAAACCAAGCAACTTGGCCCTTCGGAGCATCTTTGCAAATATCTAACCAGATATTGTTAACAAAAGTATGGGTTCCATTATTAGGAAATTGGTTCTTGTTGGAGGCAAAATACTCTAATGTTTTACGTGATGCACGTCCATTTGAGTTAAAGAACTTTTTTATGATATCGCCTGTTATCAGGATAACGATATAGTAAAAAACTACTTAAATTATAAGGGAACGAGTAATCGTTCCCTTTTTTTATATGCTATCTGTAAGTGATAAATTGCACATTTCTTTTTATATTAAGATTTTTAAGCATTTATATATCAATAACTTACGGCGTTGTTTTTTATCTTCCCAAAAAACTTCCCGTTTTTTTTTGCTAAAAATGATATATTTTATTTACAAAAAAAATGTATATTGTATTAAATAATTAAAAAATTAATAGTTATGAAAAGATTTTTAACTCTACTTACTCTAATTTTAGCAAGCCAAAATGCAAATGCAGGTGTATTTGATGGCACACAAGGTGAAGGAACTGAAATTTCTCCCTATCTAATTTATAATATTACCGACTTAAAAGAAGTTGCAGATACTATTAATCTAACAAATGTTTTTAATAGAAATTTTCATTTCAAACTAATGGCAGATATTACTACGCCCGTTGATTTTAGTATTGGACATAATAATCCACAAATTACTCATCGTTTTAGCCATAGTTTTGATGGCAATATGTATAAGATTACAGTTGCAATAAATACATCGCAATATGTAGCATTATTTGGATTTATAGATAGTAATGGTGTTATTAAAAATTTAAGTGTAGATGGTGAAGTTATATCTGCAACAGGCGAGGTTGGGAGTATTGCAGGTAGGAATTATGGCATCATTCAAAATTGCACTAATTATGCATCAATAAACTCCTCACTTATTGCTCATGCTGGTGGAATTGTTGGTGTAAATTATGGCATCATTCAAAACTGCATTAACTACGGAGAAATTATAGGTAATTTATATGCAGGCGGGATTGTTGGTGTAATGTCTGCTGGTCTATTGTTTGGCTGCATAAATGCTGCTAATGTAACGGGAACAACTATTACAGGTGGAATTGTTGGATATGCTACTGGCGCACAAGGTTACAACGATGGCGTTATTATTACTAATTGCCTAAACATTGGAACTATAATCTGCGATAATTATGTAGGTGGTATTGTAGGACGGGCTGTAAGAACTGATAATAGAGACCCTGCTATGTTTATTCAGAATTGTGTTAATGCAGGTTTTATTAAAGGAACAGGTCAAAATAATGCTACCGCTGGGATTGTATGTATTTTTTTTGCTCCTTCTTCTGCTGGTGCTGATATCATTATATCTAACTCAATAAATACAGGAGTTGTAGAAGGGAATAATAATGTAAGTGCTATAATATCTTTCGTAGGGACATCTACATCACTCACACTTACAAATTGCCATTATGATAAGCAATTTTGCAATCATAAAGGTGTAAATGGCGTAGATATTATAGGACAAGCAGAAGGTCATTTAACAAGAAATATGGTTGGCAGAAAGTTAGCATCTTTGCTCGGCGATATTGATTGGACCTATGTAGAAAGAGCAACTTTAATAGAATGTCTTTATCCACAACTAAAAGTATTAGACAACACAGATGCAAGCAAAGTTGGTGCCACACCAATATTTTTATATGATGGGATAAAAGATTAAATTGTCATATTGTACTTGTTTCATCATCTACATAATAAAGGGATGCCGAAGCGAGTTCGCCATGACAACGTTACTTTATATGAAAAAAATAGTATTTTTGTAACAATCAAATTAGATATTATGTTAAAAGCAGAAAAAAGAGGAAAATTATATGTCGTATCTACTCACATCGGAAATATAGAAGATGTTACTATTAGAGCAAAAGAAGTATTAAAACTTTGCGACATTGTCGTCTGCGAAGAATTAAAAGTAGGTTCTGTTTTATTAAAAAAATTACAAATAAATAAAAAATTATTAATACTTAACGAGCAAAATGAATCCGAAGTAGTATTAGAACTAATACACACTATCAAAGAAGACGATAAAAAAATATCTCTAATATCTGATTGCGGAACACCTGTTTTTGCTGACCCAGGATTCCAATTAGTAAAAACAGCGCTACTTTCTGATATAGATGTAATAGTTGTCCCCGGTGCTACAAGTTTGATGACCGCATTGGTCAGAAGTGGAATGGATTTAAATCAATTTTTATATGCAGGATTTCTCTCTCGCAAGCGTGAAGAAAGAATAGAACAACTAATTTCTTTATCCAAAGAACCCCGCACTGTTGTTATTTATGATACGCCTTATCGTTTGCTACCCGTATTAGAAGATGCAAGCAAAGTTATGCCTAACAGAAACATATATATCGGTATGAACCTAACTATGCCATTTGAAACACATCATTACGGGACATTTGCCGAACTATTTAATAAGTTTGAAAAAGAGAAAACAAAAGCAGAATTTGTTATATGTTTCGAAGGAAATGATAATTCTGAACTTTCTATGCGTTTCGCACCTAAAAAGGAAGATATAATCAAAATAATTCCAAGAAAAGATACTAAATTTAAAACTAAAAATAATTTTAGAAAACAACAACCACCAAAATTTAGAAAAAGAGATAGAAAGATGAAGTAAAAGTTTCTTCCTGTTACATCTAAAAAATATTACACCAATATATCAATTATTTCTATAACCTTATCAGTATAATTGCTAAACTTATCTGTATTTTTAAAATCAAGCAATGTATGTAATTTTATTAAAGTATTTTTAGCAATAAGAACATCATTATATTCTTCGTTTATAGTTATATTTTCTATATTTGTAAGTTTTTCGAGCCATCTATTTTTACCATATCCGCCAATAATTCTATATTTATTAGCAACAGAAATTAGCGTAATTAAATTATATTTGATATTATCAACTTGGCTTTCTTTATTAAGATAATTAATCAGCAATTTGCAATTATGTAGACGTTCTAAATCTGTTCTTCTCCATCTTCTAACAACTAATTCCAGCAAATAAAATATCTGCACAATATGATCGCTACTTGCTAAATCATATCTATCAGATATATTTACAACAACTCCACTTTCACTAAAATACTCTCTAAATAGTTCAGCATAATTATCGGATTGGCGACTGCAAATACACATATCAGAAAAAGGAATACCCTGCTTTTTATTTAAATCAACACACAGACGGACAATATTTTTAACTTCCTCTGCTTGATTTTCTGCTTCATAAATAGATATTTGTTTTTTTAGATTAGGGTTAAATAGTTTCACATTATCATTAAATAGCCACGTTTTTATGTTATTTACGATGCCATAAGTATTATCTAATTCTAAATTAGTATTTAGTTCATTTGTTACTAATCTTCTAACATTTTGTGGCAAATTATCAATCATCGGACCGCTTTCTTTACTATAATCTATGCTAACTAAAACGGGAACATTGCATTCACTAAACAGCGACACAAACTTTGCTTCGGGCATCTTAAATTCAGTAAAATCATAAAAATAAATCATACTATCTTTATCCAAAAAAGATAAATCGTTCATATTGAATTGACTCTCAATAATAGCATTAAATATACCTACTTCATCAGTTTTATAATACTTTCTGTCATGCCGTGCTTGACTCGGCATCTCTTTATTAGAATAATCAGGAGAATTAATCAAATATTCGTTATGACAATCGTTGCTGTTAGCCGCTAATAAATCCTCATATAACGAATATATTTTAGTTATATCTGAAAATCTTTTATCAGCCGATGTAATACCTTCCTGATAAACTAATTCATCTTGCATACTTTTAGAAGTAATTCCATCTTTTCGTAGCCCATTTACAACATCAAAAATCTTTTCCAATATATTATAGGAAATACGATTATAATATACCAAACTTCCTTCGTTATGCAATATTTTCATTGCCTCTTCCATCAAACTTAACAAAGCAGCATCCGAATAACAACAGACATTATTATGTTTTTTTATTTCTTTAAGAACCAAAGTAGCAAAGTCAATTAAATTATAGATATGTAATTTAGTTATTGCTTTATTGTGGTGGGTGTAGTATTGTTTTATCCATTCTTTTTTTATGTAGTTGACGTATTTTCTTGTAGGAACGACTAAAACAGCCGATGAGCATTTATCTTTTTTTATATAATATTCTAAAAATGCTTCGAGCGATGTCGGATAGATATTTCTATTATACGAACGATTATAAACTAATTGCATATACAAAAATAATGAAAAAAAGAGTATGTAATAAAGTCACCTCTAAAATTGTGACAATAACGCAAATATCTTTATTATCTTTTTGGTCTTCTTTGGTCGTCTAATTTGTAAGTTGCGTAGCAGGGCACAAGACGTTTTGCTTGATAAGTATTTACGGCGACATTTTCTTTTTCGCAAAATGTTCCGAACCAGAATGGCAAATTCTTTTTATCATCTTGCAAATATAGACGCAAAGTAGTAATATAAGGGTATTCTCTCATTACAATAAATGATTGATGTGGCGGTTTAGTTGCAGGAATATATTGTCCCGTAGAATCATTATAACCGACACGCAAAATCTTATAAAACTTTCCTTGAACTTGCGATAAATAACATATACCAATCGCTTTAGAATTGTCTTTAACATATTCTAAAACAGAATCAGTTGTAGGCAATAATTTAGGATGATTAGAAACTTTTTTTTGCTTGCAAATAAGATTTACAAAGTTGCCATATTCTGAAGAGTTTTGCTCGGCAATTACAAATTCAGGTTCAAAAGTTAGATTGTTTAATTGACTTTGTAGCGATTTATGATTAGTAAAATGTTCTGTTAAAATATCAGTATTTATTGTGTCTAATGGGGAATCTGCTTGAACAAAGAAAACTATTCCATCATTTACAAGTTCCATTTTATAAAAGTCAGGAACATTATATTCATTTAATAGCGAATCTTCATCTCGTAAATAATCTCGTCCTATAATTGCTACGCGTGTTTTACCTGATAGCAAATGCGATGTAGCATTTCGCGAATTAACATAATTGATTGCAAGTTCTACTTTGGGATAACGCTCTTGATACATAAAAAATATAGAATCCATAGCAAATTGATAAGAAGCATCGCAATAAACTTCAATCCTGCCTGAATCTATTGTTTCAGTAGTTGGCACTTTGTTTTGCCTTTCACCACACGAGCAAAGCAAAATTACTACAAAAAGCAAAATAAGATTATTATTTTTCATCATTTTCATTCTTGTTTTCATTATTTTTAAAATTATATTCTTTATATTTCATTCTGTATAAAACTATTCTATAAACCCCAAATAAAACAAACACTCCGCCCATAACTCTAAAAAGGACAGCATCTTCTTTTGCGGCAGGTATTACACCAATAATAAATACTATTCCTATGATAATTATAGAAATTTTAACAATGTAATTGATTATGTGTAGCATATTTTATTTATTATATTTTTACAAAAATAATGTTTTTTTTATTTGTAAATTAAATATATCATTTTTAGCAAAAAAATGGGAAGTTTTTTGAGAAGGTAAAAAATAACGCCGTAAGTTATTGATATGTAAAGAGATATTTTTTAGTATGCATTAGTTGTATTTACACTGATGGCAATTCTATATTTACAAGCGTTATAGCAAGACATTATTCGGTTGTGTCTGTCCTGCGGCTGGCGATTTGATAAGTCAAATATCAGAGCATGGAAATACAAAAACATTTTTTAGATTTTTATGTTCCGTAGTTCATAAGTATAGCGATAAGAAGGTTTATATGCTTAAAAGCATAGAAGAAAGGATTAACGGTTTTGAAAAATGGAGCAACGATATTGATAAAGAAAAAATCAAGAATATATGCAATCTTATTGTAAATCTTTAAAAGACATTATATTATTAATCTTTTTTTTCATTATTTTTGTGTTTTGTAAATAAATTAATTAGTAAAATGAAATTAACAAAATTTAACGCTATACATAAAAAACTTAATGCAAAAATGGTAGAATTTGCAGGTTTTGAAATGCCAATACAATATCCTAATGGAATTATCAACGAACATAAAATTGTTCGTAATAAAGTTGGTGTTTTTGATGTATCACACATGGGCGAGTTTGAAGTTAGAGGAAATGATGCTCTGAACTTCCTTCAATATCTTACGGTAAATGATGCCGCTAAACTAAATTATGGTGAAGTCCAATATTCCTGTATGTGTTATGAAAATGGTGGCATCGTTGATGACTTCCTTGTTTATAATATGGATGACCATTATATGCTGGTTGTTAATGGTGCCAATATAGATAAAGATTGGGAATGGGTAAATAAAATTGCTGCTAAATTTAGCGTAGAATTAAAAAATACTTCTGATGATTATAATCTATTAGCAGTGCAAGGTCCAATGTCTCGCCAAACTTTACAAAAACTAACAGATGTAGATATTTCAGATGCAAATATGCCATTCTATACTTTCAAAAAAGGTTCTATTGCAAATGTCAATGCAATCATTTCTCGCACAGGATATACAGGTGAGTTGGGCTATGAAATTTATTTCAAAGGAGACGAGCAAACTTGCGAAAAGATATGGAATGCTATATTTGAAGCGGGTGCAGAGTTTGGTATAGAGCCGACAGGACTTGGTTGCCGTGATACTTTGCGATTAGAAAAATGTTATTGCCTTTATGGAAATGATATAGACCAAACTACTAATCCTATTGAAGCAGGTTTAGGATGGATAACTAAACTTAATAAGGGGTGCGATTTTGTTGCATCCGATTTATTAAAGAAAGTAAAAGAAGAAAAACCTGCTCGTAATTTAGTTGGAATAAACATTTTAGCAGATAGATTTATTGCTCGTCACGGCTATAAAGTATTTGCTGATGGCAAAGAAATCGGTTATGTTACAAGTGGTAGTATGTCGCCAACATTAGAAAAACCTATTGCTATGGGATATGTAGCGGCTGCCTACAAGTCCATCGGAACAAAAATTGAAATAGAAGCAAGAGGAAAGTTATTTCCTGCCGAAGTGATAAAGATGCCATTTGTTTAAAATGATAATCTCTGAATGTTATAATGAACTTGATGGGGCTTTTCCTTATTAGTTAATGTATATTTAACACGGGGATTCATCCCCGTGTTGTGTACATTTTTGTTATTTTTTTGTATTTTTGCATTAATGTTTTATTTAAAAATTATGAGAGTGTTACTTACATAACATAAGCAATTTAATTGAATTTATAGAAAATACAATATAAACCTTTTAAGTAATGCTCTCTTTTATAAAAAAAATTGTATATTTGTAAAAAATAAAATAATAAATTGTAAAGTATTATGGAAAATGACAATAGTTTCTTCAGCGATGTAAACAATATAAAAACATCTAATATCAATGTTAATGCATTCGATAAAAATTATAGTAAACATTATTCTGAAGATGGAATATGGAATAAAATAAAAAAACATTATAAGAGTATCGGTAAAAAGTTTATTAAATTAGTTTTAGTTTTATACTATACTTTAAGAGATGATGATACTCCTAAATGGGCAAAAGCAATTATATTAGGTGCGTTAGGATATTTTATTTTGCCATTAGATATTATTCCTGATTTTGTTCCTGTAATGGGATTTGCTGATGATTTAGTATCTATAACATTGGCTATTAGTTCTGTTATATTGCATATTAAAGAAGAACATAAAGAAAAAGCAGATAAAATGTTAGAAGCATTAAAAATTGATGCTAATGTTTAGTTTGCATATAAATATAATTTTACATTATATAATTTTTTGTATAAAAAAAATTATATTTGTATATTGTAAAATGTAATTAATGATAATAATTTTATTAAATATTTGTAGAGGTAAATATCATGATTAAAAAATCAGTTATTTTCATGTTTTTGATGGGCATGTTTGCTGCATCAAATTTGGCTTATAGCCAAGCAGTATCCGATACGTTTGTAAGAAGTATTGGATATACCCCCCCTAGTGGATGGACTCAAACTTATAAAGAGTTCAAGGGCAATTTGTCTTACGATGGCTTTATGGTTCGGGGGGATCTAACAGGTACTAATAGTAATAGAAGTATGTTTGCCGCCTATTTTTGTGGTGGAATTTCAGGTGAAGGTTATGGTGCAAACGACACCAGTGCCGCTGTAACCTGCCACTTTCCAGTAATAATGGAATCTAATAGGAGTTATACTCTTATTACTTATACACAATCAGAAATAGGGCTAAATGTTCCATGCGACATTATTAAAATTAGAATTCCTGTTTGGATGGACCCTGGACGTGGAGGTCCTGATTGTCCATATTTTGCATGCACTTGGGAGTTAGGTAGCTTTGGCCAAATATCTATGAGCGGTGTTACTTGGCCATCAAATTATCAAAATCGTAATCCGACCCCAATAAGGATTTACTTTAAGAATGGTGCCGAAATTAATGGTTTTGACACTATTTGGAACAGAGGCAACCAACCCGTAGATATATCACCAAGTAGTGGTTGGGTAAATGTTTTTGATGGATATTGGGATCCAGATTATCCTAATTATAATGGTCAATTGGTATGGAATGGTATTTCTGATACTGCTACGCTTGTATTAGAATTTGAAACTCCATTTGCTTATACAGGAGGTCATTTAAGTGTAGTATTTGAAAATCGAGTGGGTGTTACTGCCGGTGCTCCTTCATCTAATGTAATGGGACCTGATTGGGAACCATATTGGATTTATAGATTTAAATCTTTTCTATCTGTTCCTACTACTACTACCGACAACACTGCTCCATATTATGGACCTTTAATAAGTTACTCTGACCATATGTTTGTGTCATATTGGTTTATGTATGATGATGGAACCAGAGTTTATGCTGGTGGTGCTACTCCTGCTGTTTTTGGACCTGAGCCGCCAAGAACGTGGGTAGTGAATTGGAATGGTGGTGGTGTCCAAGTTGGCGGAGGACAAGGTGATATAAGTAATTATACTTTCTTTGCACCATTTAGTTATGCAGGAGTCAAAGGCCCCGGGGGTTCTCTTTTTGGTACAGGTACTCCTCCTGGTGGTCCTTGTCAATTTAATGCATCAATCCGTCCTAATATGCTATTAACAGGTAAGTTACAAACATTAGGCAATCCTGTTTATGCAACATCCACGGTAAATTCAGGAAGAGAGACAAGGTATGTAATGTCTGATATGAATATAAATATGGATGGGACAGGTTTTAAACTTAGATTAAAACGTCTAAAATTCACAATAGACGGCACAAAACCAGGTATATATCCAACAGCAAGATTATATTATAGTCCAACGGGACTTTATAGTGATACACTTTTTTTAGGTTCTGTTCAGACCACTGCAGGTAATAATGAACTTATTGTTACAACTCCGCATATACTTGAAAATGGGGACAACAATTTCATACTTGCTTACGATGTGCCAGAGCCAACAGTATCTAATGGTATAGGTTGTAATGACCCGTTAGTATTCAATCTAACAGGTTATGTTTTGGGGAATAGAGAAAATGGTTCTTTAGTAGGTGATACACAAGACCACGAATTCATAGCAAGTCATACTTCCACAAAATATATGCAGTTTGCAGAGCCAATATTAGTATTAGGAGGTGCTGAAGGTCGGATTACAGACAAACGTTTTTGTATAGAAGAAACGGGCGACTTTATGAGCATTTCTATAATAGGTAATCTATATGGTGGTTACATATTAGGAAGATATTTTGGTTTCACTTGGGATAGGTCCACAGATGGTGGTCTGACTTGGGAAACAGGTGTGTCTACTGATTCAATATACGTTTTCCCAAAAGATTATACTTATAATGCTTATAGAGGTTCATTAGTTGGTCCTTCAAATTGTTCAAGCAATGCTTATTTTGTTTATAACATTATATGGGAAAATCAAAATACAGGTGTTTCTATAGATTACACTGGTACCCTAACTACGCCTGAATTAGAAGCGGTAAGTCCGGGTTCAATATTAACATTTACGGCTACGCCTGAATTAGGTAATAATTCTATACCTGCTTATAATTGGCAATATACGTTAGATGGCGGTCTAACTTGGGGCGAGATAGTAGGTGCAACATCACAAGAATTGGATTACACAATCCCAGTAGGAATGTTTGGTAATGTCGGAGTTAGAGTCCGATTAAGCGCTCAAAGACCAGAATGTAATTGCCAAAATATAATAAATAGTAATGTTTTCTACTTTAATGTTATAGGCGGAGAAATTGGATTTATTTACGTTAATCAGCCGCCTGCGAATTTGCATCTATGTCCTAATGGCAGATTAGAACTAATGGTATCATATTCAGGCAGAATAGATGCAACAAGAAGTTGCTGGCAAAAAGATGGCGTAGATTTACCATATACAGACAGAGTTTTAACTATAAATGGTTTAAATTTAAGCCATGCAGGTGTATATCGCTATAAAGCCGTAGATACTGCTACCGTTTTAATAAATGGAGATTATGTAACAATAACCGACAATATTAGTTATTCAAATGTTTGCAATGTAAATATCGTCCAACCATTAGAAATATATTATGTGAGCAACGCTCAGAACTACGCTGTGCCTGGTCAAAGCGTAGGATTTAAAGTTTATTCTTCTTTTGAAGGAGCAAATGGCGAGCAATTTAATGAAAACTCTAATATTGGTTTCCAATGGTATAGGCATCAATCAAATGGCGGTGATGTAAAAATTGATGACAACTATTATTTCAAAGGGGCGCGTTCTAATGCTTTAGTTATCGTAAATATGCCTGAAAAAGGCGATAATATGTATGAACAACTTTATACTTTTGATGGCGCTTACTATTATTTAGAAATTACTGGTCCTTGTGGCACAGCAAATTCGCGAACTACTCCTATATTTGTAAATCCTGGTGAAGGTATTGACTTTATTAAAAACAATACTAATTTTACAATTTGCGAGAACGATGTAAATGATTTTACTGCTACTTTTGAAGTTCAAGTGCAAACTCCAGACCTTGATTTAGTTAAATATCAGTGGTATATTGATGGAGTTGCTGCCGAAGATGGTCCAAATGTAGAAGGAAGCAAAACGCCAAAACTTACATTACATAATCCTAACTTATCAATAAAAACATACTGTGTAGTTTCTGCATTTGTTAATTACTATTTTTTAGATATTAGTAGTGAAGAAGCAGAAATAGAAATTACTGATATGGAATTATGGCAGGTAGTGTCGCCAACTGCTGATTTGACATCAACGGAAATAAGAGGTTTCCTTGAGAATAATGGTGGTATATCAATAAGTATAAGGATAGAAACAAACAAGCCATCAAGCAGTTTTGTATTTGATATCAGTGTTAGTAATTCTGAAGAAACTATTCCAATTTATACGGGAACAATTCCTGCAGGAACTTATTTTCAGTCGCAATTTGCTATTGACTATTCAGTAATAGGCGATGATTTACAAAAGATATTAAATCTTTTAGAATATGAAGACACTGCCGTTCTAAAAATGAGTGTTACTAACGAGTGTGGTAGCGTTGTTAATGTAGAATGGAATATCATTAAGGTTGAAGATGACGAGGAAGAAGAGGATGGTCCTGTAATAAGTAGTATTAAAGGAAATGCTATCGGCGATTTTTCATTAACTCCTAATCCTACAACTGGTATAATCAATGTGGCATATAATTCAAATACAGAGATGGAAGTTTCTTTGCAATTATGCAACACAGCAGGAAGCACTATTTTCACATTACACGAAGGAATGGCAAATATTGGTGAAAATAAATTTGAATTTGATTTAGCAAAACTCAATCTTGCTGCAGGCACTTACACCTTAAAGATTGCAAATAAAAAAGGTTTTATAACCAAACAATTTGTATTTGTTAGGTAGTAGTGTTTTACCCTAAATCCGTAAGGGCGAACATTGTTCGCCCTTTTTTTATTATTTTAAATTGCTTTTTTTCATAAAAAATCCTTATTTTTGTATAAAAAAGTAAAGCGAATATTATGATAAAGTTTGGAACTGATGGATGGCGTGCGGAAATTGCACGCGACTTTACATTCGAAAATATAAGATATGTTGCATTAGCAACTGCTAAATATATCTTGCAAATAGCAGAAATTAAGCAAAAAAATAAACCACCCTCTAAAGCAAAAAGAACACGTCCTATACTCCCGTCTTGTGTTGTAGGTTATGATACGCGTTTTCTATCAAAAGAATTTGCCTATGAAGTAGCAATGGTGATTGCAAGCCAAGGTGTTGTTGTGCATCTTACAGATGATTTTGCTTCTACGCCGCAAGTATCTTTTAATACTAAACAAAAAGGAGCAAACCTTGGAATAGTAATTACTGCAAGCCATAACCCTGCTCAATATAATGGTTTCAAAATAAAAGGAACATTCGGCGGACCTGCTACTCCCGAACAAATAGAGGCAGTAGAACAAGAACTAAAAAAAATTGTTGCTAAACCACCAAATCTAAAATTGCTTCCTTTTGATGATTATGTAGAACAAAAAATGATTAAGTTTTTTGAACATAGAGAACCATATATTCGCACTATAAAAAAGAAAATTGATGTTGATGCTATTAGCGATGCAAATCATAAAATTGTATTTGATATGATGTATGGTGCAGGTATGAAAAGTGTAGAGCCACTGCAACTTAATGCTACATTTATTCATAATGAAATAAATCCACTTTTTGGAAATTTAGGACATCCTGAACCTATTGCAGAAAATCTTACAGAACTATCTCATATTGTTAAAACAGGTAATTATGATGTCGGTTTTGCTTTTGATGGTGATGCTGATAGATTAGGGGCTGTAGATCATTTAGGAAACTTTGTTGATTCGCAGAAAATTTTTATGATACTTCTAAAATATTTCGTTGAGGTTAAAAAGAAACGTGGTGCTGTTGTTAAAACCGTTTCGCTTACTTCTATGGTAGATAAGTATTGTGAAATGAAAAAATTAGATTTGATTGAAACTCCTGTCGGATTTAAATATATTGCTGAAAATATGAACAAAACTTCTGTTCTTATTGGCGGCGAAGAATCAGGCGGACTTGCTACAAATCTGCATATTCCTGAACGTGATGGAATATTTAATGCTATGTTGTTATTAGAGGTTATGACTGTAAGAAACAAATCTTTGTCCGAACTATGTAATGAATTAGATAAAGAATTCGGTGCTTATCGCTTTATGCGAAGAGATAAAATTGTGTCTCAAAAGGTTAAAGATGCTATATTAAATGCCGCACAAAAAGGAATCACTAAAATAGGTAAAGATGATATTATTAAAACTAATACTAAAGATGGCTATAAGTTTTATGTAAATAATGGTTGGGTTCTTATTAGAGCATCGGGAACAGAACCACTTATTAGATTTTATGCTGAATCAGATAGTATTGGTCGCGTTGCAGAATTGATAAATGAAGCAGAAAAGTTAGGGAAAATGTAAAATTAAATTATTAGAACCTATAAAATGTTATGCTGAATTAATACGGCATAACATTTTTTATATTTAATTACGAGATTCCGAAACAAGTTCAGAATGACAGATTTTTGTTCAGGTTTTTCTAATTATTTTTAGAAATTTCTAATTAGTAAACAGGTTTTTCTAATTTATTTTAGAAATTTCTAATTAGTGACAGGTTTTTCTAATTATTTTTAGAAATTTCTAATTAGTAAACAGGTTTTTCTAATTATTTTTAGAAATTTCTAATTTATTTTTGCTTGGTTATATAATGTTTAGTTATATTTAGCACGGGGATGAATCCCCGTGTTAATTACGAGCAAAATCAAGTAAAATATGAGTAAATCCGAGTAAAAATTAGTAAAATTATGTAAAATATGAGTAAATCCGAGTAAAATCGGCGAACCGCCGAAGGTAATTTGTTAGCAATAATTAGCATTCGGAATAACAAATTTTAATAGGTTACTCATTACATAAACTAATTTTTCTTATATTTGTGAAAATTAGAGATATTTGTATGATAAAATATAAACAAATAACACAAATAGAACCATATATTTTAGAAAAAAATATAGACCAATGGTTAGATGAAGATAAAGCCGAAATAGATATGACTACTCGCTATTGCGTCCCTAATAAATCTATATGCAACGCTATTATTGAAGCAGAAAATGAATGCGTTTTTGTAGGAGAACAAGTAATTAATTATATATTTAAAAAGTGTAAAATAAATATAAAAGTTAAAGATGGCGATATTGTGAAAAAAAACGAAATTATTGCTGAAATAAACGGCAAATCCAAATATATTTTGTCTCGCGAAAGAGTTATGTTAAATATAATTCAGCGTCTATCGGGGATTGCAACCACTACCAAACAATATGTAGATATTGCCAAACCATATAATGTTCAGATTTTAGATACAAGGAAAACTACGCCCGGCATGAGACATTTTGAAAAATATGCCGTGTATGCAGGAGGTGGAACGAACCACCGATTTGATTTGGCGTCTGCTATTTTAATTAAAGATAATCACATCGTGGCGGGCGGAAGTATTGAAAATGTAATTAAAAACGTCAATGAAAAAAATAAATATAACCTCCAAATTGAATTAGAAATCGATAATATAGAACAATTAAAAAATGCACTTAAACTCGGAGTTAAAGGGTTTTTATTGGATAATATGCCGCCTGATGAAATCAAAAAATGCGTAGAGTTAATTCGCAATAGCAATGATGATGGCGAAGATATATTTATTGAAGCATCGGGCGGAATTACATTAGAAAACTTGCCTAAATATCTTACTACGGGCATAAATGCTATTTCTATTGGTGCTTTAACACATCGGATTGTATCGGCAGATATACATTTGAATTTTACGCATAGCACACTCGTTTCAGCATCTACATAAAATTAGGGGATGCTGAAATGAATTCAGCATGACAGAAGCAAAATATCCGTCATGCTGAACTTGTTTCAGCATCTACATAAAAGCATAATATTTCTTAAATGTTTTTCATTATTTTTGTAAAAAATAATATAAAAAAATATGAACCTACAACGACTATTTGCAAGAAAAGATATAAAAAAACTTATAGAAGAAGCAGGAACAGGGAATACTCTTAAACGAACCCTTACAACAACTAATCTCGTAGCACTTGGAATCGGTGCTATAGTTGGAACAGGGATCTTCGTAATTACAGGACAAGCAGCAGCCGAATATGCAGGACCAGCATTAACTATTTCATTTGTTATATCAGCACTTGCGTGTGTATTTGCAGGGTTATGTTATGCTGAACTTGCAGCAATGATACCCGTATCGGGAAGCGTATATTCTTATTCATATGCTACTATTGGCGAATTTATTGCGTGGTTTATAGGATGGGATTTGATATTAGAATATATGTTTGCTTGTTCTACGGTTGCTGTTGGATGGTCTGGATATATGAATAATTTATTAGCAAGTATTGGATTTATTATTCCACCACATTTAGCACAATCTACATTAGAACATACAAAAGATGGATGGTTCTTTACAGGAAGTATTATTAACTTTCCTGCAATGTTTATAATTGCAATTCTAACTACTTTTCATTTATTAGGAACTAAAAACTCCGCTAAACTTAATAACATTATGGTTGTTGTTAAAGTCGCTGTTGTATTACTATTTATCGGTTTCGGATTATCTTATATAGATACAACAAATTGGATTCCTTATATACCTGAAAATACAGGCGAGTTCGGACATTTCGGTTGGAGCGGTATTTTTAGAGGTGCTGCCGTTGTATTCTTTGCTTATATCGGATTTGATGCACTATCAACAACAGCACAAGAAGCAATTAATCCACAAAAAACAATGCCACGAGGAATACTAATATCTCTTGCTATTTGTGTAGTTCTATATATAGCCGTAACAGCAATAATGACAGGTATAGTCCCATATTACGAACTCGGTGTTGATGCTCCCGTTGCATTAGCAATAGATAGAACAGACGGAGCATTAAGTTGGATAAGTCCGCTAATAAAACTCGGCGCAATAGTAGGAATGACATCAGTGCTATTAGTAATGTTATTAGGGCAAGCAAGAATATATTATGCAATATCACGAGATCACTTATTACCTTCTTTTCTTTGCAAAGTAACAAAAAAAGGTGTTCCACGAAATGCACAAATTATTGCAGGAGTTATATCAGGTTTAGTCGCAGGAATATTCCCTTTGCACTCATTAGCAGAAATGGTATCAGTCGGAACATTACTTGCGTTTGCTATAGTATGTTTTGCTATTATATTTTTACGAAAAGCACAACCCGATTTACAGCGTCCTTTTAAAGTTCCATTAGTTCCTTTTATTCCGATTATGGGAGCAACTATTTGTTTAATACAAATAGCAGCGCTGCCAATGACAACAATACTACGATTAGTAGGTTGGGCAGCAATAGGTATAATTATCTATTTTATATACGGAATAAAAAATAGCAAATTAAATAAAATATAAAAAGAAAATAATACTCTTCGCCATTGCGAGCAAGTTTTAACACGGGGATTCATCCCCGTGCTGAAAAAAATGGGGATGCTGAAACGAGTTCAGTATGACAGAAGATGGAATATGTGAGTTTTTATTCATAGATGTTGTATTTAATTAACTTTTTTTAGTTGAATTTTAAATGTAGTGCCTTTTTGGTCAGAGTATATAGAAATCTTTCCTTTGTGTCCAATAATTATATTTTGAGCAATCTTATATAAAAGATGTGATTTAATTTTTTGATTAGATAGGTCAAGATTAGCAATAATGCTTCCTTCAAATTCATTTTCTTCAAAACCAACTCCGTCATTAGAAACAATAATATTTATTATTTCAGCATCTAATTTTTGAGTAGTATTGTCATTTTTGAAAATATTAATGTTAATAGTGCCTCCATTTTGCATAGAGTAAATAGAACTTGAAATAAAATTATAAATAGCAAAAATAATTTGTATTTTGAAACAATTAATAAGAATATTTTTGTCTATATTTTCTTTTATATTAGTTAATAAAGTGATGCCGTGTTTGTTTAGAATCGGGTTGGCTATTGAAATTGTTTCTTCTATAATATCAAAAACATTATAATTTTGAGGCGAATTATTAATTTCGTTAGATAATTCTTGTATTTTATTTTGGATATTAGTTATAGAGTTAAATTGTTCTTCTATAATACTTATTCTTCTTTTATTATCGCCGATGTTTTTTTGAATTAGTTCTAAATTTGTTTTAATTATTTTTTGTGGAATATCTAAACCATTATTTAGTGCAACCAACAATTCACTAATAGCAATTTGATTAGACGCTAAAATAGTTTGCTGTTTCAATAAATTATATTTTTTCTTGCTATTATTTTTATCTGTAATAGATTGGCAAGTATTAATAAGTGCAAAAGAATGTTTGGCAATAAGATGTATATTATTTATGTTAGAAGTATCTATATTAGCAGTATTTAATGGGCTATTAGCAATAAAATAAGCACTAATTTTATTCATCAAAATAATAGGAATAATAATAATGGATTTAATTTTTTCTATATTATCATCTATATTAGGAATAATTTTTATTTGGTTTGTATTAACAGCAAAATCAAGTAATCCTCTTTCTTCAAGTTCATTATAAATATTTTCTAAAGTAACCGAAGAACTTATATTATCTAATTTACTTATTTTATTTTCATCTACTAAAAATAAATCCATTTCAACAATTTGCCATTCTTGTGCTAATACTTTATACAAATTATCAAAAATACATTCTATAGAACTATCTTTAGAAAACTCATTTATTAAATCATTATTAATATATTCTTTCATATTATAATTATCGGCTATTTTTGTATATTTTTTATTGTTAAAAAATATATTTTGCTATTCCGTATTTAAATATTTATTATTTTTGTATAAATATGGATATGAAATTATTAAATATTAAAGAAGCAAGTGTATGGGCTACAAATTGGACGGAGAAAAATATAACTCCGTCTAATATCTCTTATCTTATACAATATGGGCGTATAAAAAAGTTCGGTAATAATGGCACTACGCAAGTTTCAGAAGCAGATTTAATAGAGTATTATGGAGAATATAGCGTTTGTAGAGAAGCGTTTTTTAAAGAAAAATTAGGTGAAAATTTAAATTGGGCATTGTCTTTTGAGCAGTATAAAGAAGCAGAAACAACAAAACATATTCATCGTTTGCATCCGTATAAGGGTAAGTTTATTCCGCAATTAGTAGAATATTTTTTAGATAATCATACTGATAATTTTAAAACGCAAACTTATTTTAAGTCAGGTGATATTGTTTTAGATCCATTTTCAGGGAGCGGAACAACGATGGTGCAAGCGTGTGAATTAGGTATGAATGCAATAGGAGTTGATGTTTCGGCGTTTAATACTTTGATTGCAAATTGCAAAATTGCTCGCTATGATATTGCAGATGTTTTAGATGAAATAAAACATATTACTTTAAGTTTAGAAAAATTTGTTAATGATTTTAATGTTATTGATTTTGAATATAAACTTTTACAAGAATTAAACACATTTAATAGTAAATACTTCACTGTTCCTGATTATAAATTTAATGTTAGAAAAGGCAAAATTGATGAAAAAGAATATGGATTAGAAAAAGAAAATCAATTTTTGCCAACTTATGAAAAACTAATAGCGAAATACAACATAAAATTAAAACAAGAAAAAAACGAAACATTTTTAGATAAGTGGTATTCGCAACATATTAGAAATGAAATTGACTTTGTTTTTGAAAAAATAAAAAATATACAAAACACTAATACAAAAAAAATAATTAGTATAATTTTAAGTAGAACAATTCGTAGTTGTAGAAGCACAACACACGCTGATTTAGGAACACTTTTAGAGCCAATTACTACCACTTATTATTGCAAAAAACACGGAAAATTATGTAAGCCATTGTTCTCTATTTTGAAATGGTGGAAAACTTATTCTAAAGATACAATTAAAAGATTGCAACAATTTGACAAATTAAGAACAAATACATTTCAACTTTGTTTGACAGGAGATAGCAGGAATATTGATATTTTAGAGCAAGTAAAAAAGAAAAATGCTGTGTTCGGAAGGTTATTAGAAGAACAAAAAATAAAAGGAATTTTTTCTTCGCCGCCTTATGTTGGCTTGATTGATTATCACGAACAACACGCTTACGCCTACGATTTATTTGGTTTTGAAAGAAATGATGAGTTAGAAATTGGTCCGCTTTTTAGAGGACAAAAAAAAGATGCACAGCAAAGTTATATACAAGGAATTTCTGATGTGCTAAATAATTGCAAGCGTTTTTTAGTAGATGATTATGATATATTTCTTGTAGCAAACGATAAAAATAATATGTATCCAACTATTGCAGAAAATACAGGAATGCAAATTATAAATCAATTTCATCGTCCCGTATTAAACAGAACAGAAAAAGATAAAACCGCATATTCAGAAACAATATTTCATTTGAAAAAGAAGTAATTATGGCATTAACAAAAGAACAAAAACAAGATATACAAGAAGTAATTAAAACTTGTTTAAGAAATAAATTCAAAAATTATAACCCTGAAAGCAATAATATGCCTTTTCATTTTCGTTTGCTTGGGCGAGATAGGATGGCTTTATATTCGTTTATTCAATCGTTAAATACAACTTTTGGCACGTCCATTTTTGAACCTGTTGCTGTTGCTTTGGCTAAAAATAATTTTGTAAAAGTAGCATCACAATATATTGTAGGTGATACAATTTTTGAAAATTGTCAACAAAGTATTCAACATATTATAAATCAACTCACTGTTGGTGCTACTCCCGATAAAAATAAAGAAATTGAAATATTAAAGAAATCATTAAAAGGAAATAAAAATCAAATAAAAACTATTAAAGTTGATTTATTTGTTGAAAATAAAAAAGGAGAAATGTTTCTATTTGATTTAAAAACTGCTAAACCAAATATTAGTAATTTTAAAGATTTTAAGCGGACATTATTAGAATGGGCTGGTATTGCTTTAACGCAAGATAGCAACAAAAATATAAATACTTTGGTTGCTATACCTTACAATCCATATCATCCAGAACCTTATGCTCGTTGGACGATGAAAGGAATGCTTGATTTAGAAAAAGAATTAAAAGTTGCTGAAGAGTTTTGGGATTTTCTTGGTGGCGAAGGGGCATATCAGGAATTACTTGACTGCTTTGAAAAAGCAGGCATAGAATTAAGAACCGAAATAGATAATTATTTTAATAAATTTAATTACTAAATTACATAAAATAATACTAAAATAAAAAGAGAATAACTATGATTTTATCATTAAGAAATATAAATAAAAAATTAACACAAAATAAATATATAAAGTATTCTATTATTTTAATACTGATATCCATTTTAAACTTTTCATTTATCAATTTTTTTTCTATATTCAATGTTACGCCTGATATATTTTTAATTTTTGTTGTCTGGGCGGCTATAAAAGAAGGAAGGTTGTTTGGTATTTTAGCAGGATTTGTTATCGGTTTATATTTAGATTTTATTAGCGGCGATATAATGGGGACAAATGCTTTAACTAAAACTATTTCGGGATTTATTGCTGCTGGTTTTCATAAAAAAGATGCAACCAGACAGATTGTTAATGAATGGAAATTTGTTTTTGTGGTATTTATTTGTGCAGTAGTGCATAACTTAATATACTCATTGTTTTTTATAGAAATAAGTAGACATAATTATATGTTATCTTATTTACGATTTGGTTTTGCATCGTCATTTTACACTGCTTTTTTATCTATTTTTGTTTATTTATATCAATTACGTCCGAAATCAAAATACTATTCTTAACATATAAATTAAAATTACTCATTCCGAACTCGTTTCGGAATCTCCTAGCAAAATTAGTAGATGCTGAAATAAATTCAGCATAACATTATAAAAAAACAGCAAAGCCGGATCCCTGCTGTTTTAAATCGCTAAAACTTTTTGTTCTAAAGTAAAAATACATTTTTTTATAGGTTTCATATTTCATAAAATATTACTTCTTATTTACTATCAAGTCGGTAAATAGGTCAATTATTTCGGCTTGTGTTTTAGTTCCGATGTCGCCTTTTGTATGTTCGCGGACGGATAAAGTATTATTATCCATTTCTTTTTGACCTATAATTAGTGCAAACGGAATTTTCTTTTGTTCTGATTCTGCGATTTTTCTATTTATTTTTTCATTGCGGGTATCTACATAAGTTCTAAAACCGAGTGCATCAAGTTTTTCATAAATAGCATTAGCATAATCGTGCTGATTACTACCAATAGGCAGAATACTAACCTGTATAGGTGCAAGCCAAAACGGAAAATTCCCCGCATAATGTTCTATCAAAATTGCCATAAATCGTTCCATAGAACCAAGCGGCGCCCTATGTATAATAACGGGACGATGTGCTGAATTATCAGAACCAATATATTCTAATTGAAAGCGTTCGGGCATAACATAATCAACTTGAACGGTGCCAAGTTGCCACTTACGACCAATTGCATCTTTAATTATAAAATCAATTTTTGGTCCATAAAATGCGGCTTCACCTTCGGCGATTACAAAATTAAGACCAAGTTCTTCGGCTGCTTCGGTAATTTCTTTTTGTGCTTTATTCCAAAGCGTAATATCGCCGCCGTATTTATCTTTTTCATTGTCGCGGAATGAAAGACGGGTCTGAATTGCATCTGCCATACCGAATGTTTTGAATAAATAGTGAATTATTTCCACAACACTTTTTATTTCATCTTTAAGTTGTTCGACTGTGCAATAAATATGTGCATCGTCTTGCGTAAAACCGCGAACCCTTATCATTCCTGACAACTCGCCTGATTGCTCATAACGATATACAGTTCCATTTTCAAATAATCTTAATGGCAAGTCCTTATATGAGTGCGGACTATTTAGATATATTTGATGATGATGCGGACAATTCATCGGCTTCAATAAATATTCTTCATCATCTATTACTATTGGTGGATATTGCGAATCTGCATAATAAGGATAATGCCCCGATGTTTTATACAAATTAAGATTGCCAAGATGCGGAGTTATTACTTCTTTATAACCTCTTTTTATATGCTCTTTGCGAATAAAATCTTCTATAATTCTTCGAATGATTGTGCCATTTGGAAGCCAAGTTGGCAATCCACCACCAACATTCGGCGTAAGCATAAATAATTCCAATTCCTTTCCTAATTTTCTATGGTCTCTTTTTTCTGCTTCTTCTCGCATTTGTATATAATCATCAAGCATTTTCTTTTTAGGAAACGAAATTCCATAAATACGCGTCATCATTTTTCTGTTCGAATCGCCACGCCAATACGCCCCCGCAATAGAAAGCAATTTAACCGCTTTTATTAAACTTGTATTTGGAAGATGCGCCCCACGACACAAATCCGTAAAACTTCCATGCTTATAAAACGATATTTGCTGCCCTTGAAAACCTTCTAATAATTCTGTTTTATATTCATCTTTTACTTCATCACGCCAATGTTTTATAGCATCTTCCCATTCCACTTCTTCACGAACATAATCAGAATTAGTTTTAGTTAATTCTAACATTTTGTTTTCAATTTTAACCAAATCATCGGGCGTAATTTTTATATCATCGGGCAAATCCACATCATAATAAAAACCATTTTCTATTGCAGGACCTATTCCAAATTTAATTCCAGGATAAAGTTGTTGCAATGCTTCTGCCATAAGATGTGCTGATGAATGCCAATATATTTGCTTTCCTTCTTCATTATCGAAGGTTAAAATTCGCAAATTACAATCTGCATTAATTGGACGATTTAAATCATATCCTTCGCCATTTACTAAAACTCCGACTGCATTTCTTGCAAGTCCTTCGGATATTGATTTTGCAATATCTAATCCTGTGCTATTATCAGGATATTCTTTTATATTACCATCGGGGAAAGTTATTTTCATTTTACTTATTAAATTATTAAAAGCAAAAATAAGTATTTTTTGTTAGAATATTGCTAAAAAAAGAGCATTATAATGCATTAAAACAATAATACACCGAAGTAAATTCAGCAGGACAGGTTTAAATGTTTGTCATTACGCATAATAGCAAAATCATTTGATTTAATAAGTAAATATAAAAAAATGTTTATATTTATACAATTTTTCAATAATTACAGTAAAATACTATGGAAAGAATTTGGTCTCCATGGCGTTCTAAATATATAAAAACGCTTAATAATAAAGAACATAAAAACGAATGTTTTGTATGTAATGCTATAAATTCAAAAAATAAAGACAAAGAGTTTCTTATCGTTACAAGACGTAAAAAATGTATAGTTATTATGAATAAATACCCCTATAATAGCGGGCATACACTTGTTTGTCCTTTAAAACATATTTCAAAATTCGAAGAGTTTGAAACAGACGAACTACTAAGCATTATGACTACATCACAAGAAATTATTGTCGTAATGAAAGAATTATTTAATCCACATGGCTTCAATTTTGGTCTGAATGTTGGACAATCTGCGGGTGCAGGATTGCCAGGTCACCTCCATTTTCACATAGTTCCACGTTGGAACGGCGATGCTAATTTTACAGCAACTATTGCTGAAACGAAGTTCTTTCCTGATGCATTAGAGGATACTCGAAAAAAAATATCTAATATGTTGAACAATTAAAAGTAATACTGGCTGTTCTTTACTTTATACCTGCATAGTTGGATACAATTTAGTAACATAGTGTTTAGTTTTTTATGTATTTATTATGGGATACAGAACGAGTTCAGCAGGACATTTTAGAGTTGCCATATATTAAAGCGTAATATTTCTAACATAATGCTTGCCGGGGAGTTGGCGGACTAATTCTTCGAATTCCATATCTATGAGTTGGACTAATAATTCTGAAATATCTAATCCTGTAAGACCTATAAGTGTATCTATATGTATAGGTTCGTTGGAAAGATTATTATATATTTTTTCTTCGGCAGGATTGCTGAAAGTAATATTTTGTTCAAATGTGTTTTTATTTTGGTTGTCTACAACGGATTTATCATCTATTTCAAGGATTCCCATATCTTCTAACATAGTTTTAGGACTAATAGCAATAATTGCTTTGTGCCTTCTAATTAGGTTATTTGTGCCTAAACTTTTTTCAGAAGTAATATTTCCTGGTATCACAAAAACATCTCTACTGTGCATATCGGCAAACTTTGCAGTATTCATCGCACCACCTTTATATGCCGATTCTACGACTAATGTTGCTTTAGAAATGCCACTAATAATTCTATTTCTATGCAAAAAATATCCTTGCATAGCAGGAGTTCCGAACTTATATTCAGTAATAACTGCACCGCCTGATGTTACAATATCATTAGCAGTTTGGTTTGCTACCTGCGAACTTATTTTATCTAATCCGCTTGCAATTAAAGCATAAGTTATTCCGTTATTTTTTATTGCTGTTCCGTGGGCGATAGAATCAATTCCATTAGCCATACCGCTTGTAATTAATATATTTTGTTTAACAAACTCGGATACAAATTGTTCGGTGACCATTTTGCCGTAGTATGTACATTTTCTTGTTCCTACTACCGAGATAGATATAGCATCGGCGGGCTGTAAGTCGCCCCAAATATAAAGGACAATCGGCGGATAATCTATTTGTTTCAGCAATGATGGATAAGCATCATTCCAAACAGTTATTATTTTATAATCATTTTTTTCTGCAAATTCTATTTGTTCTTCTGATTTTTGTATTACACTTATGCCATTTTTATCTTTACTTTCATTCTCAAAAAAATCTCCTTGCCGTAAATTAAAAGCATTTTTAGAAAAATCATCAAAAGATACATACTTATTTATTATCCGTGTGCATTCATTATAAGTCAATCCTTTAACAAATGTTAACGAAATAATAGATGCCAAATCCCAACCGTTAGGTATATTTTCCACTATTGCAACCCTCTATCTGATTTGTGAATTAATTTTTTATCTTCAAATATACCTTTTATTTTTTCTAACATACCATTAACAAACGCAGTTGATTTTTCGGTAGAATAATTTTTTGCCAACTCTAATGCTTCATTTATACTCACTTTTACTGGCACATCAGGTATAAACAAAAATTCTGACATAGCAATCATCATAATTATTCTATCAGTTGTTGCAATTCTGTTGAAATCCCAATTGTCTGCTGTTTGCCTAATATATTCAACAAATGAGTTATAATTTTTAATAGTAGCATTTATTATTAACATAGCAAATTCTTGGTCTTGCTGTCGCCAAGAAATTAAAGAATCTAAGTTTGCATCTGCTAATCTTTCTTCATCTACTACTACTTTATTATCGCTTAATTTATCGTTCTTATTAGCATCTTCATATTCGTTTTCAACGTTAAAAGAACGATTAAAGATATGGTCTATTAAAAAATCAATAGATATATCTGATACGAAATGAGCCATCAGTATTTGCAAAACTTTTTCTCTTACTAATCTGCGAGTTCCTTTGACTATTTTTTTAGTATTTAGTGCAAAACCTATTTTTTTTTCTTCAGTAATTTGTTTGGTATCCATATATAAATAACATATAAAAGATTACAAAAATACAAAAAAATATTGTAAAAATTATTATTTTTGCATATATATATTAAAATAAAAATTATGGCATATAATATTGGTATAATTGGAACGGGCTATGTAGGGCTTGTTACAGGGAATTGCTTCGCTTCCGTAGGCAATAATGTTTGGTGTATTGATATAGACCAAGAAAAAGTTAATAAATTGCAAAAATCTATCTGCACAATTTATGAACCCGGATTAGATAAATTACTCACTTCTAATAACGCAAATGGCAATATAAATTTTACCACTGATCTTGAAGAATGTGTTAAAAATTGCAATATAATATTTTTATGTTTGCCTACTCCTCCCGGCGAAGATGGTTCTGCTGACCTTCATTATGTATTGCAGATGGCAGATTCATTGGGACAGTTAATTAAAAAATTAGATAGCAATAACAAAACAAATAGCAAAAAAATAATAATAAATAAAAGCACTGTTCCCGTAGGCACTGCCGATAAAACAACAGAAATATTGCTAAAATATCTGCCAAAAGATAGATTTGCAGTTGTAAGCAATCCTGAATTTTTGCGAGAAGGAGTAGCAGTAGAAGATGCACTTAAGCCCGATAGAATAGTTATTGGCACCGATGATAACGAGATTGTTGCGATATTTAACGACCTATATGCACCTTATGTTCGCAATGGTAATCCAATTATATTTATGGATACTAAAAGTGCTGAAGTCACTAAATATGCTGCGAATTCATTTCTTGCTACAAAGATTTCATTTATGAACGATTTATCGGCGTATTGCGAAGTAGTAGGAGCAGATATAGAAAAAATTAGAATCGGGATAGGAACTGATTCGCGTATAGGAAATAAATTTTTGTATCCTGGAATTGGATATGGTGGTTCTTGTTTTCCGAAAGATGTCCAAGCACTATCTTTTTCTGCAAACAGCGTGGGTTCTCCATTAAGTATTGTTGATGCTACCCAACGTGTAAATTATGAACAAATAAATAGATTTTTTGCTCGTATAGAAAAACGATTTAATCATTTAAAAGGACTAAAATTTGCTATTTGGGGACTTGCATTTAAGCCGAATACTGACGATATTCGCGAAGCCCCTTCACATAAATTAATTAACTTTTTACTTAATAAAGGAGCATCCGTATCCGCATTTGACGAAGAAGCAACCGAAACTACAAAAATAGTATTCGGCGACAAAATACATTATGCCGAAAAAATGTATGACACTTTAGACAATGCAGATGCACTGATAATATGCACGGAATGGATAAGTTTTAGGAATCCTAATTTTGATTTAATTAACGAAAAATTAAACAACAAAATTATTTTTGATGGCAGAAATTTATATAATTTATCTGATATGGAGAAACTTTGTTTTGAATACCATTCCATCGGCAGAAAAACAATCATTAACCACTAAAAATAATATATTACGTGTTTTGTTATGCCAAATTTATTTTGGATAAAGATGTAGAAATGTTATAACATTAAAATAAACAACACTATATAACATTTTCTAAATGTGTAATATCAGGTAAATTAGTTATCATATCTATGGCTATAAAATCTATTCTGCATTCTTGGTTTGTGATATTATGTTTTAGCATATAGCCATTAGCAGCAAAACGAATACTGCGTTTTTTCTTTTCAGTAATAGATAAAAGTGGATGTCCGAAATTATGATTAGTTCTTGTTTTTACTTCAATAAAAACAAGAACATTGTTTTTATCGGTAGCAATTATATCTATCTCACCTTCTTTTCCAAAATGGAAGTTCTTTTCAATAATGCTATATCCTTTATCTATCAGATACTTTTCAGCAATACTTTCTCCTTTATTTCCGACATTTTTATTATGTGTATTCATTACATTTTAACGACTTTTTGTATTGATTTTGCTTTGTGGTTATGTAGTTTTATAAAGTAAGTGCCTGTAGTAAGTTTAGATAAATCTATTTGTTTTTCTGTATCTATTGATGATAAATAAACTAACCTTCCTGTTTCGTCATAAACATTTATAATATAAGGCATTTCTGTTGTATTTTCTACTTGTATATTCGCATTTCCGTTTGTTATTGGATTAGGAAAAATGTTAAATACGAAATCTTGTTCATCGTCTTCTATACCTAATGTTAGATGCTTCATTATTTCGTGTGCATTAATTTTGCCCCATCCCCAGATAGTAGATTTATTTTCTTTAGCATTTCCTGTATATTCGTCATTAATTGCTGTGATTCGCAATATATCTTTAATTTCAGAATGCGTAAGTTTTGGATTTACTTCGAGCATAAGTGCAACAATTCCTGTTACCATTGGCGAAGACATAGATGTTCCTTGTGCGGCAATAAATTCGTATGTAGCGTTAGGAGTTTTGTCTGTAACATATAAATCCTTATAAGCATTAGAGATACCTACAAAACTATGAAGTGCAGAATACAATATACTGCCAGGTGCTGTAATATCAGGTTTAATTCTTCCGTCAGTTAATGGACCTTTAGAACTGAAATTTGCAATGTTATTAATAGTTTGCGAAGTTGGAGTTTTGTTGCCTGCAAATGGAACTATTGTATCTCGTGTAACATAAGCACCAACAGATATTACTTCCTCTTCTGTTCCCGGTGAACTAATTGTATAATTTGCATCGGGTTCAATTCCTTGAGTTTTAACTATAAAAGGATGACCATGCGGAGATGATTGATTCCAACAATGTATTATACCTGAATCTGAAAATATTCTAACAGACATATATGCATCCGCATTCTCTATACCAGATACATAAATGGGGATTATTCTACCGACAATTAAAGGTTTTTTATTTGTTATATATGGCTCCAAATAAGATTCATAAGCCCACACGTGAACATAAAACCTTCTTGCAGGATTATTAAAAGAAGATATCATTGTATCTAATAATAATCCCGAAGAACCTACGGTAGATATAGTAAAAGAATCTGTTAATATCTCAAAATCTTTATCTAAAATTTTAGTTGTTATAGAAAACTCTTTGTCTATTTCGCCCATCGCATAAAAATAAGCGTAACCCCACTCTAATGTAGATAAAAGGCATTCTACAGATTTAATTGTGTTAGAAAAATTATTTTCAAGATGTGCTTTTGTATTTCCTACATTTCCTGCTGAAGCAACTAATATTCTGCCTTCAGGATTTTCATTAACCATTTCTTTTATCATTATTCCTGCAGAATGTGTACCGTCATTAGGGTATCCTATTGTTCCAAAACTCATATTAATAACTATAGGTTTGCCAACAGAGTCCGCATAACTGAATAAATAATCAATACCTTCAATATAAGTAGGGCTGTCGTACTTACTAGTTGCATAACTATGTATACCTAATTCAACGATAGCAATATCTGACTTTGTTGCTATTCCCGAATGTGTATACTTTTGTCCTTCAACTTTTGAACCCGCTGCAATAGCAAGAACATGTGTCCCATGATACTCAGTATTTGAACTATAATCTGAAATAAATTTAATGTCAAAGTCATGAAGGTCAGTTAAAAGGAAACCAACATCAGAATTTTTAGGTGGCGGAAAAAATTCCAACAAGATATCATCATCAATATATGCATAAGGCACCCAAGCCCGCTTAATGCGTCCCTTTCCGTTTTCATCTGAAAACATTGGATGAGTAAAATCAAAACCATAATCTAAAACGCCAACAATTACACCTTCACCAAAATAAGAACGCTCAAGGTCTATACCTTGATGAACCTTATCTACATTAGAAGATTGCAATGCCTTATCTAAAAGTGGCTGTGGCTGTTTTGCAATCTCAATAAGTTCTACAAAATTAAAAGCAGATAATTGCTCTATTTTATCTATCGGAACAGACAGCAAAGCAACGCTTTTAGTTTTTACTAACTCTTTGCAACCAAGATTTTCAACTTGCAATTTGGAATAATTTTCGTTTACTTTTATATAAAGTTTAGTATATTCAATTCCATTTTTGGATTGCAAAAAGTAATCTTTTGATTTGATTTTATTATTTAAGATACTTTTATTTTCGTGCATTTTTAGGAACACATAAGTATCTGCGGTCAGTTTATTATTATAGTTTTCTGCGAACACATTGGCAGAAATCCAAACTGATAAAATTAAGATAATAAATATATTTTTCATAACACGTTAATTATTTATTTTACAAATATAAAGAAAAGATTTTAATTATCAACCTTTAGGTAAAATTATACAAAAATAACAAATGTGACAATTTTTCTAAATATATTTTTTAATAAAATATGTGGATTAATTCCTACTAAAATAGAAAACAGGTCTCCATTAATAATAGTATTCGTCAGGCAACTCAATTAAATTGAATAAGAAATTCAATCCTAATTGAATAGAAGCAGGGCGAGGATTATAGTAATTTGTAATTATTTGATTCCCTAACGCCGGAACTACATTCTTTAACGGATCGTTATTAACAAAATCAGTATATACACCATTTAGCGCATAACTTGCATTGAAAAATATATTTAATCTTCCAACCTTATCGTAATACAACGGATGCGTATAACCTGCTTTAAACTCTATTAAGTTCTGCAACTTATCTGTATTTATATTAATTCCTATCCAATCGGCAGAAACAGGGAATCCAACAGAAAAACCAAGTTTAATACCGCAATGACTAAAAGTCGGACTAATAGTTATATAACTAAAACGCATTCTATCTTGCGTTAAATAATTTTTTGTATCAGCATCGTAGTTATATTTCATCAGAAAACTATTGGTATTATATCCAATATCAAGATACAAACCCAAATTATATTCAAAATCTAAAGGAATATAAGTTGTAATTCCAACATCGGGAACATTGTTAAATGCGAAACCATTTTTTCGTCCTTGTGGATTAGGGAAGCCATTGATTGCACATTTATAGCCAATAGAAAGTCCTAACTCAGGCGGAAAATATTGTTCTTCTTGGGCTGTTAGTTTAATACTTGAAATGCAAAACAGCACTAAAATTAAGGTTATTACTATTTTTTGTAGCATATTTTTATTCTTATTTTTCATTAATTATCGGATATAAAGTGTTATTTCTTTATAATGAACTTATAAAAATTGTGCCAAAAAATGCAGTTATGCTGAATATATTAAGCATAACGCAAAAATTGAAAAAACATTTTTTACATTATTTTTGTAGAATACTGCAATTTGATGCTATAAAAAGCATTATTGATGTATTTTTAATAGCGAATTTGAAATCGGTAGACACCAAATTAGAATAAATTAAAATACATATTTTAACAGGGAATTAGTTCATTAATTACATATATTATACTGTGCTTGATGCGGCATATTATAATTATGTGCTATTGTCATTGCAAGACGATTTATTGACGTGGCAAGTTGCATTAAAAAAATAATATAAAAATTGCTATCTAAATAAATAAATCGGAAATCATTATATTTGCAAATAATATCTTATAATAGTATGTTTGTTCTTAATACAGATACAATTAATGAAATAAATAATTTTTCGGTTTGGATAGATATATGTAATACATCAGGGAGTGCTATTCTTATTAATAAAAGTGCAAATTGGACATCCTTTGATGTTGTCGCTAAAATGCGAAATATAACTAAAATAAGAAAAATAGGACATTGCGGAACACTTGATCCTTTTGCTACGGGCTTGCTGATTCTATGTTTAGGAAAAGGAACAAAACAAATATCTACTTTCCAAAATCTTCCCAAACAATATAATGCAACTATTAAAATCGGTGCTACTACTAAATCAAGTGATATAGAACAACCCGAAGAAAATATTTGCGACATTTCACATATAAAAAATAATGATATTGAGGATGTTATTAATTCTTTCAATGGTATTATTATGCAAGTTCCACCGATGTTTTCTGCTAAAAAAATTAAAGGACGTAAATTATATGAACTTGCTCGTAAAAATATAGAAATAGAACTTCCTGCTGTAGAAGTTAATATTCATAGTATTGAAATTAGTAAAATTGATTTGCCTTCAATTAATGTTATAATTGATTGTTCTAAAGGGACATATATTAGAGCATTAGCAAGAGATATTGGAATTAAATTGGGAGTTGGTGGTTATCTTACGCAACTTAAACGAACCAAAATTGGCGAACATAATACTACTAATGCCTTCACTATTGATGAGTTGCAATCTATAATTTAAGAGATGCTAAAACAAGTTCAGCATAACTAATTTCTAACACAGGGATTAATCCCCGTGCTAAGTGTATATTATGCCGAACTTATTTCAGCATATCATTATTTATGTGGACGTTATTGATTGCTTTTTGTCGCTAATATTTCACCTACGGTAGAACCATAGAAACTATAAACTTTTTAAAGCAACCATATAAATTTGTGCTGTTTTTGCCGGTTTAGATTCCATAATATCTAATTGAATAGCGTATTTGGGAGTATCAAAATTCCACAATGGCATTAATATTCCCATCATTGTAGGAATTTCTTCTATTGTGCCATCGTCATCGTAATTTCCTTTTGAAGGAACAATTGATGCTGTTAAATCAAAAATATACTGCACAAATGCTAAATACTCAGCATCAAAATCTTCCGCAGTTGTTGTAAACTGAATAGAATAAGAAGGAGCAGAACTTTGTCTTTTACCTTCTTTAAACGTCCAACCTACAGGGGCAGTGATGTCAAATCCATAAACATCTTTAATTACAGTTTGCCAATTGCTTGCTGTTAGGTCTGATGTATTGTTATCACCAGTGGGATTATTTGGCTTTTCATTTTCGCTACAAGCCGTAGCAATAAACAAAACTGATAGAATTGCTATAAAGTTTTGTTTAAACAGGTTCGTTTTGCCTGAAAATTGATTTAAATAAAACATAAAATTTAATAATTTATTTTATAAAAAAATGTTCGTTTTTATAGAATGCAATAATAAGAAAAATAAATGAAAAAATTATAAAGCAACTTGTGGTTCTTCTGTTAATACGTCTTTGTTTTTAAAAACATCAGTTATTTTATTTATTATTTCTTTGAATGTATTTTGTTGTTCTTTAAGTTCAGTTTTAGTTTCAGTTTCTAATTTATCTATTCTTTTATTAGTTGTAGCAATTTGTTGGTTAGTAGCAGTAATTTTTTCTTCTACTTTTTGATTAAGATTAGTATGCTTATCTTCTAATCTATCAAATTTAGAGTTTAATTTTTCTATTTCTACTTTTACATTAGTTAATTCGGTTTTAACATCATCAATTTTATTAGATTGATTAATATGCAAAGCAATTATTACTGCAATTATACCTATGGCAATAGTGATATTAGTAGAAATTATAA
>WRLB01000005.1 GCA_009777815.1 Bacteroidota bacterium
AAAGTTTTGTTGCAATCTTTACAACGATAACGATTAATTTTTTCACCACTTTTATGGTGAGTATAATTACTATGAGACCTATAACGAGTGCTACCACAACGAGTACATTGCATAAAAAAAGTCCTATATTTAATTTATCAAAATATAAATATAAGAAATCTAATCGTCACATAAAGTGAACACTGGCGTTTTTTGTGATGCTACCGTTTTTAAACTTTTATTAAAAATAAATGTATATTTAACCTTTATTAAATATAAAATATGACAAAAGAAAAAAATAGAGCATTACTGTCTTACGAAGATAAGGACTTTATTAGTTCCGATGCAGGTAGAATTATTAGAATATTGTCCGAATATGAAATGCCAAAGTATTATTTTAAAGAATTTAATATTGAACGCACAATTACCGTATTTGGCAGCGCAAGACAATTATCTAAAAGTGCAGTAAATAAATACCCGCAGATAGCAAAAGCATACCAAGAATGCGAAGAAATTGTAGATAAATTGCTTGAATGGTCGTTGTCGTTGCCGAAAGAACAACGGTATTATATCTGCACAGGCGGAGGTCCTGGCTTTATGGAAGCGGCAAATAAAGCATCTTTTCATAAAAAAGTTCCAAGTTTGGGTTTTAATATTAATCTTCCGTTTGAGCAAGAATCAAATAAGTATGTTAATCCTAATTTAGGCTTTGAGTTCCATTATTTTTTTATGCGAAAATTTTGGTTTACTAAATTATCTAAAGCGTTAATTGTTATGCCTGGCGGATTTGGAACTTTGGACGAATTGTTTGAAAATTTAACATTAATTCAAACAAATAGAAGCGCCCCTAAACCTATAGTACTATATAGTAGTGATTTTTGGGATAGAATAGTTGATATGGGTTTTATGAAAGAACTTGGCTTTATATCTCCTGAAGATACTGATATATACTGTATTTGCAATACTCCCGATGAATGTGCTAACTATCTAATAACAGAGTTAGAAAAAGAACAATCATTTATAAATTAGGCAATTTTTAAATATGTTATACTGAATTTATTTCAGTATCTTCTCGTATGCAATTAGGGAATTTTGCAACAAGTTCAGAATTAAAAACCACTATTTTTTTGTATATTTGTAAAAATTAATAACTTTAAAAATGAAAGAATATAGTGTATATCGTCTTGTAAAAGGAGAAGATTTAAATCATCACGGGACACTATTTGCAGGAAGAACAGCCGAATGGTTTGTAGAATCATCATTTGTTGCTGCTTCGTGTCTTGTTGGAAAACCCGATAATATAGTTTGTATAAATATTCATGGTATGCAATTTAAATCACCTGTTAAAAAAGGTGAAGTTGTGCATTTTAGAAGCAAAGTCGCACACTTGGGGTATACAAGCATAACAATTTATACGAAAGTTAGTTCTGAAACAGAAAATATAAATTTTTTGCCAGTTGAAGGATTTATTACATTTGTTCATATTAATGAAAAAGGTGAAAAAGTTCCGCATAACCTTATATTAGATGCTATAAAAGATGAAGACGAAAAGAAAATTAGAGATAATGCAATAAAATTATTTAATAAAAATAAATAAAATAACCAATTAGTTATTTGGATAAGCAGAATTTTAGAACATTTAGCACGAGGGAAAGCCCCCGTGTTAAAAAAGATTCTGAAATAAGTTCAGCATCTCCTAATTGTTTTTTAATAAATAAATTAAAAGAATAAGTTATATTTGTATTATTGAAATTTGAAATAAATATTGAATTTAAATATTATGAAAACAATAAATATAATACCGAAAAATGAAAATATATTGCCATTTTTAATAGAATTATTGTCTAATAAAGAATGGGTATCAGATTTTAGAATAATTGAAAATGAAACAAAAGAATATATAACACAAATGCCAAATGAAGAAACATTGCAAGCAATTGCTGATGTAGAAGCAGGAAAAATCAATTATATTGGCACTATTGACGACTATTTAGAATGGAGCAAAAATGTATGATGTTTATACTACTAATCAATATGAACGCGATTTAGAAAAAGCAAAAAAACGTAGATTAAATATAGAACGATTAGAAAAAATTATTACATTATTGGCATCATCCGACAAACCCTTGCCCGCACAATATAAAGACCATAAACTTTCAGGTGAATATGCAGGATACAGAGAATGTCATATAGAAAATGATTGGTTGCTCATTTATAAAAAAGAAAAAAATAATTTGATTTTAGTGCTAACACGAACAGGGCGACATAGCGATTTGTTTTAAAAAAGTGTATTTTGCAATTAAACTTTTTAAAAGAAGTGCCGATAATAATTTTTGTAGTGAATGAAAACTACAAAAAAATAATTAAATAAGAATATTTACAAATTTATATATAGGATTTTTTATGAAAATTGGAGTTAAAATTACTCTGTTAGTAGCCGCAGCGGTTGTAGGTATAATTGTTGTGAGTGCTGTCTCTCTTGTGTCTTTAAACAAACTTAGTGATATGTTTACATTCTTGGGAGAGAAATCTATTAAAAATGCAGAAATTGCTAACAAAATTACTGATGATGTAAATTTAATGGCAAGAAATACTGCTATGTCATGTGTTGATACTGCAAATACAGATACAAGAATGGCGTCTGTAGATTCATTATCAAACAGTGTTTCTGATGGTATTGCTGCACTGGAAAACAATAATGATGATCGTTCACTAGATGGTCTTATTAAAGAATTGCGGGATGCATTGACTAATCAAGCAGGTTATAGAAAATTATTTGTAGATTATATTATCTCGCATAATTTTGATGCTGCAAGAGAACTCCGAAAGGGAGATTACCAAGATGCTATTAATAAAACATCGTCACTTACAGTGCAGATAACTGAATATATGACAAAAGAGTCATATCGTGTGGCTGAAGAAGTATCAATAGCAGAGGTATCATCTTCTAAAACTATGTTAATTGCATGCATAGTTATTGTGGCTATTGTGCTTGTTATCCTTGCTATTGTAATTATTACAGGTATAACTAAGCCATTAAAGAAAGCAGTAGAGTCGCTGGATAAAATTGCAAGTGGCGATTTTGATGTGAATTTAGAAACTAACTCTAATGATGAAACAGGTATGCTGTTAAAATCTATGGACAATATGGTTTCAAATTTAAATGGTATGTCATCAGATTTGCATAACTTAATAAAGAATGCATTTGAGGGTAACCTGAAGTATAGAGCGGATGCTAACAAGCATCAAGGCGACTTCAAAAAGATGATAACCGACATTAATGAATTAGTGGGCGTATTTGTAGAGCCGTTAAATATTGCTGCTAATTTTCTTGATGGCATTGCTAAAGGTGATGCAAACATCCAAAAAGTCACTAAAGATTTCAAGGGCGAGTTAGTTCACATCAAGAATAACATTAATCAAACCCACGACACTTTATTTGCTTTCTTAGGAGAAGTAAATACTCTTGTTGACGGAGCAAAAGCAGGTAATATCTCATTACGTGCCGACACATCTAAAGCACAAGGTGCTTGGGCTATGATGATGGGAGGCGTAAATGAAATAGTAGATGCGTCAGAAAAAATCATCAACGATGCAGGCAGAACGTTAGAAATAATGGCTACAGGTGATTTGACACCACGTATAACTGCTAATTATCCTGGCAAGTTTGGGGATATGAAAAATAATATTAACAATCTTGGTGATTCGTTAACAGATTTAGTTTCCCAATTGCAAGAAGCAATCCATACTACTGCATCAGCATCAGCAGAGATTTCATCTACAGCAGACACATTAGCGGCAGCAACGCAAGAACAATCTTCGCAAACTGACGAAGTAGCAACCGCAATGGAAGAAATGTCGCGAACTGTCACCGACAACGCACAAAGTGCTACGCAAACAGCAAATGTTGCTAAACAAAGTGGCGATACAGCAACTTCTGGCGGAAAAGTCGTAGAACAAACGATTTCTAAAATGAAAGAAATTGCAGAAGTTGTTAAGATTTCTGCCAATAATATCGCAAAACTCGGCGAATCAAGTAAGAAAATTGGC
Source organism: Bacteroidota bacterium (assembly GCA_009777815.1). Taxonomy (GTDB): domain Bacteria; phylum Bacteroidota; class Ignavibacteria; order Kapaibacteriales; family UBA2268; genus WRLB01. The sequence goes on from WRLB01000005.1 coordinate 4,030, forward strand.
GATATTATCAGCGTAATTGATGATATTGCAGACCAAACTAATCTGCTCTCTCTGAATGCCGCTATAGAAGCCGCAAGAGCAGGTGAACAAGGTCGTGGCTTTGCCGTAGTTGCTGATTCTGTCGGCAAATTAGCAGTAAGCACCGCCAGTGCAACTAAAGAAATTGCTGATATGATTAAAGGTATCCAAGTAGATACTGAAGCAGCAGTCAAAGCAATGGAAAAAGGCACATTAGAAGTCCAAAGTGGTATAGAATTAGCCGATAATGCAGGTAAATCTATTAACGATATCTTATTAGGTATCAACGATTTACTTGATATGGTTAATCAAATAGCCGCAGCAAGCGAACAACAATCTGCTACAAGCGAGCAAATATCTAAGAACGTAAGTTCTATAAGCAAAGTAACAGCGGACTCAGCCCGCAATGTAGAAGATGTAGCATCAACTGCTAACGAATTAGCACGTATGACCGAAACATTGACAGCATTAGTATCACAATTTAAGATAGGGGCAAGCAGCCACCACGCACTAAACAGCGGCGGGAATAATCGTTATCTGAACTAAACCTTAAATTAATGCAATTTTATGCCTAACAACAAGTTGTTAGGCATTTTTTTTAATTAGTGATTATGACAAGTTCAGTATCTCCTTATTTTATGCGAGGGGATTCCGAACAAAGTTCGGAATGAGAGTGTGAATGTTCGGAATGACAGGGATTTTAATAATCTACTACTACTATTTTCCCAGCGGCACCTGATTTATTTACACTTGAGTTAGTTAATACTAAATAAATGCCTGCAGGAACTAAATTGCCATCAGCATCACGACCATCCCACACAGCACGCTTGCTTGATGTAATTATACGTTTAATTAAGTTGCCATCAGCGGTAACAATCCTTAAATCTGATTCAGTAGTTAAGCCGTCAATTATTACTTCGTTGTGTCGTCTAATATTATATGGTTGCGGATATGTTTTTACTTCATAAATACTATTAGGCATCAAGATATTTCCTTGTGCTATCAATAGTCCATTTGCTGTTCCGATATACACGAGTCCGTTATTTGTATTAATAGTTATTGCTTGGACATCATTTGTAAATAAAGGGCTATTATTAGTTGTAAAATGTGCTAATAGTTCATCGCCGAACGTATTTATTATCCATAAACCATTTTTAGTAGCAATCCATTTATTTCCTGTTGGGTCAATAAAAATATCGTTTATATGCTGGCTTTCTAATAATTTATTACTTCTAATAATAAAATCAGAATTAGTTAAAGCAGCATTAGGGTTGTTAATAATAGATATTCCGTTAAGAGTTCCAAGCCAGATAGTATTAGTAAATCTATCATATTTGCAGGAATGAAAATAATTAGATAGTAGATTAGGATATCTAGAAGTAGTTAATGAATGCCATACATCGTCAGTTGTATCATCTATAGTATTTCTTTCATTAAAACAAAATAATCCAGCATTTCCCGGTTGCTCTATACATCCTGCAATCCATTTCGTATTATTATTATCAATAGCCATATTAAATACGAGTCGCAATCCCCCATTAAATGGGCTTACAAAACCATAACTCTTGCCTGTATTATCAAACATTACTACCATTGGTCCAGAAGTGGTTGCTCCCATAAGAGTGACCCAAGCATTATCTTTATTATCGAAACAAATATCACCACAAACAACAAATCCACCATTACCACTACTGCTAGCACCCCACAAAGCAGAGTTATTTTGATCATATACAATTATATCATTTGTATCTTTCATCACACATAAGCCATATCCCCAAGAACCACTATATACTTTATTATCAGGCGATATGCTAATAGAATTATAACTTCTTATTGTGCTACTTCTTTGTTTTTGATAATTATTCCACTTATTGCCATCAAATGACATAAACATATTTTCATATTGATTCTTTTGTGAATTATCAGTAACAGCATATAATATTCCATTTTTATCTAATGCTAATCCTCTAAAATTATTATTATATGGTGTATTAGGTGTTTTAATTTCAGCAGAAAAGTCATCTTTTATAAATGCTGCACCTAATGAATCAAATAACATAATTATTTTTGTTTCTAAATTATTATTGTTTAATACAGCGATGCCATTATTTTTTGAATCACGATTAGAGTATAAAGTAGTTATATTATTTGGCTGTCCAATACTATTTACTATTCTAATTTGATAATCTTCTACAATTAAAAGTTTATTATCATATATGCAAATATCAGTAAAATTATAATTAGACGAAGGACTTTGTATGTTAGCAAATATCTCAAAACTATCTTTTAATATGTATATATTTTTCTCTAATTGAGCAAAAATACTTCCTTGATAACTAACTACTTTTGCTTGCCCATAAGGCAATGTGCTGCCATATCTTTTTGTTGTCCAATTAGAAGGAACATTTATTTGAGCATCTATTGGTATCCAAGCAATACCTATTGGCGTTGATATATATAGCGTGTCATTTACATTTATGATACTATTTATAGATTCATTCATCGTATAATCACCAATAGTAAAAATAGTTTGCATAAATATTTTTCTACTAATATCAAAATCAACTAAACCGAATCCACCTGCTATTAGTAACTTGTTATCATCAGGGAATAAGTAAAAATCATTTATAGCAGGATTGCTTAAATTATGGTCTTTAATAGATGTTATATGTTCACAATCTAATGTCCATATATTAATAATTTCGAGAACGCCATCGGCAGTTCCTGCAATTACATAATCGCCGACATTAATCATTGTATTAACAGACCTACCGAGCAGTTTATTTCCTGTATTTAGTAATATAGGCAAACTATCTGTTTCATTTTCGTAAATAGCAATACCGCCTGTTGTTCCTATCCAAATTTTATTTTCAGTATCTGATATAGCACACAGCGAATTAAACATAGTAGTATGTATTTGCCAATTATTAAGAGCAACATCTTGTCCTCTTAACGAAATTATATTAAGAAACGAAATCAGAATTATTGTTGTTATTTTATTAAAGTGGTGTTTATTCATATTACAAATATACGTTTTTTTTGCTGAAATTAAGCAAATAAAAAGAATAAATTTCTACATTCTGTTATACCTAACTTTTTTCGGCATCTCCTTATTTTTATTAGAAATATTTACTAAAAAATAAGGAGATGCCGAATCAATATCAGTAATAACTTACCGCATTAGACCTTTGTGTGCTTCTACGGCGGCATCGACTAATGGCTTATAAGATACTTTGTTGCCAACTGCTTTTTCCATCCATAAATCAGGTAGTAAGCGTCCTTGCTTGCACATTCTTTCCATTTCTGTTCCTAAATTTTTATCTTTTATATATTCCTCAATTTGAAACTCTATTAAGTGTCCCAAAGGATATGCTGATAAATATAAAGAATGAACTATCATATGTGAATATACTGCTAATATAGGACAATCTTGCATTCCAAAATGTTGAGCAAAATATTTGTTCCACACTTCAGATGCTATCTGTATAGTTGCAGCACATAAATCTTCTTTTGTGCAATTAGGATTCTTATACATCCATTCCCAAACCATCTGGTCAACAAGCGAAACGCCCATTATTTCCATTGTTCCCCAAAACTTATCAAGTATGTTGTAATATTCGTTTAGTTTGTTGTCACTATTAATTCCTAATAATTGCAAGTCCCTTGTTTGGAAAACGAACGCCCATGCTTCTGTGAATGCAGTATTCGGAACGCCACGAAGCATCCAATAATCCACATCGTATAGTGTCATTACTTGTTCTACATTATGTCCAAACTCGTGAATAGCGATATTATAGCCCTTATAATCAATGCCATTTTCACCTAAACGAGTTCTTAAATGTGCTTTATTACCTCGCAAATCTGCTCCCCAAGCATGTCCTGCACCTTTAGAAGCATTTACTTCTATTTTATCGCAAACATATTTTGCTTTATCTTTTGAAAAGCCAAGTTTTGTTAAAATATTAGGCAATTGTTTTTGCATTGCATCTGTATCAGGATAAATTGCAGCAAGACGTTTATTAAGAGCAACTTGGTCTATAGTGCTTCTTGTTTTAAAGCCATCATACCAAATATCAAATGGCTCTAACTTCCTGCCGAGACGTGATTCTATTAGTTTAGCAATATCGCCAACAACAGGCGAAGATAAATAATCTTCAAACATTTTTGCTACTTTTTCAGCAGGCATTTCATATTCAACATCAAAAGTTGCATTTATGAAATTACCAATAGCAGGACGATATTGGTCTATTTGCTGATTAATTAAAAAACTATTCAGCAAGTGCTGATAGCGAGTATAAGGTTCAGCAGTGAAGTTAATTTCATTGCCATCTTGATACAACTTATTTGTTTTTGGATTCCATAGATACTTGTCGCTATTAATTACTTCTTGCGGAATTTCTTGTTTAATAATTCGCAACATAACATCTAAAATCATTCTTTGTGGTTCAGTTCCCTCGGAGCCGTTTGCGTATTGAGATTTAATTTCATCTCTTAAATTCCAGTGAGTAATTAACTTCATATCCTTCGGAAAATGAGTATTCATCTCATCATCTACTAAATTACCAACATATATATTGTAATTAGTAATGTAAGATGAAGAATTACTCTGTATCTGTGAATACTGCTGATTAAGAGCAGATGGAATGCGAGTCGTAAATATATCGCCTAATCGGACATAAGCCCACTCTTGTCTACTCCAATTTTGACCTAAATCTTCCTTTTCTTCAAAAGTAAAATAAGGAAAGTTTAATGCAACTAAAAACGCAAATTTATTAGCAAACATATCATTTGCTAAATTATCGCTTGGCTCGTATCCTGCCAGTATTTCATCGGCAATAGTTACATCGTATCCATATAGATGGACGGGACGCTTCAGGTCTAACGAAATCTTATTAAAATTGCCTATTATAACTTCTAAATGTGTTTGGCAGGCATTAAATAGTGCTAATAATTCATCGCTATCGGCAACAAAATTATTTATACAAAATTGAACGAAATCGTCTTCCGTTCCATCTACACTATTATCGGTTGCGTCTATTGGTTTCGTTCTCCATAGACCCGCAATTTGTTTGATTCCTTTTTCGATTCTTGTGCGATATTGCTCGCCGTATTTACTTACAAGTTCGTTTATAGCGGAATCTATTTTTTCTTGTGCGATATTGCTCGCTGTTGTTTTATTAGTCATAGTTGAATCTTTTTGTTTGTCACAATTTGTTACAGAAACAAATACTAATAAAATTGCTAATAACAAGTACTTTTTCATAATTACAATTTATTTTAATTAATTAGAATACTAAAATAATAAAAATATTTTGAAAAAAGAGATAAAATAAAGGAATGCTTAAACAAGTTCAGTATGAAAGGTGCTTTTTTGTTATTCCGAACTCGTTTTTACTTGAACTTAACTAATTTTTACTTGGACTTAACTAATTTTTACTTGGACTTAACAATATTTTACTTGGACTTAACTAATTTTTACTTGGACTTAACAATATTTTACTTGAACTTAACTACTTTTTACTTGGACTTAACTAAATGTTATTTCATCTTAACTTAAAAAAGCGAATTATATACAAAATTATCGTAAATATCTACGAAATATCAAAAAATAACAAGTGAAAAGGACTTGAAATCAAGTGAAATCGACTTGAAACAAGTCAAATTAACTTGAAAACAAGTGAAATCGACTTGAAACAAGTCAAATTAACTTGAAATCAAGTGGAAATCACTTGAAAACAAGTCAAATTAACTTGAAATCAAGTGGAAATCACTTGAAAAACTCCGACTTTCACTTGAAAAACTCCGACTTTTACCTGAAAAACTCCGACTTTTACCTGAAAAATACCATAAATAAGTATTAAAAAACGTAATTATTCTGTATTTACTTCGGCATTTAGTAATGATTTAGGAGATGTTGGAATAAGTTTAGTAGGATAGAATTTAGATATTACTATTATTTTCTTTATTTCTTCTAATTGTTCTAATGTATTAACCCCTTGAATCTCTGTAAAAGGGGCTATTGTATTAGCAATTACGTTAAGATTTTCCTGCAATCCAATAGATACTATATCTGTTAAATAGTATTCTGCTTGATTGTTATTGTTTTTTATTTTTTTTATAAGTGAAAATAATAGTTTTGCATCTACAAAATATATGCCTGTGTTTATTTCATATATTAGTCGTTCTAATTCTGTGGCATCTTTTTCTTCTACAATTCCGATGATGTTTTCATTAATGTCTCGTAATATACGACCATAACCGAATGGATTAGTCGCTACAGAACTTAACACAGATAAATTTGATTTTGCACTGTTTTCAATAAAACCTAATAATGTTTCTGCACGCAATATAGGAACATCAGCAGATAATATTAATACCTTTCCTCCATAATTTGCAAAATTATTTTCACAGCATTGGACAGCATGACCTGTCCCTAATTGTTCTTCTTGTATAGCATATTCTATTGTTAGAGATTGATGTTCATTTGCAATAAAATCATTTATGTAAGATACTAATTTGTCTTTATAATGACCGACAACGATGCAAATTTTATCAGGGTTTAAAGATATTGCTACATTCAACACATAATGAATTAAAGGCATTCCATTTAATTCGGTTAATGCCTTTGGCACATCAGGATTGTTCATTCTCTTACCTAATCCTGCCGCTAAAATAATTATAGAAAAACTCATAAATTTAAATACTTTTTTGCTTATATTACAACAAAATAATTTTATTTTTTTAATAATGGTAACCCTTAAAAACGTCCTGCCCAACTTGTTTCGGAATCTCATAATTAAAATAAGGAAATGCCAAAGCGAGTTCGGAATGACATTTTATATGTTCCTTATTTTAAATAAAAAAGTTATTTTTGTAGTTTATTATTTATTTAAGATATAAAATATGTTTAATTTTAATTTAAGATTAGTTTTGATAGCATTGGCTATCAGTTTAATGTTTGTTGCTTGCGGTGGCAATAAGCAACAAGAAAATGCCGAAGCAACTCCCGAAAATACAGGGCAGGAAACTTTTGTAGAAGAAAATATATCTGATACTAAAACTGTTGCAGGTTATATAGAACAGTTTGGTTTAACAGAAGACGACATTAAACCTGAAGGATTTGTTTCTTTTGAAGGACCTGATGGATGGTTAATCAAAATTAACGCAAGTGAAAAACAATTTGACGATTGGTCAAAAAAAGTTTTTAACAAAATAAAAACAATATCAACTGATGGCAAAGTATACCAACAAGGTTATCCTGTTTTAGGTAAAGATGAAGCCGAATGGTCTACGGGAATACTAATGTTTCAATGGGCATATCCATATAATGAAAAAGTAGTAGAACTTGAAGTTCTTCCCGGCGATATTGCAACTGTTTATCGTATTGCATTGCATTTTCAGTAAAATATAACATTAGAATAAAATAATTCTAAAACATTAATACACGCAGAACCTTAATATTTCTGCGTGTTGTATGTATTTATAAATTAACATTTATTAGCAAGGTATGTATTCTTTTTACAAGAAAAATGTTATTTTGTAAGAAAATAATTTGATAAGAAAATAAAATGGAAACATTAGAATTAGAAAAGTCAACAAGTAAAATTAACCCTCAACTAATTATTTCAAGCGATTATATTGATTTAAGTCAATATGAAACAATTCCTGCATTGGATGAAGCAATAAAAGATATTGAAGAAGGTCGTGTATCAGAGCCGATGACTATGGAAGAGTTTAGAGAATATTTAAAACGAATAAGATGGGAAGTAGAAAATGAAGTATAAAGTTAAAACAACAAGAAATTTTGAAAAATGTATTAGGCGTTGTATTAAACGAGGACTTGATGAAAACTTACTTTGGAATGTAGTAAATATGCTTGCAAATGGTCAGCAATTAGAACCTAAATACAAAGACCATAGATTACACGGAAAATATAAAGAATATAGAGAATGTCATATAGAAAATGATTGGCTTTTGATTTATAAAATAGAAAATGATAAACTTATTTTGACCTTAACAGATACAGGAACTCATAGCGACTTGTTTTAGATAGTAATTTATAAAAAAATAGTTATATTTGCAAAAATAATATAAGCATCATTATGAGAAAATGGTCTGTAGATGATTCAGCCGAACTATATAATATAAAAGGATGGGGAATCGGATATTTTGATATTAATCAAAAAGGAAATGTCGTAGTTACTCCGCAAAAAAAAGGCGAAGGAGTAGAACTACTCGAAATTATTGATGAGTTGCAAATCAAAGATGTTTCTTTGCCTGTTTTACTTCGCTTCCCTGATATTATAGACGATAGAATAGAAACTATTTCTAAATGTTTCAAACTTGCTGCAAAAGAATATGATTTTAACGCTGAAACATTTATTATCTATCCGATAAAAGTAAACCAGATGCGTCCCGTTGTAGAAGAGATAATAGACCACGGAAAGAAGTTTAATATCGGATTAGAAGCAGGTTCTAAACCCGAACTCCACGCCGTTCTTGCTATATCTACATTAGATTCACTTATAATTTGTAATGGATATAAAGATGATGATTATATTGAATTAGCATTATTAGCACAAAAAATGGGCAAGCAAATCTACCTCGTTGTAGAAAAAATGAACGAATTGCAACGGATTATCAAACTATCTAAAAGTATAAACGTTAAACCTAACATTGGTATAAGAATAAAACTTGCAACATCAGGTAGCGGAAAATGGGAAGATAGCGGTGGCGATAAAAGTAAATTTGGTCTTACTTCAAGCGAACTATTAGAAGCAATAGAAGTATTAGAAAAAAACAAAATTAAAGATTGTTTGAAACTTATTCATTTTCATATAGGAAGTCAAGTAACAAATATTCGCAAAATAAAAACCGCTTTTAGAGAAGCATCACATTTTTATGTGCAACTTTATAAACTTGGTTGCAATGTAGAATATGTTGATATAGGTGGCGGATTAGGTGTTGATTATGAAGGAACACGCACATCAAATAGTTCATCTTCTACAAATTATTCTATCCAAGAATATGTAAACGATGCGATAGCAAATATAGTTGATGCAGCAGATAAAAATGAGATACCACATCCAAATATAATTAGTGAAAGTGGTCGTTCATTGGCGGCACATCATTCTGTTTTAGTGTTTAATGTGCTTGAAGCAAATAGTTTATCTAAAATGGATGATGATTTTGAAATTAAAGAAGAACATCACGAACTTGTTCAAGAACTATATGAAATATGGGATAATATTTCAGTTAATCGTATTATGGAGTTATGGCACGATGCACAGCAAATTAGAGAAGAGTCGTTAGAACGCTTTTCGCTTGGTGTATTAGACCTTGAGTCCCGTGCATTAGTAGAGAAAATATTTTGGTCTATTGCTTCTGAAATTAGTTCTATACTTGGAAATGTTAAGCATCCTGCAGAAGAATGTAAACAGATACGAAAATTATTAACAGATAAATATTTTTGCAACTTTTCTTTGTTTCAATCCCTTCCTGATTCTTGGGCTATAGACCATTTATTTCCTATAATACCTATTCATCGGCTAAATGAAAAACCGACTGCAATGGTAACATTACAAGACATTACTTGTGATTCGGATGGCAAGATAGAGCAGTTTATATCTACTACAAACTCGCCATCTTCATTGCCTGCACATACTTTTAATCCTGACAATCCGTATTATATTGGAGTATTTTTAGTTGGTGCATATCAGGAAATACTTGGTGATTTGCATAATTTATTCGGCGACACAAATGCGGTTCATATAAATGTAACAGAAAAAGGATATGATATAGTGCAAGTAATAGATGGCGAAACAATTGCAGAAGTTTTAGAATATGTTCAATACAAACCGAAAAAATTAGTTCGCGATGTTGAATCGTGGGTCACATCTTGCATTAAATCAGGTAAAATTACCACAAAAGAAGGAAAAGAATTCTTATCTATTTATCGTTCAGGTCTATTCGGTTATACCTATTTAGAATAAGAATAAAGAGTAAGTTAAAATAAAGAGATGCTGAAATAAGTGCAGTATAACAGGTTTTTCTCTCCACTAAACAAACAACCTCCCCTACAAAAGTAAGGAAGGTCGTTCTTTTAAAAAAGAAGGATGAATTATCTTTCTATCATTAGTTTTTCTATGCGGCTATTGTTGCCGATAGTAACTTTAACATAATAACTGCCCGATGGCAATTTAGATACATCAATTTCTTTATCCCATAATCCTTGAAGCAAAAATTCATCGTTTATTTGCATAATGTTATTGCCCGTTAAATCGTGCAAAGAAATTACTACCACAGCGTCTTCTAACAAATCTAATGACATTGTAAAATGTTTAGAAGTTGGATTCGGCGACAAAATAAATGATGAAACTTCAGGTAGTTCTGTAATACCAACATAATCAAATTCAGCAACAATACTAGTATCAGATTTAATAAAAAATTCTAAAATTGGATTTTCTGTTATTACTTCTGAACCACTACTCCAATGTATGAATTCCCATTCATCGTTTGGAATTGCTTCTAATTTAATTAGATCATTAAACGCATACGAACCTATAGACGATGATTCTGCAGTAAAATATCCTGCACTCTCGTTTGGATAAATACTTCTATTAAAATAATACTCATTTGAAAAATACGCTCTTAAAGTTGTATCTTGCGTAACAATAATTGACTCTGTTGGATTGTTAGAAAGTATTGAGTTGTCGTCTCGGCGCCAGTTTATAAATCTAAAGCCATTATCTGTATTAGGTTCTGCAATTATTGTGGCTTCATCATCAGGGAAATAAGCACCCGCACCTATTAATTCGCCACCATTTTCAGGCACAGACAACAAAGTAACAATATATACAAGAACACTATCGGGAACAAAATTAGCAGTAAAAGAAGATGTTTTAGATACTTCAAATTTAAAATTTGTTAGTGGTGACAAAGTTACAATTTTACCTGTTTCGTCTTCTGTCCAACTTATAAATCTATATCCCTCATTCATAACAAAATCTATTTCTGTTGTAGCAAATGGCATACAAGGAAATGCACCATCACCTATAAACTCTGCTACTGCTTCAGGTATGTTTGCGTTTAAATAAACATATCTATCTGATTCAGTATAATGGGCAACAATATGAGTGTCACAAGTTAATGTTAATACAAATTCAGGATCCGTTGAGATAGTAGTAGTTGGGTCGTCAAAGGAAGTCCATTTTACAAAATGGAAGCAAGTATCATAACCTTTAGTATCAAGTTTAACAGGTGTTAAATAAACAAATCTCGCCGAATCGCTAATGGTATCATTGATATTTGCTAATCCATAACTATGATGTTCTACAGAAATTTTTATTTGAAATGTATCTATTTCAAAGTGAGCAGTAAGTTGTCTATCTTCTAAAATTTCTATATAATTGTGTTCGGTTTCAGAAAATATTTCATCAATTTCACCGCTGTCGTCAGTCCATTTTACAAAATGATAACCATAATTTGGGACAGCCCAGAACATTGCATTATAGCCATAGGCGTATAATCCTGTTCCCATAACGGAACCCATATAATCTGGCGAAGCACTTAAAGTTAGCCAAAACGAATCTATAGCAAAATGTGCCCTAAGTGTAATATTGCTTGTGACTAATATAGAATCTTTAGCACTATAAGAAATTATATTTCCTGAAGGAAGTGCTTCCCAATACATAAAAGTATAGTATGGATTTGGGTCTGCAGTATATATTACTCTCGTATTATGCAAATACATACCTGTGCCTGTAACTACGCCACCTACAGAAGGTTCTGCTTCTACTATTAAATCATAATACTGCTCATTAGGAACGCTAAGAATCCATATCGGAAGTAATTTGCGAGCATCACCTTTAGAACACATAATAGTATCTAATCCTGTAAGATTTAATTTAGCATTTCCGCTTGTAAAAGCAATTTTACTATTTCGCGAAGTCCAATCAACACCATTTGACATACTTACAGAAAAATGCTTGTTTATAGAGTTTCTAAGATTCTCTTCATCAAGTATAGCAGGCGAACTTGCTACTTGAGCATAAATGTTGGTAGATAATGCAGAAATAATAGGATAATTACCGTCAGAAAAACTCCATATATTTTTAGGACTTATGGCGGCACCTAATTCACTTCCTATCATTTCGGAGGTATTTCTGCCTTCTGCTTGTCCTGTAACATCTGCATCAGAAAGACCTCCCCAGAAAGTAAATTGCTTATCATAATAGCATTGCAGTATTGTTGCATCAGGACTATTAATTTTAGCACCAACGATACCACCCGTAGTAGGAGGATCCGCTCCTTCAACAACGCCGACATTTAAACAATAGGTTGTTTGAGAAGGTACTGGAGGAGGAAGAGGGTCGGGAGGCTTAGGAGGCGGGTCACCTGGATATACTGATTGATATCCACAAATGCCTCCTACTTTAGAACCACCGTTTACTTGTCCTGCATTCATACAGTAATCTACTTTTCCACCACAAGTATTAAAGCCTGCAATTCCGCCCGTGTGCGTTGTTCCTGAAACGGTGCCAAGATTAATACACCTTTCTATTATAAAATTGTTTATGCTAATAATTCCACCAGCATAATGAGGAGCATTAATGCTGCCTACATTAACAGAGTTAGCAATCAAACCACCTTGGTTAAAACAACACATTCCACCAGCACCATAAAAAACTGATGTACCAGTTATAATTCCGTAATTAATGCAATTAGTAATTGCAGGGTATGGATCCTGGGGAACATTTAATAAACCAACTATACCTCCAGCACCGGCTCCAGTTACACTTCCACTATCTTTACAATTACTAATAGAAATGTTTTCTGATGTATTAATTTTAAGGAATGTTCCTGCAATTCCGCCGACTTCATATGATTCGGAACCTAAAATTGTTGCTGAATTGGTGCAATTGTCTATGTTTCCGTCTACTAATACACCAACAATTCCGCCGAGTGGACTACCCATCAGGCCACCAGTAACAGACCCCTGAACAGTTAAATTTTTTACGCTTCCATTAACTACTTGCGAAAAAAGTCCTGCGGGCAAGTAACCTGCGTTATTGATATTAAGGTATATTTTTTTACCATTTCCATCAAAATGTCCTTGAAACATATTTGCATTTGGTGATGGACTATATATCCCTATTATTTTGGTCCAAGGACCAGATAAATTACCAATATCTACCATTAACCTGAAATATTTGCCGGCTGTCCAGTTAGATTCGGTTTCTACATACTTTACTAAAGTGTCCATATCTGCCCTTGATAACAGCAAGTATGGACTGGCGGATGTTCCACCGCCTGTGAATTGTGCTAATGACGGAATATTAGCACAAAGAACTACAATTAAAGTAGCAATCAAAATGTTAAAATGTTTTTTGAATATTAACATATCAAACCTTTTATATTATTATTAAATTTCTTAATTAAATTACAAAAATAAGATTTTTTATGAAAATATTCTTTGTTTCTATAAGTTGTTATTTTAACTATTTTTTTCAATATGTAGATTATTAAACATTTTTTATTATATTTGTAAAATAAATTTCGTTCTATAACTAATAATTCGTATAAATATATGAAAAGTAATAAAAATATTGTCGTCATCGAAGATGACCCATTGGTAAATGATACTATTACAGGTATTTTAGATGAAAAATATGAAAATATTATTACATTCACCGATGCCGCCGAAGCAATAGAAAAATTGTATACTATCAATCCTGATTTGATTCTGCTTGATATATTCCTTGGATATCACAATGGTATAGAAATACTCGAACAACTTAATAGAGAAGGATGGAAAAAACCCGTCATTATGATGACCGCCTACTCCGATGTTAAACTTGCTGTTAAAGCAATGAAACTCGGTGCAAAAGATTTTATTGTGAAGCCGCTTGATTTAGAACAATTAGAAATGGTAGTTGCTACTGAATTAAAGAACGCAGAAAATGAAACTTTTGTTGAAATAATGAAAGAAACTAATGCGTTCCCTATAATCAAAGCAAGCAACATAATAGGCGAATCCGAAGGTATGCAAAAAGCAATGAGAATGGCTAAAATATTAGCAAATGCCGATGACACAACTGTCCTAATTACAGGCGAATCAGGCACTGGAAAAGAACTAATGGCACAATATATCCATAATAATTCTGCAAGAGCCAAAGCACCATTTATTGCTATTAACTGCGGTAGTATTCCGAAAGATTTAGCAGAGAACGAGTTATTTGGGCATGAAAAAGGTGCTTTTACGGGGGCTACTTCCGAAAAAGAAGGTAAAAAAGGAAAGTTTGAACAAGCACAGCACGGAACTATATTGCTTGACGAAATAGGCGAGTTAAGTTTAGAATTGCAAGTAAAATTGCTACGAGTCCTGCAGGAAAGGAAGTTTTATCGCCTCGGCGGCTCTAAAGAAGTGGCTATTGATGTTAGAGTTATCGCCGCAACAAATAAGAACCTTGAAACAGAAATTGATAACGGCACATTCCGAGATGATTTGTATTGGCGGCTTAATGTTGCAAATATCCCGCTACCGCCCCTTCGCGAGCGAGGTGAAGACATTATTACGCTTGCTTCGGCTTTTCTTATTGAATTCGGCAAGAAATTCGGTCGCAATATCAAAGGTTTCTCCACCGATGCCGCTAATATCCTTATGTCGCATAGTTGGAAAGGAAATATCAGAGAATTAAGAAATGTTATTGAAAGAATCGTCCTGTTGCACGAAAATAATAAGATTATACAAAAAGAAGAGTTGGCTTTCATTAAATCGCCTACGCACGTGCAAACAAGCAAAACTACAAGCATTGAGATACCCGATAGAGGACATTACTTGCAAATATCTAAAAATGGTGCAAAAATGAGCGATGTCGTAAAAGATTTAATTATCAAAACATTGAAACTGACGGGCGGAAATCAAGTTGCGGCTACTAAACTTTTAGACACCACCCGCGCCCGATTACGGTATAAAATAGAACAATATGGCATAATTACCGAAAAAGTTGTAGAATAAAAGATTTGCGTGTTTTTTGAATAAAATTTCTGCTATTCCTCTAAATTTTAGGGAAATTAGTAACGTTTTAACTCTATTAGAGTTATTTTTAGTCTATTAGAGTTAATTTTAGAGTATTAGAGTTAATTTTAGAGTATTAGAGTTAATTTTAGAGTATTAGAGTTAATTTTAGAGTAATAGAGTTATTTTTAGTCTATTAGAGTTAATTTAAGAGTATTAGAGTTAATTTTAGAGTATTTTAGTTTTTAACTAACTTTACCGCCGAAGTATCAGGACATTCAATTAGTAATTGTGAAATTGTTTTGCTGAAAATAGGATGTATAGTATCGGGAGCAATACTATTTAGCGGGATAAGAACAAAGTTTCGCAAGTGCATATATTGGTGCGGAATTGTCAGGTCAGCAGTATCCAATATCATATCAGAATACATTAAAATATCAATATCAATTGTTCTTTCCGCCCATTTTGTAGTTTGCTTTCTACCTAAATTTGCTTCTATTTTCTTGCAAGCAATTAAAAGATTATGCGGCGACAAATCTGTATCAGCAATAAGAACTATATTCAAAAACCAATTTTGATTTTTATAGCCAAAGGGTTCTGTTTCGTAAAAGTTAGAGACATTTAGCATAGTGATATTATAATTATTGTGCAGCAGATAAATTGCGTTTTCTATATTTTTCTTTTTATTTCCGATATTTGAGCCGATAGATAGTATAGTTTGCATAAAAAATTACTCTCCGAAAATTATTTTATCTTTAAGCATTTCTTCGCGAACTTTTATTTTCATTCGTAGATATTCCATTGGTCTTACACCTTTAATTTTATTGCAGGAACTACATAAAAGTTGATAGTTTTCGTAATAATCACCGCCGCCTTTTGACTTCGGAATAATGTGGTCAATCTCTAAATTCCAAATATCAAATCCTTTGCCGCAAGCATTACACAATCCTTTCTGCTCTTTATACAAACGTTCTTTAACTGATTGCGAAGGTGCTTCAAACGTTATATCTGTTCGCTCTGGAATAAGTTTAGTGTTTATAAAATCTTTAAACATTCCTGTCTCATCACTCAATCTATCTACTAAAAGATGTGCCGATGGTTCTATATCAATTCCTATCCATTTTCTGCCGAGTTGGTGGGCTGCTACGCAAGTCGTAGCACAACCACAAAAAGGATCCATAACTATATCACCTTTATTAGAAGACGCAGTAATAATTCTTTTTAATAAATCTAATGGCTTTTGAGTTCTATAACTAGTTGCTTCCTGATAAGTTACATTTACAATAGGAATATTCCAATAATCAGGTGCTAATTTACCTTCTTCTTTCATATATGTTATTGTAACTCTACCGCTTTTTAATTTATTTATTTTATATCTCTTGCCATCTTCATCAATTTTATTAAATCTTTTTATAGTATTTTCTTTAAAAGGCACATAATATGGATTTAACAAATAGTTTTTAGTTTTTGTATAAAATAAAATTATATCGTGTTTTTTTTGCCAAGTAGTTTTTGAATCCGTTCCGCCTGTATAACACCACACTATTTCATTTCTAAAATTACTTTTTCCAAATACTTCATCTAATAGTATTTTCAGGTAATGGCTTGCTGTTGGGTCGCAATGTAAATAGATGCTTCCCGTATCTTTTAATACTCTATGCATCTGTATAATTCGCTGTGCCATATAAGTTAAATACGCCATCATCGGCTTGCTATGAATAGCACCAACATTTGCTATATATTTCGCTAATACAGGATATTTATCTGCTAATGTATCAAGATATGCTTCATTTACATCTTTCCAAGTCCACATATCTTTGAAACTTGTTCCTGCTGCCTTGCTCCCTATCGGAGCAGAATATATTTTGTTAGTATTAAAAGGTGGATCCAAATAAATTAAATCTACTAAATTACTATTCAAGCCATTCAGTATAAATAAATTATCATTTGTGTAAAGTGTATTGGTCATATAAATGTTTTCATTTAATATTTTTTAGTAAAATTTTCAATCAAACCAATTTACTAAATTTAGGTTTTTTATGTTTTCATAATGCTTTATATTGTTTGACACTAACTTACCTTTATTATTCATTACTATTGCTGCTATTAAAATATCCGCATCACCTATTATTTTACCTTGTTTTCTTAAATCAGCATAAATATTTGCTGCTAATTCAATAACATTGTTATCTATTGTAAATACAAGCACATTTTCTACAAAATCTTTAAATAATTTTTCTTTATTATTATTATTTTTCCACCTTAAACCCTTTAAAATTTCATAAACATTTATAATTGTTGTAGCAATATTTTCATCATTGTCAATTGCTTCTAATAGTTTTTCTTTAATTTCTATGCTACCATTAAAATAATAAGAAATAATATTTGTATCAAGGAATATCATCTATCTCCTATTTGCAAAAAAGTTAACACGAGCATTAACAATTTCGTTTATATTTTCTACATCTTCATTGTTCCACACTCCGAAATGTTTTAGTATTTTTTGTTTTTTAATACCTTTATTATCAATAGGTTTAGTAAATATTATAATTACTTCGTATTTTTCTTTGATGGGAATTGGTTCTTCTAATTTAAAGTTATTTCCATCATAAATTGCTTTAATTTCATACATAATTTCACCTTTTACATTTGTTATTAGTAATATAATAAAAATTTAGTTAAAAATATAATTTTATTTCTATATTTCTACTTATTAAATGGCGGATCCAAATAAATTAAATCTACTAAATTACTATTCAAGCCATTTAATATAAATAAATTATCGTTCTTATAAAGCGTATTGGTCATATAAAAAACTACAAATATAATGTTATTTTTTATAAATAAAACAACGCTGTCATACTTAAACTTATTTCAGCATAACAAGAATACAGAATGTTTTATCTTTATATTATAATTCTCGCTTTTTCAAATCTTTTTTAGCAAGGGCAACGACTATTCGCAATAAAGCAAAGTTGATAGGAACATTTAATTTAGATTGTATGTCGTGCAAAAAATATGCTTTCTTTTTTTCTAATATATCTTTTATTTTGTTATATGTTTCGCTATTTATGTAATATGTGTGATTTGTAACTATATCTTTTTCTATTGCTTCTTGTATTATTTGTCCTATTTTGCCGTTATTTGTATTTAATTTTTTTGCAATTGCAACAATATCGTAGCCCTCTTTAAACATATTTTCTATTTTATAAACCATTTTTTTTAATAGTTCTGTCTCATCAATTATGGGAGTATCTTTTGTTTTGGAAGTTATGCTTGTTTTAGTATATTTTTCTTCTATTTGTGCGGGTTCTACATATTCTTCTACATTGTAATCTTGGTAATAACTATAATATTTTTTTTCTTTTAATAATGGCTTTATATCTTTTTTTAACAAGTTTATACCTGTTTGTGTTATAGATATTATTGGGTATTGTCCTACACTTTTTTCTAAATATTTTAAAGCAATATATTTATCTATTTCAAAAGATATTTCTACTTTTGATAACTTTTTTAATTTACCAAAATACTTACCTTTTTGCAAATCATATTTAACTTGCATTTCAGATTTAGAACCTTTAAGGTATTCTGAAATTGTAGTTCTACCAAACCTACCATTCAATTCTGCTACAGCAGATAATATTGCATCTCTTAAAGCAATATCAATATTATTTTCCTCCGTGCAACTGCTACACTTTTTGCATTCAACATTATACGATTTATCAGAAAAATAATCTAATATAAAGTTCCGTTTGCACTGATGTGTTGTAGCATATTCTATCATTGTTTCAAATTTTCTATATGCTAATGCTTTTCGCATTTCATTTTTCTTGAAGTCAATATTAAGGTCTTTAAAAGGGACTTTCGGCTTCATTCTTTTTATAGAATTAGGCAAAATTTCATCTTGGAATTCTATAATATTTTGGCGAACAAGTATTTCTAATCCTTTTTTGAAATTATCAGGTTTTATTAAATATTTTGTTCTAATTGGTTCTATATTTATGTCTTCAAAATAGGAAATTGGAACTTCTGCAAATGACCTAATAAGTGCATCTAATACGGAACTTGCTTTTGCATTTAGTGAAGGAATAAGTTTTTCTAAATCTTCTTTTTTATAATTGAATCTAATTTTT
Organism: Bacteroidota bacterium; assembly: GCA_009777815.1. GTDB lineage: Bacteria > Bacteroidota > Ignavibacteria > Kapaibacteriales > UBA2268 > WRLB01. The sequence goes on from WRLB01000005.1 coordinate 23,200, forward strand.
GGATATTGCTGTGGTGCTACTCTATCAATAATTCCGAGTATATTTAGTTGCTTTAATATATAAGATATTTTGTTTGAAGTAACATTAGTTGTAGCAATAAATTGCTCATTTGAATAAACAAAAATATCATCTTTAAACGAATAAATATGGTCATAAATTCGTTCATATTCTTCTGCTGTTGGATAAGAGTTTTCTATAAAAAACTCTTGAATTTTCTTGTCTGCAAAATTCCACAGCAAATAACAATTTGCATCTTGTCCGTCTCTTCCTGCTCTTCCTGCTTCTTGATAATAAGATTCTATGCTACTTGTCAGCGAAATATGAATAACATTTCTAACATTTGGTTTATCAATTCCCATTCCGAAGGCGTTGGTGGCGACTATAACATTGCATTCGTCATTCATAAATTTATCTTGATTTTCTTTTCTTGTGGGAGCATCCAATCCTGCATGATAGTAGGTTGCATTTATACCATTTTCGGTCAAAAAATTATAATATTCTTCGGTTTTTTTTCTTGTGGGAGCATAAATTATTGTAGAACCATTGCTTTGTTTTTCATTCATTTTATAGCATTATTTTTGTAAATATAGCATTTTTTATATATATTTTGCATCTAATTATATCTGTCATTCCGAATTTATTTCGGAATCCCCACAAAATTAACACGGGGGCTTGCCCCCGTGTTAATTAACCCCCTGCCCCTCCACGGGCGGGGAACAGTTCCACTCCTGTGGAGTGGTGCTTGCTTTAGCAAGCGGGGTGGTTCTTTTGTCATTCCGAACTCGTTTCGGAATCCCATCATTTTTATCAGGAAATGCTGAAAAGAGTTCAGCATAACGACTATATTTTGCACGGGGGCTTGCCCCCGTGTTTTTTTTAATGTTACCTGTTTTTTCTTTAATCAGCAAATTGCATAAATGGATATCTTTTGATATTTGTTCTGCAAGTTCGTTAGTGTTATTAAATTTTTGTTCTGCTCTTATATATTTTAAGAAAGAAATTCTTACTTCTACATCATAAATATCTTCGCTGAAATCAAATATATGAACTTCTAAATGCTGTTCAGTATTATCAAAGTTTTCTATTGTAGGTCTTGTTCCGATATTTGCTATTCCCCAATATTTTTTTTCATTAATAATGTTGCATAATTCTATTTGAACTAAATATACACCATTTTTTGGAACTATTTTATTTATCGGAATCATTATATTTGCTGTAGGAAATCCTAATTTTCGTCCTATTTTATTGCCTGAAATTACTTTACTTATAAAAAAGTAATTATAACTTAAAAAATTGTTTATATATTCTATATTTTCAGTAGTTAGAAGTTTTTTTATCAAAGTAGTTGATACAATATTGTCGTTTTTTGTATGATGTGAAACTTTTATAATGTTAAATTTGTTATTATATTTTTCTTTTAAGAAATCTATGTTGCCTTTTCTATTATGTCCAAAAGTATGATTTTCGCCCATAACATAAACTTTAAATCCTATTTTATCTAATAACAATTCCAAAAAAGCATAAGGACTTAATTTGCTAAACTCTTCGTTAAATTTTATTATTAAAAGTTCGTCAATGTTTTTTTTTGCTAATATATCTATTTTTTCTTTGGTAGTAGTCAATATAGACGGCGGGCAATAATTAGTTTTAGTGGCACCAACATTATTGAAAAAAGTTTTCGGCAGTGGATCAAAAGTTACTATTAATGTTTTTAGTGAATTAATTTTTGCTTGTGTAAATAACACATCAATCAGTTTTTGGTGACCAAGGTGTATCCCATCAAATCCCCCAACAGCAATTGCTCTATTTACATTAAAATCTACTTCATTTATATAGTGATATATTGTCATACTTTTGTTTTAGAGAGTATTAAACACAGAATTGTCTATACAAAATAATAATAAATTGTAAAATAGTTATACTTTAAACACCTATAAAAGTAAGAATCCGCGTATTTTGTTATGCATCGCTTGACGTAGCATCCTCTAATTATAAACGTTAGAATGCATAAAAATACTTAAAAAAATAAAAAAATCTTATTTTTGTATTTAAAATTTTGTAACAATTATTGATAATAGTTTTATTACTATAAAAAAAATGAAATATTTAAACAAAAATGACATTAAGTCAGCAATAATTATTGTTGTAGTTTCGGTGATAATAGCACTGCTATATAATATTTTACGTGGTGACGGATGTAGCGGTAAGATTCCTTTTTTCAAAGCATCAAAAGAAAATTTGATTATCAGTGATGACGAACTTTTTGGAAATAATGCTATGCCAGAAAATACAGAACTACAAATTCAAATTAAAGATACTTTAACCCCCACAATAGATACCACTTCTATAGAAATAGTAAATAATACAGACACTACAAAACCTGATATTTATACGCTTAATGAAGATAAATTGGACTATGAGTCGCTATTTAGCGAAGCAAAGAAATCAAGTAGTGCAGATTACGGCATTATAACAAAAGAGCAAATGAAAAAAATTGTAGCAGACAATTCTGACAATTTTATAATAATAGATGCACGGCGTCCCGAAGATTATAAAGAATCTCGTATTGGCAGTGCTATAAATATTTTCCCGTATGACGATGATAATATCGTTTTTGAAAAAATTCAAGCACTTCCGATGTCTAAAACTATGATAGTTTATTGTGATGGTGGTGATTGTGATTCTAGCCATAAATTAGGAAATTTGCTCAATTTATTAGCATATAAGTTCTTTATATATGAAGGTGGTTGGGAAGAATGGAATAAATAGATGATAGATGCTTACAAAAATAAAATTTTAAACACATTTAAAGATTAAATAAAAAAATGCTGAAAAATAGTTTGGTTAAATTTGAAATAATAAAGTATAATATAAAATTATGGCAAAGAAAACTTTTAATGAAAAATTAATGAATCCACAAGAACCCGAAATAATAGATATGTCAAATAAAAAGAACTTTGTGGAAAAATATGGTGGAAACAAAATGCTAATTGCTACTCCTATGCAATATAACAATGTTATGAAAAGCATTCCTGAAGAAAAAGTTATAACTTCTGACATTATTAGAAATTATCTTGCAGAAAATCATAATGCGGATTATACTTGCCATCTAACTGCAGGAATTTTTATCAATATCGTAGCAAAAGCATCAAAAGAAAGAGAAGAAACAGGAGAAGGCAATTTAGTTCCTTATTGGCGAACACTGAAACAAAATGGCGAACTTAATGAAAAATATCCTGATGGAGTTGACGGACAGAAGCAATTATTAGAAAAAGAAAAACATATAATAATACAAAAAGGAAAGCGTTTTTTTGTAAAAGATTATAAAGAAAAACTTGCTCATTTGGGCTGATTAATGGAGGCATATACCAAGAATTAGAAAATATGAATATAGACACAATTGATGCTTTGAAAAAAGTAATAAAAAATGAAAAACTGCTTGAAAAATATAATTTAGAAAAAATAGGTGTATTTGGCTCGTTTGCTCGAGGTGAAAACGCAAATGATATAGATTTATATATTGATTCGGATAATTGTAATTTAAAAAAAATGCTTAACTTAAAAAATGATATTGAAAAAATAAGTAACAAGAAAATAGACATTATGCTGAAAAAATATGCCAATCCAATAATTTTATACTATGCTTTAAAAGATATGATATATGATTAACTAATGAAAAAAAAGATTTGCTGTATTTAATAAATATTTTAGAATACATTGGAAAAATTTGGAAATATACTGAAGCAGTAAACGATATAGATGAATTATTTAAATTAAATGAACAGATGAACTTAAATGCTTCATTAAATCTGCTTGCAAATATTGGAGAAAATGTTTCAAAAATAACTGATGGTTTAAAACAAGAATATCCAAATATAGAATGGCAAAGAATTAAGGATTTTCGAAATAAAATTGTCCATAATTATATTGGTATAGATTTGGATACTATATATGAAATTATTATAAATGATTTAAAAGTGTTAAAACAAGAAATTGAAAACATAATAAAAGAAAAAATAATACAAAAAGTATTTGATACAGAAGCAATAAAAATAAGTAAAGAAAGTCAGTTTTATAGGCATATTGATTTTGATAAAATAACACATTTAATATAATAAGGATAAAGAAAAAATAAATACATTATGATACAAAAAGTATTAACAAATATAAGCAAATATTTATCTCAAGATTATGAAAGATTTAAACAATAAAAATATTATGGCTAAAATAAAGCAAAACAAAACTACATCTAAAAAAGATAAACCAATAGGCACGTTTAACATAAACGATGAAAAAGCCAACCAAATTAAACAATACGCAGATATGGCTAAAATTCTGCTGAAAAAATTTGATATAGAGTTCCCAAGCGAAGAATCTATAATCGCTGTAATAAAAAAAATGCCTGAAATAATAGAAATGACAGAGGCATTAAAGAACAGCAAAAATATAGAAGAAAACCAAAAAGAACTTGATGAACATATAAATAAAATCAAAATGGTTTTAGAAGATGAAATAGCAAAAAAATTATTAAAACATTTAGAAGATACATTAGGATTAGATATAAATATAACTGTTCTTCCATTGAAAAATAAAACTGAATCCACTACTTGGAAAGAAATATCTAAAAGCGAATTGAAAGATATAATGGAAAAAGAAGAAAAAACAAAAAAAAAACAAAATAACTAACAATATTTTAAAAATATAAAGAAAAATGCAAAAGATACAACAAAGCAAAAAAAATCAAGTGATAGAACAACTTTTTAAATTATGTAAACAAAAAAACGATTTTGTTTTTCATAATGATATTGTGAAAGATATAGCACGAAAAGTTGGTTTAGGAAATCCTTTTGATGCTACTAAACTGGATAATAAAACTAAATTACCTGATATTTTATTAGAAAATGATTATGCAATTATTCATTTAGGCAGTGGTTTTCATAAGTTTATAAAAGGAGTTAATAAAGTTTATCACGATTTTGAACCGATTAAAGAACAAATTGATTGGGAATATAAAAAATCGCTTCTAAATCAATATAATACAAGTGAAAGTAATATTTTGTCTGTTGCTAATAATCAACGAATTTTACATCATTTTTTGTTTGGCAAAGATACAGAGTTTGATAATGTTGATATTTTGAAACGACCTAAAACTTATTTTCCGCATAGAACAAAGACATCTTTTGCGTATTATTTTGGAAAAGATACAAAATTAGAATTAAAAAATATTCAGATTGAAGTTGATTTAACTATTGAATTTCAAGGGCATATTGGAGTATTTGAAGGTAAGAATGGAATTCCTGATAGTTTTGCTGTTTATCAAATTTATCATCCATTTTTGTATTATCACAATGCAAATAAAAGCACTGAATTAAAAGAAAAGATAAATAAAATTTCTTGTGTTTATGTTGTCCGTGAAAGTAATAATGAAAATGATACAATTAAACTTTGGGCTTATACTTTTGAAAATCCTTTGGATATTACAACAATAAAATTTGTTAAATCTGTTGCATATAAACTAATAAATGTAAATTAAAATGATAGAACAATTTAGAAATAAAGTTTTTAATGAAGATGTATTAAAGGTGCTAAAAACTATACCTGATGGCTCGTTAGATATGGTTTATGGTGACCCCGATTATAATGTTGGAATAAATTATGCAGGCAATAATTATACGCAAAAATGGAACGATTATATAGATTGGTATATTGATTTAACAAAAGAATGTATGCGTGTTTTGAAACCGAGTGGCAATTTGTTTATGCTTAATTATCCAAAACAAAATGCGTATTTGCGAGTTAAATATTTAGATGAAAATGCTTATGAGGTCTTTGATTATGTGTGGGTTTATAACACTAATGTAGGGCATTCGCCACGCAAATTTACAACTGCACATCGCAGTATTTTGCACGCAACAAAAGGTAAGAATAACGCTTTTTATAAAGATAATGTTGCTGTTCCATATCAAAATCCGACAGATAAAAGAATAATGGAACGCATTGCTAACGGACATACAGGACGGATGCCATATAGTTGGTTTTATTTTGATTTAGTTAAAAATGTAAGCAAAGATAAGACATTTCATTCGTGCCAAATTCCTTTAACATTGGTGGAGATGTTAATAAAATCTTGCACTAATGAAAATGATGATTGTTTTATTTTATTTGGCGGAAGTGGTAGCGAGTTAATGTTATGTAAAAATTTAAAACGGAATTATATAAGTTGCGAAATTCATCCTGAATATTACAATATGATATTAGATAGATTAAACAATGAAAATGGTTCTATAAAAAATGAATATCGTATACAAAGTATAATAGAAAAACATAAGAAATGCGATTTTGATACAGCATTGTTTGCTGTTTAAATAGAAAAATATTTATAAAAAAAGAAATTATTAACTCAAAAATATAAAGAAAAACTTGCCCGATAGGATAGTGAAATGGAGTTAATGGGTAAGAAACTTGCCCGATAGGATGATAAAATGGAAGTAATGGGTAAGAAAATCAAAGAAAAAATGTAAAATATAAACATAAAATAAATTATTAATTCACAATATTTTAAAAGGACAAAGAAAAATGTCAGCTAAAATCATCAAATTCGACACAGAGGCACGCTCTGGTTTGAAACTCGGCGTAGATCAACTAGCCGATACAGTGAAAGTTACACTTGGACCAAAAGGTCGCAATGTGGTAGTAGAAAGAAAATTCGGTGCTCCAATGATTACTAAAGACGGAGTGTCCGTAGCAAAAGAAATCGAATTAGAAGACCCAATAGAAAATATGGGTGCTTCTATGGTTCGCGAAGTTGCTTCTAAAACAAGCGATGTAGCAGGTGACGGAACAACAACTGCAACAGTTCTCGCTCAAGCAATATTCCGCGAAGGATTGAAAAATGTAACTGCAGGGGCTAATCCGATGGACTTAAAACGCGGTATTGATATTGCCGTTACTGCAATTACTAAAAAATTAAAAGAAATTAGCCGTGAAGTTGGCGGAAGAAAAGAAATAGCACAAGTAGGAACTATCTCTTCTAATAACGATGAAACTATCGGCGAACTTATTGCTGAAGCAATGGAAAAAGTTGGTAAAGATGGTGTTATAACCGTTGAAGAAGCAAAAAGCACTGATACTACTATGGAAACCGTTGAAGGTATGCAATTTGATAGAGGTTATCTATCTACTTATTTTGTTACTAACACGGAAAAAATGGAAGCAGTGTTGGAAGACCCTTATATTTTGATTTATGATAAAAAAATATCTTCAATCAAAGAATTACTTCCTGTGTTAGAAAAAACATCGCAAGCAGGACGCAGTTTGCTTATTATTGCTGAAGATATTGAAGGCGAAGCATTAGCAACACTTATAGTTAATAAACTAAAAGGAACTTTGAGAGTTGCCGCTGTTAAAGCACCTGGATTCGGTGATAGAAGAAAAGCAATGCTCGAAGATATTGCTGTTCTTACTAATGGAACGGTAATTAGTGATGAAAAGGGTTATAAACTTGATGCCGCTACGCTTGCAGACCTCGGAACGGCTGCTAAAATTACTATTGACAAAGATAATACGACTATCATTGATGGTGCAGGAACTAAAGATGATATAACTCGTAGAGTCAATGAAATTAAAACACATATCGCTAATACTACAAGCGATTACGATAAAGAAAAATTGCAAGAACGCCTCGCTAAACTTTCTGGCGGAGTCGCTGTATTAAGAATCGGTGCTTCAACAGAAGTTGAAATGAAAGAAAAGAAAGCAAGAGTTGAAGATGCTCTACACGCTACAAGAGCAGCAGTAGAAGAAGGTATTGTTGCAGGTGGCGGAGTTGCATATTTGCGTGCTGCTATTGCTTTGGATGCATTGGCAATAGAAAATATAGACCAAAAAACAGGAATTCAAATCGTTCGCAGGTCAATAGAAGAGCCGATTCGCCAAATTGTAACAAATGCAGGACAAGAAGCATCGGTTGTTTGCAATAATGTTAAGAATGGCAAAAACGCTTATGGCTTCAATGCTGCTACTGAAGTATATGGCGATATGTATGAAATGGGTGTAATTGACCCAACGAAAGTTGCTCGTGTTGCTTTAGAAAATGCTGCATCTATTGCGGGCTTGCTACTTACAACTGAAGCCGCTATATACGATAAGCCACAAAAAGAAGCACCTATGCCAGCAATGCCAGGTGGAATGGGTGGAATGGACGGTATGTATTAGAGACAGCGGTCTCTTTAATTGCAGATTGCTTTTTGCATTTTGCTTATAATAATTTACTATTATCTTTAACAAGGGGATTTATCCCCTTGTTTTTTTTTATAAATTACTTGTCTTGCTGAACATAAACCCTGTATTTCTGAATTTACTTCAGCATCCCCTGATATAACAAGGGGATTCCGAAATAAATTCGGAATGACAAAGAAAGAACAAAAAAAACACGGGGAATAATCCCCGTGCTAAATATAAAATACACATTAATGAATAGATGCCAAAACAAGTTCGGAATGACATTATTAGAATTCCATATTTTACTCGCCTTGTGGTCTTAATCGTTCTGGTTCTTTCATTTCTATAGGATTTAAAGTAGGATTTGCCTCTTGTACAGGAACTTGCATAGTAGGTTGTGCTTTTTCTCCTCTACTTCTACCTCTTGGAGTTTGGCTTGCTGCCTTTCTTCTATCTTCGTCATTTCTTGCATCGCTATCTATTTTCTTTTGTTGTTCTGCTTCTTCGGTTGAGACATCTACCCCTAATGCTTTCAGCACTTTTAATGTAATATCATATTTAAAATTTACATATGGAAGTGGCATAGTGCTTTGATCCCAGATAAAATCATACCTTTCTTTGGCAGCAACTTCTTGGACTGTTGCAAATATTTTCTCTTCTACTGGTCGCATTATATCTTCAACGATTTTATCGTATTCATTATATGTAGATTGAGAAAATTTTTCATTTGCATACTTTAATCTTTTAGTTTGCAGGTCTTTTAGTTCTTTATCTGCCTTTTGTTTTTCGGCATCCGACCATACAAGACGATTTTTACTTATTTCGAATTGGAGTGCTTCTTCTTTATCTTCCATAGATTTGAGTTCTCGTTTCCATTCGTCTACCATTGTTTGGCAGCGTTGTTCTGCGAGTTTAGCATCGGGCAACTTTTCTCTAATCATTTTGGTATTGATAAAACCTATTTTTTGTTGCGAAAACAAAGGAACAGATACAAATAAAAGCAACAATATTTTTGAAATTACAACACAATATTTTTTCATAGTATTATAGTATTAATTACTTTATTTACAAAAATAAGGTTTTTATTTCTAATTTCCAAATGTTTTATTTTTTATCATTTATGTTTTATTCAACGATTATGGTGACTGATGTTTGTTCTTCGCCGTAATGTAGCATTAGAATATATGCACCACTTATGTAATCAAATACAGGCAAGCGTTTTAGTAAGACATCAGAAATGTTAGATAATACATTATTGTTGTTTTTTAACAGAAAGCAATTCAATACCAGTATTTAGAAACCGATGCCAATAATATGGCATTTACATTCGTTGTATTTCTTTAGTTATTTGTTTTAATAACTTATTTTCTCTTAAATCTAATACAATATCTTCTATTTCTAATAACATTATTTCCGCTTCTTTATAATTGCCAAGCAATACCAATGATTTTATTTTATCAATAATTTTATTGCCTACTGTTCTATGTTTCATTGCAGCATCTATTATATGGTCGCAAAGAATATTTTTTCTTTTATAAAGGGTATCTAAACGTTCTAATAATACAACTTCCTTTTTATAGTTGTGTTTATTACAAATTTCGTTTTGCTTTTCTTTTGAATTAATTTTATTTTTCATAGTATTAATTACTTTATTTACAAAAATAACGTTTTTATTTCTAATTTCCAAATGTTTTATTCAACGATTATGGTGACTGATGTTTTTTCTTCGCCGTAATGTAGCATTAGAATATATGCACCACTTACGTAATCAAATACGTCCAACCTGTATTTATGCTCGCCAATAGCAGAACCTACCTCTGTCTGAAAAAGTATGCCACCCGCTAAATCATAAATACTCAAATATGCTTTGTGTATCGGCGAACCAAATATCTCATAATTAACATCTATAAATGTAGATGCAGGATTAGGATTAACACCTTGTAGTTCTAACCAGCCGCCAGATACTAAAAATCTATCATCACATATACCATTTAGTTTGCAAAAACCATTGTTCGTTGACGTTACAACATTCTGTCCAAAATATATACTATTATTGTTAAATGCTATAGTAGAAGTGTCGGTGTTGCCCAATAAAGGAACGCCGTATATACGAAGCAGTTCTGTTTTATTTCTTGTTATATTGCCGAAAAAACGAACTTCTATTATGCGATTTCCTGATTCTATTTTATCAAACTTTATATCTACCGAACCATAGTCACTAACCGCATATTGTGGCAAAAATAATGATGAGTTTATATAAATTTCAAAATCCAAAAACCTATCGCCTTGATAAGCATATAGTTCGGTTTGGTCTAATCCCACAGGTATAGCAATAGCATTATCTCGCACATCACCTTCTACTAATGGAATAGTTAAAGTTGCTATTGCTTGATATGGAACTATTCTAAGTGTATTGCTCCTACCACACGGTGCGGCTAATACACGCATATCGGCAGAAATTATATTATTTACATCGTTACATCTTATAATTAATTCTATGGTTTCCCCTATTTGTGCATAAACAGGTAGTGGAGTGATGCAAGTATAATAATCACTCGGAATAATATCTACACTATCAATATACAATGTAGCATCACCCGTATTAGTTATATATACACTACGTTCAGATATTTCAGGCATAAAAGCGAGATTATAATGACTTAAATTAAAATAAGTGCCAATACCTACACCTTTTGCGTATATATATTTTTTGACGTTTTGTTGATTGCAATAAAGTATTTCGAATACGCCATTATGTTCACCTGTTACTTGAGGATTAAAATATATTTCTGCGTAATACTTTTCGCCTGGACGTAATATAGTATCATTAGGAAAATAAGCAACATTAAAGTTTGGACTATTGCAATATATTCCGTTAATTATTACATCAACGCTATCATCATTAGTAAATAATAATAAACGCAATGTATCACGTTCTAAAGCACACAACTCACCAAAATCAATTGTATCTGCTACTATATTTGTTAAACGTCTGTCTATACTTCTATATGAAAAATTAAAATTATAATTGTTATTACAAGCAACAAAACGTAATACTCCATCTAATATACCTGTATCTTGCGGATGAAGTATAATAGAAATATCTACACACTCACCGGGCATTATTGTCATCGGAAATTGCATTTTGCTATTATCTACATTAAAGTTTAAAGTATTAGTAAAGTAGCCCCTTTCAAATATGGCATTAACATCGCCAGTATTACATAATTGCAATACAAATGTTACGCTATCTCTTGTTCCAATTAGTAAATCACGCATTAAAGATAGAGAACTATCTGCCAGTGCTACCGATGGACGAACTATTGAAAACGGCAATTCATTTTCAGTATATTCAGGCAAAGCAAAACTAATATATAAGCAATTAGTATCACCTTTTGAATACGCAATTAAACAATCACCAGTTTTAGATACACTCATTCCTAATAACGTATCTGTTATACGATCCATCCTATTTGAATTGATTCCATTAGTTAAGTCCTCTATTATTAATTGATAATTAACAGAATTAGCCATCAATAGTAAATTTCCTGAAGGACTAAAATCAATGCCGACAGCACTTTTTTCGTGGTTTCTTGGATTTAGAAATATCTTTTCTGTTTGTTTATCATATACTATATTATTTGCTAAAATCGGTCTTCTTTGGTATGATTCTACTGCTTTAATTCCTAATGCTATATAATTATCATCGTTAGAAACAGACATAGTATTTATAAGATTATACATTTTAGCAAAATCATATTCTTTTAATGTAGTAATATTAGGAAAGCCACTTAAATCTAATTCTTTAATAGTATTGTTTTCATTTAGCAAAGTATAATATAATTTTTCAGCACTATCAGACCACACAACATTAGTAATAGGTATATCTTCTTTAACTAATCTAATAAAATTGCCCGCAGTATCTAAAAAAGTTATTTGATTTCCGTAATGCTTATCAGGTGCTATCATTATGAATCTACGTTTAGAATCTGTTATCAACTTCCCTAAATTGCCGTCAAGTATATAATTCAGTGATACGGGATTCGGCTCCACATTATCGTCTGTAGAGTTCATATAGTATAATAGTTTATATTTAGCATCAAGCATAACAAATCGCTCATTAGTTATGTATATAGCGGATTTTATAGAGTTATTGTCAGGAAAACTCATAGTAGTTATTACTTCGGGTTCAGCCGAATTAAATAAATTCCATTCAACAACATTTCCTATATCAGAAGTAGTTAGAACTTTTGTAGATAAATTATTAAACTCGGCAGATAGTATTTGTGCAGAATCATATACTAATTGTTTTTTAGATTTTTGATTGAAATCTTGTCCTATTCTTATATAGCAACTATCTCCTAACTCATTTGGCACTTTCCACAAATAAGATGTATCTTGTCCTGACACTCTTGCTATATATTTCCAAGTTCTTTTATTATTAGTAGAATATTGAATGCCGACCATAAATTCAGGATTATGTCCTTCCCATTGTATAAATAATTCCTCGCAAGGAGCAAACTTTTCTCCTCCTGCAGGATTTTTTAATTTAAGCAATGGTTTGTATGGCAATAGATAAGAATTCCTAATAATTTCTAATCTGTATTGTATATTGCCGCTAAAATGAAATATCATCCAATCTCTTAATAGCGGTTTGTCGGGCGGTTCTTCATATATTAAATATATAAAATAAGAAACATCTAATAGTAATTTACGAGGTACACTGCCTCCAGGATCCCAACTAGGAGCCCCTAACCATTGATATCTCATATTAGGATTAGTAAATGTTATACTATCTAAATAAGGTGCGGCAGTTCCTGTTGTTCCCCATCTTGCTCTGAAAAAGAACGGATGACGTATTTCATTAGTAGTTCCCGCCAAAGGAAAAATACCTGTTAAATCCATTGGCGGATTAATTTTATCTACTTCATTTGTGATTTCATAAAGGTCTATATCATAACCGGGAAAATCAGGAAAATCTGCTAAACTCCTATAACTCATTTCTCCATTGTAAGAAACAACTATTTCAAACCTTACATCGTGTGGTATTCCTACTGCTAATCCCCAAGTTAGTTTTTGCCAGCCATTAACAGGTTTTTCTATACTTTTATTATATACTACGGCAACATCCGATTGTATTATTCCAATATTTTCTAAATTTAACTCTATAACTTTTCCGTCTAATTCTGCTAATATTTCGCAAGACAAAATAGGTTCTGTGCTTGGTGGTGGTGCATCTGTTACTTCAAAATTGCGAACCGAAATATCTATATTAGAAAGGACTCTGTGATTGCACATTACTACGAGCATAAGCCAAAAGCATAATGTTATTTTTTTCATACTTACTAAAATTTAACTATTAATTTACAAAAATACTATTTTATTAAAAAAAAATCGTATTTTTGTAATAATTTTATTATAATACATATAAATTAAGAAGATAATAGCAAAAATTCTTTTAACATTGCTAATACTTATACTAACTTTGGCGTTAGGTTTCTTTTTAGATGTCGTTGTTGGTATTGATCAATGGATGGTAATTAGTGTGAGTATTGGTGCCGTGGGAATTCTTACATTATGGGGTTTCTTTAAGAAATTTAAAAATACTGAAGACACTGAAGATGCTGAAGACACTGAAGACACTGAAGATAACCTATAAAAATAGAGTTTTACATATCGCTTGGAAGAACTAATCCGCCTCGTGGTGATAACGAAATGCCGAATATTGATGGACCATCTACACTACAATTACGCTTGTATTGGCTCAACTTAAAACGTTTTAGAAATGTTTGAAATGTGCTTTTTATTATATCATTAGTATATTTCTCTGCAAAAGTAAGGTTCGCAATATAAAGTATTTTTTCTTCACTCAAAAAATACTTTATATAATAATATAAAAAGAAATCGTGCAGTTCGTAAGAACCAAGTATCTCTTCTGTTGCCTGTATTTTTCCTGTTTTATCGGCAGGAATAAGTTCAGGAGAAATGGGCTTTTCTAAAATATTTTTTATTTGATTGTTTGCTATGTTTGATAGCCAAGAAGTATTAATTATTGCAGATAGCATTGCTTTTGCAACCGTTTTAGGAATGCCTGCATTTACATTATAATTAGATATATGGTCGCCATTAAAAGTATTCCACCCGAGTGCTATTTCAGACATATCGCCTGTTCCAACGACAATACCTTTCTTTTGATTAGCAATATTTAATAAAATCATAGTTCGCATTCTGGCTTGTGTATTTTCATAAACAATATCTAAATCTTTGTTATTATGACCTATATCTTTTAAATGCTGTTTAACGCTATCTGTAATAGGTATTACAGAATAACTAACACCGAGTGCATTACATAATTTTTTTGATATTTCATTTGTTTCAATACTTGTAGCAGGAGCAGGCATAGATATAGCATATATATTTTTTTTGTCTAATCCAAGTATGTTAAATGTTTTTATTGCAACTAATAGTGCTAATGTAGAATCAATTCCTGCCGAAACTCCAATAACTACTGATTTACAATTAATTGCTTTCATTCTTTTTGCCAATGCAAATGCCTGTATAGGTAATATCAACTCTACTAATCTTGGGTCATTAGAAATATCATTTGCATTAAAAGGGTCGGCATATTTTCTATTTATTTTGCTAAAATCTTTATCTAAAAAGTCAAACTTTACAACTTCATTTTTAAAATTATATATAGTATTTTGTCCATTAAAAATCTTATTATGTTTTCGCTCACCACGTATAATATCTATATCTACTTCAAATTTATTGCAGTTATAATTAGTTCTATCTCCCTCAATATTTTTACCACATTCACAAGCAAATAATTCATTAAAATAAAAATAATCAGTAGTAGATTCATTAGAATTAGCACCGATATAAAATATCGCTTGATTGTTAATATTTGATATTGCCTTAATAATTTCTTGGTCATTTTTATTAAAGATATATGGTAGAGTTTCAAAACAAATAACAATTTCGCTATCATTTAGAAAAGTTATATTTTCTTTTCCGAAACATATTCCGATTTTGCAAAAACTTTGAAAAATAAGATTATTAGATACTTTAACATCATACCCATTAATCATAATTTTATCCACATCAGGCAAATTAAACCACCGACTACAACTATTTTTAGGCACAATTCCTAATAATTTGCCATCACTTATAAACAATGCACAATTTATTAATTTTTGATTAATACAAACACAAGTGCCAAGAATTATTGTTGCATGAAAATTGTATGATTCTATTAATATATCGTATATAGCTGCATCTATTTTTTTCGGCAGGTCGTCATTAAAAAAATAATCTCCGATAGTGCTTCCCGTCAGGCATAATTCAGGGAACACTAACAAATTAGTATTATTGGCGTGCTTTTCTATTTCATCAATTATTAGTTTTTTGTTATATTCTATGTCTGCTGCTTTTATATCAGGTGATATTAGCATCACAGATAGATAATTTAGTTCGTTCAGATTTTTGTAAGTTTTCATAGTTAAAAATACTTTAATTATGGTAAATATACAGGAAAATAGTAAAAAAATTATATAAAATATTTAGGCATCTCTTAATTAAAATAAAGGGGATGCTAAAATAAGTTTAGTCCGATAAAATAAATCTGTTCTTTGTATTAAAAAATGTGTAATTATGTAAAAATTACTTAAATCGGATACTGAAAAAGCAGTAAAAGTTACTGCTTAAGCAGTAAAATTTACTAATTATTCCGCATCCGATTAATGTAATTTTTACATAATTTAAGATTAAATAGCGTCTAAACATAGTAAAATAAGGGGTGCTTACTTCCCATAGATAGACAATATAAAAGTAAGCAAAAAAAAATTTCGTTCAAACGTTCGTAAGGGATATTTTGTTTTTTCATGTGAATGAAATTTTTTTAACAGCATATCTTCGGTTATGCTGTTTTTTTTTTATTTATTATATTTATTTATTTATAGAAAAAAGTGTATTTTTGTGGTGAAGTAATTTTTTTTGTTTTAACTTATCAAATAAGTTAAAGAAAAATTGGTCTTCGCAACATTTTTTTTGTTTAACAGCATGGCTTCGGTTATGCTGTTTTTTTTTTTTTATATTTATAGAAAAAAGTGTATTTTTGTGGTGATTAAAAAATTTCATTTAAAATTAAATTTTTGATAATTTTGTTTTAACAGCATGGCTTCGGTTATGCTGTTTTTTTTTTTATTTATAGAAAAAAAAAGTGTATTTTTGTGGTGAAGTAATTTTTTTTGTTTTAACTTATCAAATAAGTTAATCATAAAAATGTTTTATTTTTATTGTCTAACAGCATGGCTCCGGTTATGCTGTTTTTTTTATTTATAGAAAAAAGTGTATTTTTGTGGTGACATGAATTTTGTTTTTAACTTATCAAATAAGTTAACATAAAATGATTATTTTTTATCTTTAACAGCATGGCTTCGGTTATGCTGTTTTTTTTTTTTATATATTTATAGAAAAAAGTGTATTTTTGTATTAATAATATTTTTTTAATTTTAAGTAGAAACTATGCTTTCAAGTTTTGGTGTAATATTTATATTTTTAATATTTGCATTGTTATTGGTAGGAGTTGCTATACTTGCCGCATGGGTCGTTAGACCGAGTCATCCTACAAGCAAAAAACTTTCCAATTATGAATCAGGAATTGTTCCTGAAGGTTCGCCTTGGATATTATTTAACACTCGGTTTTATATGATAGCATTAGCATATATCATATTTGACGTGGAATTAGTGCTATTATTCCCTTGGGCATTATCATTTAGAGGACTTGGTTGGTTTGCGTTTGTTGCTATGGCAATCTTTGTATTTATTTTATTTTTAGGTCTATTTTACGATTGGGCTAAAGGATATTTAGATTGGGATAAACCTAAACCATATATTCCTAAATTATCTGATTTTATTGATATAAAAAAATAGCATTACTCATATTTTATTTAGTATAGAAACATACAACTTTATTTGCGTTGTAGGTGGTATATTTTACAATTTCTTTTTATATGTTTAATATCCCACGATTACAAAAAAACAGGAAGCAATTTGCTTCCTGTTAGTATTGTGTGGATGTTGATTGCTATTTTCCACAGATGCAATCTTCTAATTTGAAAGAAGTTATACCCTTACTGAAAGTGTTAGTTTTTGTGATCCTTGGGGTAGGTGAAAGTGACTTGGCTTGAGTTTCCATCTCATATAAGACAAGGTAGCCATTTTGGTTTAATGCAAATCTATATGCATTCCAGTCCACTTTCATTTCGATCCCTGCATATTTTACTAAGTTTGATGCTATATCTTTACCAAAGTCACTGAAATTTTTAAGTGAATCCACATCAATAAAGAAATTAGCGTTATGTTTTGCACCAATATAATTTATTGCATCTATTATATTGTCTTGGCATTTTTTGTCATTGGCGGCAGATTGACACAATGCCGTAGGTTTTAATGCTGAACAACTTGGCAATACAAGTATCGCAAAAAGCACTAAAATTAAAACGTTTTTTCGTTGTTTTTGTTTTTTATTCAATGCTTACCTCCTTAAAATATTATTTCTACACCAACATTAAATCTATCCACAAACAGAGGCACTTTAACCTCGTCAAATGGAAAATGTTTGTTGTGACGAGCCACATAATTACGAAGATAAGATGCTCCTGCGTTTGCAACTACGCAAAGTGCTGTCAATACAGGAGTTGGCTCGTCAGAGACAGAAGATGCAACTGCCCCTGCAATAGTTCCAAAATCTAATAGAAATATTGGCGAATATGCCCAACCTTCTACTATACCATTAGCCATTCGCTTAAAGTAATCTTTAACATCTTCAGTTTTAGAAAACGATGCTAATTCTGCATTTGCAATTAGGGCAACTCTATTATAGACATCAAATCTAACTTGGTAAGTTCTGCCTAAATCAAAGAACCTTGTGCCTTGTGCAAGATGCTTTATTGATGGCTCTGGTTTCTCTTCATCTTCCTTGAAGAAACTAAACCAATAAGCACGAACTCCCATTCCTACACTAATACTAAGTGGTTTAGTATTTATTAATTTAGGAGTCCAATCGGCAGCAATTCCTACCGAACTAATAGAGGCAACCGAATCTTTTCCGATGCCCGAATAGAAAAGACCAACATTGCCATTCAGTGCTGGTTCATCCGAAACTATTCTTGTTCCCATAGTGATATCAAGTGGGAAAATGTTAGTTTCTGAAGTAACTTTTGTTACTTTCCATTGTTCATAATTAGTGAACAGATTAGATGTAGAACGTACAAAAAAGTGTGGTTCTGGGTCACTTGCAATTAAAGGATTACTTAATCCCATTGCTAAAAAACCAAAAAGTATCAAGTACTTTTTCATAAAAAATCCTTTGCCCTTTTAACGTGATTGGTCGCACATATATGAATAAAAATAATTTCAATTTTTTAAAACAAAAAAAGCGTGACTTTCACTATTTTTATTTGTTTTTCGAGGTCTTAGGATACCATACAGCCAAATAAAGTAAAGCCCACGCAATTGCGTCGGCATCGTGACTTTATACTTGGCTGTCTTTTGAAATTTCCTAAGTTTCGAAAAACAAAATATAAATCTAAATGCTTTTTATGTTTTTTTTATATTAAAGAACAATTTTGTAAAACCAAAATAGGTTTTTACTTTATATTTTTTTGCTTTTATTTCTATTTGCAAAAAAAGTATTTACAAAAATAAGGTTTTTATGTAAAAAGTTTCATTAAAAAAATACAGGGATTCCTTTGTTTTTGAAAAACGAATATAAAAACCTGACCAAATGGATTACTATAGAAGATATTGTGTTATATTGCTCTGACATTATGACTACTGAACTTATTAGCGTAATTCATAGACCTCATATTGTTAAGTTTTTAAAATTGCCTACTTATGAATATATTAAATTTTACAATCAAGCAACAACTTTATTTAAAACTACTCCAGTTTTCACAGATTGTTCTGATCCAGATGATAATTATTTATTTGATTTGGCAGAACAATCGGGAGCAGATTATTTAGTGACTGGCGATAAAAAAGTTTTGGCTACAGAAACAAAATTTCCACTAAAAGTAATAACTTTATCCAAATTTAAACAAATTATTTATGAGCATTTTTAATAGGATATTTTTGAATGAGAAAATTATTCTAACACTAATAATAATCAGTGGAATTATAATTTTTGTGCAGGAACAAATTGGCTATAGAATAGCAATTTTAGAAATGATTGATGTTGCAATAATATTTGTTTTTGTTGTTGAAATGAGCGTAAAAATTAAACATTATTCGTTCAAAAATTACATTGCAAATAATTGGAATAAACTTGATTTTACGCTGATAATAATTTCGCTGCCTTGTGTTATTTTTCTAATTTTTGATGTTGGTTTTGTTGATTTAACTTTCTTTTTAGCATTCAGAATGTTAAGAATGTTGCGGGTTATTAGAATATTTAGATTTCTGCCTGATGTCAATAATACGATTCATTTTTATTCTTACCGTGTTTTTGTTCCATTTCATCATAATATTTTTTATAATTTTTATTAAAATCTTTGGCATTGTTAAAAAAGTATACATAGTTCATTATTAAGTTTTAAGGAACAACAACTTCAAAGATATACAGATCATATATTCAGCTTTACTATAGTACTTTGTTTTTCTTTTGAACCTTGCTAAATAATGTCTTATTCTACTGTACATGTTTCTGCTTTTGTTTGCAAATGCTTTCCAGCCGGTATAAATTCTTCGTAAATATTCCAATGATCCGAGGCAAAATAATTGATGCTAAAGTCCTTTATTTTATCCCATAATTTTAATCCTGTTTCTGTAGACCTGTCCCCACAGACAAAAGAAACAAACCGCTTTCCAAGTCTATCAACAGCAATCCATATCCATCTGTAGTTTTTTTTTACCTACATAACTATGAAGTTCACCTGTTGTGCATTACTCAATTTATTAATATGCCGTTATTGCCAATTTAGAATTATTTCAGTAAAAAATTGTTTTTTATATCAAATTTTAACATAAAATACTATATTTTTTAACTAAATATTTGAAAGAAATATTAAAAAAA
>WRLB01000006.1 GCA_009777815.1 Bacteroidota bacterium
AATATACTCCAAAAACAAGTGATTTACTCATCATTGGAGGCACAAATACAGAAATTTTAAATATAAAAGGATTAAAAGATGATAGAATTCAAGACCATCAACATATCTTAAATATTGAACTTGATGCAACAGAATTTCAAAAAAATAAAAATACACAAATATTAAGAATTATCCCTAATGATGTTAAAATGGTTGATGGGCAATTACAACCTTTTTCAACAAATTTTATGCTTCAAAGACAGCGAAAAGATAACATTGTTAGAATTTCAGATGCGACTGGTTGGGATGCGGTTTGGTATGATAATTATCATAATAAAGAAGATTGGGATGTTATTAAAAGTGATGATATTTCTATTTTGCATATTTGCGAAGATGGTAGCCAAACTCCAAATACTAATTTAGCATCTATTATTACCATCAAAGATGATAGTATAATAAGATTTAAGCAACTGAATAGATGGGTTTTAATTGATTGGCGAATCAATATGGAAGTTCTTGTTTTGCAATATTATCTTAAAAATTCTACAACGACAACTTTGCCGTGGGCTTGCTCAAGTGCAGGCAAACAAAACAATAATGCTCCAGTAAAATTTGAAACAGAACAAACAATTACAACAAAATTAGATTTAAAATTATTTGATAATTTTTTAGATAGATTTGTGTTTATTTATTATATTGCGGAAGTCGTTACGCATAATTTATGCGATGCTGTTGATTTAGATTCTATAACTTCTTACAAGGAATTTTCAAGAATAAGTGGAAGCCAAATGTATGGAAATTCGCACAATTTTATAGCAACTTTAACGCCAAAACAACTAAATAATTTGCCACGACCATTCACTTATGCAGTCCGATTAGAAGCAAAAAGAACTGATACAAATTGCAGTAATATTTTTAATTTAGGATACTGGACTGTGTTAGATGCCGACATTTCTACCCAAATGAAATTATAAATTAAATGCAAGAAAGTGAATAATTTTGAATTTGCATTTACCTCTCTTTTTTCTAATATATAGTTTTACTATATGCAAATGTAAAAATAAGTTTTAATATTGTAAATAATCACATAGAATTTGATACAATACAACGTTCTTATAATCCAAAAAAGAAAAATATAACCATTGCTGAAGCCGAATATGACGATAAAAATTATTATGAAAAATACGCTTAATTTTTATCTTACAAAAAATGCACTTTTTTATCCAAATGTTGGAAGTTTTATTGGAAGTCAAAAAAATAAGGCCGTAAGTCATTGATTTATAAATACTTAAAAATCAATATACAAAAATACACTTTTTTATCCAAATGTTGGAAGTTTTGTTGGAAGTCAAAAAAATAACGCCGTAAGTCGTTGATTTATAAACACTTAAATATCACTATACAAAAATAAGGATTATTTATGAAAAAAGATAACATATATAACGCCCTGCTAAACTCATTTAGGCACCCCTTATTTTACTGTGTTTAGACGCTATTTAATCTTAAATTATGTATTACATTAATCGGATGCGGAATAAGCAGTAAAATTTACTGCTTTTTTCGTATCCGATACACTTTTTTTAATACAATTCTATAAATATTTTAATATTTCTTCTGCTATATTTGTTTTGCTATCAATTAGTATTTTTTTTATGTTATCATATTCTTCTTTTTGTTTATTACATTTATGTTCATCTGATATAAAATCTAAAACTGCATCAGAAAGTATTTTTGGAGTAGCAAATTTTTGAATGTATTCAGTCACTATTTCTTTATTAGCAAGTATGTTAGGAAGTGCTACAAAATTAAGATTAATTAGTTTTTTCCCTATCCAATAATGAGTAAATGTTGTCTTATATGCAACAAGCATGTTCATATTAAGTAGAGCGGCTTCAAGCGTAGTAGTTCCTACTTTTACAATACCGAATCGGGCTTTTAACATAAGTTCATTAGAATTATTAAATAGTTTATAACTAAAATTATATTTTTTCAAAATATCAAATATATTAGCATTTACATTATCAGAAACAGCAAAACCAAACTTAAAATTAGGATTTGTTTTGTGAATAATTTGTGCTGTTTTAGCAAATAAACTAATGTTTTTAATAACTTCGTGATTTCTACTTCCAGGAAAGAAAGCAATTAAATTGTTCTCGCTATTATATTGCAATTCTAATTCTTTTTTTGCATTAAATATTGGATTAAGAAGTAAAGGATGCCCAACATATTTTGCATCTATATTTCTTTCCAAGAAATACTTTTCTTCAAAAGGAAATACGACAAATAATTTAGTTATAATGTTTTGCATTTTCTGCCAACGCCTTTTTCCCCACGCCCAAACTTGCGGTGCAATATAATAAAACACAGGTATATTATTCTGTTTAGCAAACTTTGAAAGTTTAATATTAAAACCAGGATAATCAACAGGAATAAAACAATCTACATTTTCTTTTAGCATAATTTGTTGACATTGTTTTTTTAATTTGAGAAACAACAGCAATTTTTTTATAACCTCGACGAATCCTACGACAGATATTTTTTCTATTGGAATAATAGATTTTAATCCTTCTTGTTCCATATTTTTTCCACCTATGCCGAAAAAACTGATATTTGGATTAATTTCTTTTAATTTGTTCATTAATTTAGCGGCGTGTATATCGCCTGATGGTTCGCCTGCAACTATAAATATTTTCACTAAAATTACTCTAAATAAAACCTAAAATAACTATATATTCTGTAATTCTGTGTTTATTTCGGCATCCCCTTATTTATTATGCCGAAATAAGTTCAAAAATAATAGCATTACACAATTATTAAAAAAACCTTATTTTAAACAAAAATAAAATGAATTTTGTTTTATAATAAAAGACGGAAAATAAAATAATGGCATCACAACAATTATTTAAATTTGATTTTTCAAGTAAAACATCAAATAATTTATCTAATACGCCTGCACAATCAGGAACTAATGCAGATAAGAAACCAATTACAGGAATTAGTAAAATGGAAATGACTACAGAAATATTTAACGCTTATCGCAATTTAATATATAAATTATGCGGAATATATTTTACCGATAGCAAAAAATATTTATTAGAAGGAAGAATAGTCAGACGGCTTACATTCCATAAAATGAATAGTTTTGAAGAGTATTTGCGTTTTGTAGAATCCCCTAACGGAAGAGCAGAGTTAAACGAATTGTTTGAAGCAATTACTATAAATGAGACATATTTCTTTAGAGCCCCACAACAATTTGATGCTTTAGAAAAAGTTATTATCCCCGAAATAATAGCAGCAAAAGGTAGCAAAATCAATCCTACTATCCGTATATGGGTCGCTGCTTCATCTACGGGTGAAGAAGCATATACTATTGCTATAATAGCACTAGAAAAATTAAGAATTAAATTTCCCGGTGTTAATTTCCAAATTTTAGCATCAGATATAGATAGAAATGTAATAGAACAAGCAAAAAAAGGAGTGTATAAAGAATATGCTATAAGAAATGTTCCAAAAGATCAATTAGCGAAATATTTTAAGTTTGATGGTGCAAATTATGTGTTATCCGACCAAATAAAAAAGATGGTGCAATTTACTAATATCAATTTATATGAAGCCAAGCAAATGCGAATGATGCGTGATATAGACGTAATATTTTGCTGCAACGTGCTAATATATTTTGATACGACTTCTAAACAGCAGGTAATATCTTATCTTTTTGATTCTTTGAACAAGGGCGGATATTTATTTATAGGTTATTCGGAATCGCTCCACGGCGTATCAAAGGCATTTAAGTTAATCCATCTCCTTAAAGCAATGGTATATAAAAAAGAATGATTTTACTAACTCCAACATCTGTCATGCTGAACTTGTTTCAGCATCTGCATAAAAAATGCAATTATACCACAAGGGGGCAAGCCCCCTTGTTAAAAAGATGATTGTTTAACACGGGGGCTTGCCCCCGTGTTGAAATAGATGCTGAAGCGAGTTAAGAAAGACACAGAGTTTCTGTTTGGAATGACATACATAAAGATATTAATTTTTTAGCCGATACTAAAAGATATGTTTGTAAATTAGAACAAAAAACATTATTTTTGAAATTTAGCAAAATAAGAAATTAATAATTAAAGTATAGATTTTATGAAGAAACTACCAATCGGTACAAAAATTCTTTGCAGTTTTATAATACTGCTACTGTTTACATTTATTGTTGGAATTATTGCTATTAGAAGTATTAATAACATTAATGACGATTATACTAACAGCATAAATTCCCAAGTAGAACCCCTAAAACCCGTTATGGAACTTGAAGTCGCATTTGCTAATGTAAGTCGGGTATCACGGGCATTCGTTATCAGAGTTATGACTGAACCTTCTGAATATGATAAGCAAAAAGGTAGATTGCTTAACCTTTTAGATGTTATGGAAGAAAGGATTGATACTCTGCATAATGTATTTAGTGAAGATGTTAATAGCGAGACATCTAAACAAAACATACTTATTTTATCTGAAATCCGTGAGCATTTTAGTGATTTTCGCCCAATGGTTGAAAAAATGATTGAAACAGCTAAAACAGGTAACCTAACCGAAACTGTTAAATTATTAGATGCTACGGTGGCTTTAGCTAATTTAATCTATGATAATATTCAAGGCATATATGATGTGTCATTGGATGCAATTAGAGAAGTTACGCATAATAACGCTGCAAATGCTAATGTCTCTATTACTGAAATCATTGCTATTATTACTTTTGCATTGATTATCGGTATAATATTCGCTATAGTTATGACACGAATATTTAGTAATCAAGTGCGTTGGTATGAAGCAATATTAGACGCATTTGTTGATAATCCAGTGTCAATTACAGATATGAATAAGAACTTGGTGTTCCTTAATGAATGTGCATTAAAAGTTCTTGGAAAGACCAAAGCAGAAACAATTGGTAAGAATTGTGGCACGATTTGGGGCGTTGATATCTGTAAAGATGAAAGATGCGGTATAGAGTATCTTAAATGTGGTAAAGGTAAAAGCACTTTCAATGTAGGAGATGCTATATTTACCACTAATGCAAGTTATATCAAAGATCGAAAAGGAAATAATATCGGTCATATTGAGATTGTAGATAATGTTTCTCAAATCACTCATCTTACTGAATATAATAAGCAAGAAGTTGAGCGATTAGCAACAAACATTAAAAAGATGTCAGCAGGTGATAGCAATATTGATTTCACTGTTGGAAAGCCAAATCAATACACAGAAGAAGATTATAAGAACTTTAATATTACAGGTAATAATCTTCGCAATGTTCTTGAAGCAATACAAAAAATGGTTGCTGATATAACAGATTTAGCAAAAGCATTGCACGATGGTAATATTGGATTTAGAATGGATCCAAGCAAACATAGTGGTTATTTTAAAGAAATTATAGGCACAGTAAATAATGCCCTTAATGAATTAACTAAACCATTGCAAGAAGCAGCAAATGTATTGCAATTAATGTCTACCGGCGATTTAACTCCAAGAGTAAATGCTAATGAGTATAAAAACGATATGCAGGATTTTGCTAATTATGTTAATAATCTTGCTGATTCATTAACAGAATTGATTTCGCAATTGCAAGAAGCAATACATACAACTGCTTCATCTACGGCAGAAATATCAGCGACAATGGAAACTCTTTCCTCAGCACTTCATAAAGAAGTTAATCAGGTAGATGAGATTGCAGCATCAATGGAAGAGATGTCGCGGACAGTTGCAGAAAATACTAATAGTGCTAATTTAACCGTAGAAGTAGCAAAACAAAGCGGCGTAAAAGCAAATGATGGCAGTAGTATAGTAAATCAAACAGTTAAGAAAATGCGTGATATATCAGGTGTTGTTAGAGCATCAACAGATAATATAGCAAAACTTAACGAAAATAGCAAGAAGATTAGCGAAATAACAAATGTTATTAATGATATAGCCGACCAAACTAATCTTTTATCATTAAATGCCGCAATAGAAGCAGCACGAGCAGGCGAACAAGGTAGAGGTTTTGCAGTAGTTGCTGATTCGGTTGGTAAATTAGCAGTTAGCACCGCATCGGCTACCAAAGAAATTGCTGAAATGATAAAACAAATACAAAATGATACCGACTCAGCAGTAAAAGTAATGGAAAAAGGAACTACCGAAGTCCAAAGTGGTATTGATTTAGCAGATAATGCAGGAACATCATTAAATGAAATACTTTCAGGCATAAATGAATTGCTAAATATGATAAATCAAATAGCAACCGCAAGTGAAGAGCAAACATTAGCAAGTCAGCGTATTTCACAAAATATTACAACAATTTCGCAAGTAACAGCCGAATCTGCTCGCAATATTGAAGATGTAGCATCAACTACTAATGAATTAGCAAATATGACTGAATCGCTTACTAATTTAGTATCGCAATTCAAAATAGGAGAAACTAATTCAAATAAAACAAAATCCACAAAACTATTAACAAATTAAAACCACTAACAAATTATTTGTTGCATAACACGGGGGCTTGCCCTCGTGTTTTTGTTTGCAGTAAAAGAAGAAAATTAGTAACGTTTTAACTCTATTAGAGTTAATTTTAGAGTATTATCAATAATCAGAGATTTTCATCCTGCTATATTAGGATTTAATGTCAATAAAAAAGTAGTTATTTCTGCTTGCATTAATTGTAGTGCTTGCTTGCTAACTATCCCTATTACAGGGAT
This sequence comes from Bacteroidota bacterium, assembly GCA_009777815.1. Lineage (GTDB taxonomy): Bacteria > Bacteroidota > Ignavibacteria > Kapaibacteriales > UBA2268 > WRLB01. Next base: position 6,702 of record WRLB01000006.1, read on the forward strand.
TGACGCAAACAAAACTAATAATCCTGCTGCTACTTTCACTTGAAAACTTAACATAAATATATTTATTTGCGGCGATACTTTACTCAATAATGTTAATGCTAAATTGGTATTAAATATGGTTATGCTTACTGGTGCAGCGATTTTTAATCCGAGAATAAGGAACGATGAAGTAATTTTGAATAGGGTTGTTAAAGTTGCTTCTGTCAGTTCAAAAGTTGTTAATGGGACGAATTTCATACTTAAATATAATGCTTCTATTAAGAAGTGATGTCCATTGAAGTAAAGGAATAACATTAAAGTTGTTAAGGCGTAAAACTCGCCTACGAGTGTGGGTGCTCCTGAATTTGGGTCGAATACTGCTCCTGCTTGGAATCCCATTTCCATATCCACTAATCCACCGCCGAATCTTGCCGCCCAGTATATAATATTTGATGCAAATCCTAAAATGGCTCCTACCAATAATTCTTTAAACATTAGCAAAAACATATTAACTATTTCAAATTTTACGGGGGCGGCGGTGTCAAAAAACATGGGCGTTATTATTAATGTTAAAATTAGTATCAGCATTGCTTTTACGGGGATTGGAATAGCGATATGACCAAAAAATAATGCACTTACAAATAGTCCCGATATGCGAGTTAGTATTAGCATTCCGATAATTATTTTATCTTGCGTCAGCGATAGAAAGTTTGCATCAAACATTGTTTAACTATTTTACGTTTTATAATTAAAAACTTGCTACAAAATAATAAATTTTTGTATAAAAAAACGTATATTTACTCCTTGTTATTCCGTGCTTGACACAGAATCCTCTAATTATATGTTAGGAGATGGCAAAATAAATTGAGAATCACGTTTTTAGATGTGCCTGTATTATGCTTTTTAAACACAACTAAATTAATAGCACTATTCTATAACTTTAGGAACTTTAAAAAAGTTTTCATTTTTTTTAGGAGCATTTTTTAATGTTTCACTTAATGCAATTGAAGTATTAGAAACATCATCTCTTAATCTATTAACGTCATTTATCATAAATTGGAGTTCTGTTTCGCTATTAAACATATAATCATAATTATCTATTTTAGAAACATAATCAGTAATTCCATTTAATTGATTAAATAGAACATTACTTTCGTTATCATTAATTTTTATTTGTATAATTTTAGAAATATTAATCAATTCTTCTTTTGTCATATATTAACTATTATTTTCTTCTAATTTTAGGAATTCTGTATCTATTGCTTTTTCTATTTGTGCTTTTGCAATATTTCCCATAAAAGACAGTTTTATTTCTAATTCAACCAAATTTTCCATAAATAGAAAATAACCGTCACCTAATTTTGATTCAATATCCAATCTATCTATATTCCATTCTGATTTACTTACTACAGACGATAGTATTGGAAGTTTTAAAATTTTATCATTTACAAAAGATTTCATTTCTTCTTTTGTTTTTTTAGTTTTAATTTGTTTTTTTAATACAGACATAATAGCAACAATTTATACATTTTTATGATTTTTTAATACTTTTTAAAGTTATTTACAAAAATAAGGTTTTTTTTTGAAAAAAAAATCCTTATTTTTGTAAACTAATGTAAATTATTTATGGCAGAAAGAGATTATTATGAAGTGCTTGGCGTAGATAAAAATGCAAGCCAAGATGAAATTAAATCAGCATATAGAAAATTAGCACTAAAATATCATCCCGATAGAAATCCTGATGATGCAACCGCCGAAGAAAAATTTAAAGAAGCAGCCATTGCTTACGAAGTATTAAACGACCAAGATAAAAGACAACGATATGACCAATTTGGACACGCAGGTGTTAGTGGTTTCAATGGTGGCGGATATTCCCCGTTCAGCAATATTAATGATATATTTACTCATTTTAGTGATATATTTTCAGGTGGATTTACTGATTTCTTCGGTGGAGGAAGTAGCAGAAGTAGACCAAGACGACAACAAGGTGAACGCGGCTCCGATATAAAAATAAAACTACCACTAACTATAAACGAAATAGCATTCGGAACAGAAAAAACAATAAAAATTAAAAGATTAACACACTGCTCAAGATGTAAAGGAATGGGGGCAAAAGATGATGCAAGCAAAATAAATTGTCCTACTTGTAGTGGAACAGGTGAAGTAAGAAATATTAGTCGGTCAGTGTTCGGTCAAATAGTTAATATTACGGTTTGCCATACTTGTAATGGAGTTGGACAGGTAATTAAAGAAAAATGTCCTGAATGTAACGGCGAAGGCAGAGTTTCGTTTGAAGATACTATAGATGTTACCGTGCCATCGGGAGTAAGTAACGACAACTATATTCCTATTTCAGGCAAAGGAAATGCAGGTAGATTCGGCGGTAGAGCAGGTGATTTACTTGTTATATTTGTAGAAAAAGAACATGAAAAATTTAAAAGAATGGGCGATAATGTGCTATATTCTTTGGATGTAAGTTTTCCTGATTTAGCAATAGGTTCTAATTTTGAAATAGAAACATTAGACGGAATTGATAAAATTGAAATACCTACAGGTTCGCAACCTAACGATACAATTAAACTTAAAGATAAAGGCATAAAAGGACTAAATACACACAGACGAGGCGATTTTATAGTTATGCTAAATTTATTAATACCAAAGAAAATATCAGCAAAAGAAAAAGAAATTATAACAGAACTCGCATCACACGAAAACTTTCTAACCAAAAACATAATAACAAAGAAAAAAGGATTGTTCGGAAAACAAAAGTAGTTTTTTATCCACTATTTTTAATATAATACTTTACAAAAAAAACAGGCAGACCATAAAAGTTCTGCCTGTTAAAATTTTTTCATTATGCTATTCTTTTGGTGGAACTATATCAATAAGTTCTATTTCAAAGATAACTACTGAATTTGGTGGAACTATACCTGTTTCTTGGTCACCATAGGCTAACTTTGGCGGACATACTACTTCCCATATATCACCAACTTTCATTTTAGTAATTGCCTCTTTCATACCTGGCATATTTAGTTGTTCCATAGGAACTGCAGGTGCTTCCATAGTTCTGGTAGATTGGAATTCTTCGCCGTCTATATATTTAGCAACTATATGAAACTTAACAATATCTGTTGCTTTAGGAGTTGCTCCTGTTCCTGCTTTGATAGAACGATGCTGAAGACCTGATTTTTCAACAACAACATCGGGCTTATTTTTATTATCGGCGAGAAATTTTTCACCATCTTGTTTTGCTGTTTTTTTACGTTCTTCATATTGATTTTGTCTTTCTTCGAATTCTTTTTGCTGTTTTTCTTGCATTATTGCTTGCATTTTCATAAGCACAGAATCTATTACTTCTTTGGTTAATAATGGGCTTGTAGTATCTTCATTGTATATAATACCTGCTTTCAGTCCTTGAAAAACAATGTCCATATTAACATCCATAGAGTCCTTTTTCAGACGTGAAAGAAAATTATTACCAATATCGAAGCCCAACGAGTAACTTAAACTATCATAATAATTAGTAAAAGTTATTGCACTTGTTTCTTTTTCTTGTGGCGTATTATTGCTTGAGCAGGAAGAAAACAATAATATAGAAACAGCCACCATTGTCAAAATTGTTTTAAAATTCATTTTTTATATTTTAATTAAATTAATATTCTAAATTATATTTTTACAAAAATACAAAAATTATTTTAAAATAGAATATTATTTCAGTATCCCCTAATTTTAATACAATATTATGTTACTAAAAAAGAGTTTGTAACACTCTTTTAAGAGTTCCTGACACTCGTTTAAGAGCGTAGCTAAACTCTTTTAAGAGTTTCCTAAACTCGTTTAAGAGTTCCTGACAATCGTTTAAGAGTTTCCTAAACTCGTTTAAGAGTGTAGCTAAACTCGTTTAAGAGTTCCTGACAATCTTTTAAGAGTTATATAAACTCTTTTTTTTTAATGTAATTTTTAGATGCCACCTTACTATTTTTATCAAATATTTTCTTATTTTTGTGAATTGTATAATTAAAAATAAAAAGTAATGTATAATTTAATCAAACAAGCAGACCCCGATTTGTATCAATCACTCGAAAATGAGTTGAAAAGGCAAACAACTAAACTTGAACTTATCGCAAGTGAAAACTTTACATCCCCCGAAGTAATGGAAGCACAAGGTTCTATTATGACTAATAAATATGCCGAAGGTTATCCTGGCAATAGATATTATGGTGGATGCGAATATGTGGATGTTGCTGAAAATATTGCTCGTGATAGAGCAAAAAAATTATTTAAAGCCGAATATGCTAATGTTCAACCTCATAGCGGTTCATCTGCAAATATGGCTGTTTATCACTCTTTTATCAAAATTGGTGATAATGTTCTCGGTATGAAATTAGAACACGGCGGGCATTTAACACATGGTTCGCCTGTTAATTTTTCGGGCAGATTTTTCAATTTTATTCCTTACGAACTTGGCGAAGATGGAAGAATTGATTATAATCAAGTTGAAGATTTAGCAAAGAAAAATAAGCCGAAACTTATTACAGTTGGTGCTTCTGCATATTCGCGTGATATAGATTATAAGGCATTTAGAGACATTGCTGATTCTGTTGGTGCTTTTTTATTTGCTGATATAGCCCATCCTGCAGGAATTATCGCTCGCGGATATTTAACTAATGCAGTTGAATATGCACATGTCACCGCTACTACAACACATAAAACATTGCGTGGTCCAAGAGGTGGATTAATTTTACTTGGAAAAGATTTTGATAATCCTTTCGGTATAGTTGCACCTAAATCGGGGCGAACTCGTAAAATGAGTGAAGTTATTGATAGTTGGGTTATGCCGGGATTACAAGGTGGTCCTTTGATGCATGTTATTGCTGCTAAAGCCGTTGCTTTTGCTGAATGCTTAACTGATAGTTATGATAACTATATTAAACAGGTTTTAGCAAACGCTAAAGCACTCTGCAACGCAATGATAGAAAAAGGTTATCAAGTTGTATCAGGCGGCACAGATAATCATTTGATGCTAATTGACATCAGAAATAAAGGATTAACAGGTAAAACCGCACAACTTACATTAGACGAAGCAGGTATTACTTGTAATAAAAATACCGTTCCTAATGAAACAAATTCAGCACTCGTTACATCAGGTATTCGTCTTGGAACACCTGCATTAACTACTCGTGGATTTAAGGAAACAGATTTCAAACAAGTTGCCGAGTTTATAGATAAAGCATTGAAAAATACAGACAAGCCCGAAGTATTAAAACAAATATCTAACGATGTCAGCAACTTTGCAAGTAAGTTTCCATTGCATGTGAAGTAAAATAATGTTATAAACCTGTCATACCGAATTTTGTTTTTTCGGTATGACGGGTTTTTCTTTTTTTTCGTATATTTGTTAAAATAATTATATAATATATGATACCTTTTCAATTACCTGTAGAAATTATTTGTGTTCTTTTCTTTGTTTTTTGGGTAGTTCCCGGAATATCAAAGAAAATTAAAGTTCCTAATATTATCTTATATATCATTTTCGGAATAATTATCGGACCTTACGGAATAGGATTAGTAGATAATGACGATAGAGTAAAATTATTATCAGACATAGGAATAATGTTCATAATGTTTCTTGCAGGTTTAGAACTAAATCCCGCACAAATAAGAACCAATAAAAGAAATACAACAGTGTATGGAATATTAACTATAATAATACCTGTTGTTATTGGATTTAGCATATTTCATTTTGTTTTAGATTACGGAATATCTACTTCAATTTTAGTAGCATTAATGTTTGCAACGCAGACACTTGTATCTTATCCAATAGTAAGCAGATTAGGTTTAACATCCAAACGAAGCGTTATAACAGCAGTTGGTGGCACAATTATTAGTGATTCTGTTGTGCTATTTTCTATCGGAATAGTATTAGCAAGTAGTAAAGGAAATATAAGTATAGAGTATTTATTAAAGTTTGTATTATTAATTGTTGGGTTTATATTTATAGTATTATTTTTGTTTCCGTTAGTAATTAAAAGGTATTTTAGCAAGATAGAAGAGAGTGTTTATGGTAGTTTTTCGTTAGTAATTTTCTTTTTGTTTTTAGCAGGAAGTATGGCACATTTAGTAGGATTAGAACCAATAATAGGAGCATTTTTAACGGGTATAACATTAACTAAATATATACCTAAGAACTCGTCATTACTATCTAATTTACATTTTGTAGGCGATGGCATATTTATACCTGTTTTTTTATTTTACGTTGGAATGCTAATAGATTATCAAGCAGTAATAACAGATAGTGATACATTATTAATAGCAGCCATATTAGTTATAATAGCAATACCTACAAAATTATTCCCTGCTTTTATTTCGGGTAAGATATTTAAGTTTAGTAGTAGCGAAATAGGTGTATTATTTGGTTTAACATCAGCACATGCAGCAGTAGTTATAGCAACAGCACTTATAGGTTACAACATTGGAATAATATCGCTTCATATACTAAATGCTACTGTATTATTGATATTAATATCTTGTATAGTGAGTTCCATAGTTACAGAACATTTTGGTAGAAAACTTGTATTAGAAAGCCCGCCAATAGAAATAGATGAAGATGCTAATGAAAGAGTAGTAGTTCCGTATGCTAACCCTGAAACAGTGGATAAACTTTTATCAATTGCAGTTAATTTTACTTATCCTAATCCTAATAATGTTATACATCCTTTAACAATAGTTCAAGCAAATAACGAACAATATAAAGAAACAATTCTAATAAATAGGAAGAAAATAACAGAATTTACTAAAAGTAAATACTCAAAAGATATTCGTTTTAATCCTGTATCAAGAATTGATGTTAATACCGTAATGGGAATAAATAGAGCGTTAAAAGAATTAACTTCTACGATGCTAATTATTGGATGGCCTAAGAACATTCATAGATGGGATATACTCGGAAAGCATATTGATGTAATATTGGAAGAAAATGATATACAAACTGTAATTAGCCACATAAACCAACCTATTACTGCTTTCAAAAATATAATAGTAGGCGTGCCTGATAATGCTAATTTAGAAAAAGGATTTACTAAATGGATGCGACATATAAGTAATTTTGCAAGTAATACGAACCTGCCTGTTACTTATGCAAGTTCTGATTTTATGATAGAAATTATTAAGCAACATTGTAATAAGAACCTAAAAGAATTCCAGCCAAGTTATAATATAGTAAAGTATGAAGATAGATTAGATTATATAGATAAATTAGAACAAACAACGCTATTTATAATTTTGTTTGCTCGCGAAAAAAGTATTTCTTTTGAAACACAATCAGAAAAAATAATCAATGTTTTAAAAAATAAAGAGGCATATCTAAACTTCATAGTAATAGTTCCCGAACAATATCCGATAGAAAAACACCTGATATAACATTTGCTTCAGTATAACATCATTAACACGGGGATTCCTCCTCGTGTTTGCTTTTTCCACCTATTTTTCTTATTTTTGCAATTATTAAAACGATTTCTATAATAATATAAGATATACAAATGATTTATTCGCCTATTTTTTGCACGAACGCACAAACAACTATTACTTCCTTCACTCAAAATGGAAAAACAGCTGCCGATTGTATAATTAACAGCGGAGAATATACAGGTGCGTCAATTTCGGGCGATATAATAATTGCTGACGGATTAGATATACCTGATTATGCTTTTGCAGGAAATACTAAAATAACATCAGTGAAAGCCGCAGGTAATATAGGAACTATAGGTGAGGAGGCATTTTATAAGAGTTCAGCAATATTTACTTTTAATGATGTAAGATTTATAGGTGCGTATGCATTTAGAGAGGGTTCGGGTGATATTACCTTTAATAATGTAAGATTTATAAGTGCGTATGCATTTAGAGAGGGTTCGGGTGATATTACCTTTAATAATGTAACACTTATAGGTGCGGATGCATTTAGAGAGAGTTCGGGTGATATTACTTTTAATAATGTAGCACTTATAACTGAGGAGGCATTTAGAGAGGGTTCGGGAGATATTACCTTTAATAATGTAACACTTATACGTTTGGGTGCATTTTTGAAGAATTCAGGTGCTATTACCTTTAATAATGTAGGAACTATAGATGAGGGGGCATTTATTGTTAGTGAGGGTGCTATTACCTTTAATAATGTAGGAACTATAGATGAGGGGGCATTTATGGAGAGTTCAGGTGCTATTACCTTTAATGATGTAGAAACTATAAAGAAGCGTGCATTTGCGGGGAGTTCAGGTGCTATTACCTTTAATAATGTAGGAACTATAGAAGTGGATGCATTTCTTGAGAGTTCAGGTGCTATTACTTTTAATGATGTAGGAACTATAGAAGAGGGGGCATTTTTTGTAAGTAAGGTTGATATTACATTTAATGATGTAGGAACTATAGGTAAGTATGCATTTTGGGAGAGTTCAGGTGCTATTACCCTTAATAATGTAGGAACTATAGGTAAGTATGCATTTAAAGAGAGTTCGGGTGATATTACCTTTAATAATGTAGGAACTATAGAGAAGGGTGCATTTGATGAAAGTCAATCACAGATTTATGTTTCTCATCAAATGACAGACGCAAAGATAGAAGAGTTCTATAATCCAGTTGGTTGTTATCAAGGAAAAGTAAAAAGATTACCAGAACCAGAGCAAGGTTTAAGATATATTAACACGGGGGCAAGCCCCCGTGCTAATAGAAAAGAAGTAGGTAAGTTATCACGGGGATTAATCCGCGTGTTAAAAAAGATGCAAAAAGTTGTTAAGTAGATGCTGAAACGAGTTTGGAATAACATTTTTTTTCATTATTTTAAAGATTATTTAAAAGCGTTAGAATATGGAAAGTGAAAAAATAAAAGCAACAACCGTAGTTGGTGTAATACGCGATGGTAAAGTTTGTCTCGGCTCCGATGGACAAGTAACTATGGGGCAATCTATTGTAATGAAATCAAATGCCCGAAAGGTTAGAAAGATTTATAACAATCAGATATTAGTAGGTTTTGCAGGAAGCACTGCAGATGCCTTTACATTACTACAACGATTCGAAGAAAAAGTAGAATCTTTTCGCGGCAATCTAATGAAAGCATCAATAGAAATGGCTAAGGACTGGCGAACAGATAAATATCTTCGCAGATTAGAGGCAATGTTAGTTGTAATGAACAAGACGGAAGCACTTCTTATAAGTGGCACAGGCGATGTAATAGAACCCGAAGAAGGCATCATTACTATTGGTTCGGGAGGACCTTATGCCTTGGCAGCAGCCCAAGCAATGATGAAGCATACTAATATGTCGGCTCGCGAAATAGTAGAAGAAGCATTAAAAATTGCAGGAAATATCTGTATATACACAAATACAAATCTAACCATAGAAGAGTTGTAATGAAAAAAAATATCCCGTTGTTAATTTGGGGACGTGCTTATATAAAAATGTTGTGCAGATACAAATAAACTCGGCAAACATAATACAAAACTTAAAAAATTATTCCTAATGAAAATGTAAAGTATTGTTTTGTGGGTTCTTCGTTATCGTATTTTATAATATTTACACTATTAAATTTTGCTTCTAAATTTAGCGATACTAACGACAAATCAATATCTATTCCTGCTCCAACAGAATAGCCCAATCTATGCTGTGTTGTTGATGTTGCAATAGGTATAGAAATATCATTAGTCCAAAAAATATCATAAGTGTAAGAAATATAATTGTAACATAAATTTGCATTTAGATACGGCGATATAAATTTCTTAAACAGATGCCCGTTTATACCGACTGAAATAGGAACTATGTTTGCTGTAGATTGTGTTTTTGCTATAACTGTATCTATTCCCAGCGGAACTAATTCATAAATACCTTCATTAAAGCGTGACAGACCAATAGTAGGCACAAAAGTAAAATTATTAGATAGCGAAACTCTGCCTTGTATTTGTATATTATAACCTATATTAGTGGCAGTTTTTAGCAAAAACATTCCAAAAGTGTCAATATCTTTTCCTTCTATACGTTGCCGAGCGTCATCGTAGAATTGTGATACTTTTTCATTGGGGATTGCCAGTCCTACTGATAAGCCGATATGCAATTTATTTTCTGCATTTAGTTCTATTATTAGCACTAATAATAGTAGGAATATAAAATTTATTTTTTTTAACATAATATTAATAAAGAATGAGTAAAACTCACATTGCTATTTTCAAAAATAAGGAATTTTTGTATAAAAAAAGCGTTGCAAATATGGTTCAATTAGAAAGTTTCATAAAAAACATTTTTTTCAAAAATATAATTATTTTACGTAACATTATATTAAGTATTTAGAGATTTGAAAGAAAAATTGTTTGCATCTATATCTAAAAAAATGGGAATAACTATAACAGAATTTTATGTTGTTCTAATTATTGTTATCGGTTTTGCATTTGGTGGTATTGGAAAGAATTACTTTCCTTTAAATGAAAAACAAAATAATATTTCTGCTGATTCGTTAAGAAGTATTTTAGATAGTATTTCAAATATAGAAAAAACTAAATTTGTTGGAACAGATACAAGCAATAACGCTGTCCAAGAATTAGTAGAAGCAGATACATTTTTTTATAAAAAGCCACCTAAAAAAACTGATTTTAATGGCATCGTCAACATTAATACTGCTACAAAAAAAGAATTGATGCAACTTTATAATATAGGGAATAAGACGGCTGATAAAATTATTGAATATAGAACTAAACACCAATTTAGAAGACCTGAAGATATATTAAATGTAAAAGGTATCGGACCTAATACTTATAGCAAAATAAAAAATAATATCGCTGTTTAGAAAAATAATAATTTTATTGGAGATTGCTAATCATAGGATGATATCGTGTTTTATATACATTAATAAAAAATAGTAAAATTAAAAAGCATTTATTTATGGCAGTCGCAAAGTGTAAAAGAATTAGCAGGAGAAGTTGCAAAACTAAAAGGATTTAATGAATATCAATGCCAAGTAAATGCTGAACTGAAAGAAACTAATGCTAAACTAATTGATATATTAAAAAAAACTGTTATAACGCTAAAATATGCTATTTTGGTGATAAATGAAAAAAATAAAATTATAATTATAGTATTTTTTTCAAAATAAAATATTATATTTGTATTATAAAAAATGTAATTTAGATAAAAATTATGGAAGCTATAGAAAAAGCTATAAATAAAACAAGAGGACAATTAACAAATATTGTTATATCAGCCGCTACTAATGAAGGGCTGGCGCAAGCAGTAAAAGAACTGGCAGGAGAAGTTGCAAAACTAAAAGGATTTAATGAATATCAAGTCCAAGTAAATGCTGAACTGAAAGAAACTATCGTAGCACTACGCGAAAGGATAGCAAAGCAAGATATAATTATTGCCGAGCAAAATGTAATTATTGCTGAACTAAAAGAAAATAATGTAGCACTACGCGAAAGGATAGCAAAGCAAGATATAATTATTGCCGAGCAAAATATAATAATCGCTGAACAAAATATAATTATCGCTGAACTACGCAAAAAAATAGATAAACAAGATATGATTATTGGCGAACTGAAAGAAACAAATGCTGAACTGAAAGAAACTATTATGACGCTAAAAGATGTTATTTTAGTGATAAATGAAAAAAAATAAACTTGCCATTCTGTGCTTGGCACGGAATCCCCCACATAAAATAAGGGGATGCCGAAATAAATTCGGCAGGACAGAAAAAAATATAATATTAACACGATTTTTTTTTAATAATATAAGGCCTTTTTTTTATGAATAACTACATTAAATTATTCAAAAAAGTTTTAAAGACGGCTAGCCAAAGAGCGATGATGCTGTCACAAGGCGTTCAGAAGATAAAGAACGCCACGAAAGATTTCTTAACATATAATAATTCAATCAACACGAAATCTTTCAAAAAAGTTTTAACGCTGGCAATATGTATTGCAATGATGCTGGCAATCTACACCCCACAAGCAGAGGGGCAGGCGCATAATGGAATTTTAGATACAGTTAACTTTCCAATTGAAGTAGGTTCAGAACCATATGTTCCACTTACAAGTTCTCAACAATTAACATGGGACGGTGTTTCTTCACAGACCCATGATTATTTTACTGGCTACTTTTTAATCCCATTTCCTATAACATTTGATACCACTACTTATCCTATTGGTACTAGAATAACAGTAATGGCAAATGGATGGGTGCAGATTGGGGCTACTGCAACAGGAAGTGGAACAGGATATCCTGGACAATCTACCTATCTTTATACGAACTATCCTAATTCTACAGGTAGCTATGTTTATAGGAATCTAATAATGCTTTGTTCATGGGATGGTTCCTGCTTACCGGAAAATATGGTCTGGCAAGTATTAGGAACGGCACCTAATAGACAATTAGTAATACAATTTACAAATTTGTCCAGGTATAGTTATCATACTACACAGTCAGCCAGTGTTCAAATAATTTTTTATGAAAACTCCGACTTGGATTATCCTAATAAAATTAGAATACATTTTGGACCGGGAATAGGAACAATTATTTCGCCAAGTTCACAAACAAATGCGTTTATATCCGGTAATACTGCTAACAGATTGATAGTGTTTGAACCTGCAAATCCTATGCAATTTCATAGAACTGCAACTTCATGGTCAACAACTTATCCTTCTATGCTAAATAATTTTGCAACACAATATGTAGTCATTGATAGATACATTGATTTCGGAATTCTTAGTAGGGGACCAACTATGGATGACTTTATTCCTAAGGACACTTTATTTGCTATAAATCCAATTACGGGTGATATAACTACTCCAACTGTATGGTTTAGAAGAAAAGCAGGTGATCCGCCGGTGCAAATACAATATATCATTAGAAATCCCGATAATGTAGTAGTGTTTGAAGCACGGGATCCGAATAATCCGTCAAGTAATTGGATAGATATTCCTATATCAGTTAGTAGTGATGACCCAATCCAATATACATTTTCTAATGCACAAGGTTCTATGGTAGATGCTGCTCAAACTGCTCGTAGACTGACTTTCAGGACTGCTAATGTTGCATCAGGTTTCTATACAGTAGAGGCACGTCTTAGATATATGAACGGCATCGAAGAGAAAATAAGCGAAAAGTTTGGAACTTTCGAAGCACGTTATGATGTAGATATTGCGGCAATACGGATAGAATCTCCCGATGATTCGTCAAGGCAAACATACCCACTCGCAAATAGAACAATAGATTTTGCTACTACGTTCAAAAATTTGGGTAAAAACGATATTAGAGCAGAATATGATGTTCGGTATGTAGTTACACGTATAGCCGACAATAGTGTAGTATATGATTCTACAATGTCTATAAGATTAACGACAGAGATATCAATGGATCAAGAATTCCGCCACGATGTTCCTGAACAAAATAAATTCAATCCTCAGAGTGCAGCCACGCAACCTGGACCGCATAGGTTAGATGTATATGTTACGTTATTCAATGTAGCCGAGTTATATACTGGTAATAACCATATTTCGCTTATATTTAATATAGATTATCCCTACGAAGGTGAAGTAGTAAGTGCTGCTATGATGTCAGGCACATCTACAGGACCATATTATGTTGACCAAGTATATTTTCCGCGGGTATCTCTTAGAAATAATTCAGCGTTTGATGTCAGTGGTATAGCATTAACAGCGACTATAACAGCACCAAGTGGCGCAAAATCAGTAGTAGTTCAAAATCCTGAATTTTTGCCGGGCGGTAGCGAAGTAGTAATTTATGATTTCAATATGCCATTCATTCCGAAAGAAATAGGTATGTATGATATTGAATTCTTCCTTGCTGATGATGGCGATTCAAAAGATGCTAATAATTATTTCAATTTATCTGTTCCTGTAGTCGAAGGATTGACGGGAACTTTTAATGTCGGCAGCACTACGTGGGGGGCACAATATCTCACAATAGAACAAGCATTAGCCGATGTCTATAACAGAGGTGTAAGAGATACAGTTACATTTGTTCTAACCGACCCTATTTATAATATAGGCACAACCAATTCCGATTATGCAATTGATATATCTTCGTCTGTAGCGGGCTTTACATTACCAAGAAGTTTTTATGGTAATACACAAGCAGAATATGAAAGATACAAAGCAGATTCTGCAAAGTTTAATCATAATAAATTAATCCGTTTCGTTCCTTCAGAAGAATTAAGATATATGCGTTCTTCTATACAAATTAATTTGTTAAGTAGAACAGGTATAGGAATGCATTTTGGTTCGGCGTTGTCATCGCAATTTCCTAATGCATCTGCTAATAAAATATCTCGTTCTATTTCAACGGCGCTGGGAGAACGTCCTAAAGATTTCTATTCTTATAATGCAAAATTAGAAATAGATGGTGGAGCAAACCAATCTATTAGTATTGCTCTATCGCCGAATGTTCCTGTAAATGCACCGAATAGAATACCTATAATGTTAGGAACTGGTGCAAATAATATTGCAATAAAAAATTGTGTAATCCGCGGCGTTCCGTTAGCGAATCCACAAGTTCCTGAATTATTATACGATGCTAAATGGAATACATTTACTTTTGGTGACGTAGATGGAGTTGCTGCTGCAATTTTAATTAGAAACGTTTTACCTGTTGACCATAATGGAGTTAATAGCAGAGTATTAGATACAGTTTTAAATAGCAATAACGTAATTCACGGCAACTATATTGAAAATGGTTCCTATGGTATAATGTCATTAGGAATAGGTCCACTTTACAACGTATTTGAAGGCGAATATGTTTCTTATTACAATGATAACAACGTATTTTCTAATAATAGAATAAACTCTTTTGATGTTGCAGGTATATTCCTTGGCTACGAAAATGGTGCAAAAGTTACCAACAACGTTATATACGTTATCGGTATAACTAATACAGAAGAGAACGATGTTGCAGGTATTATGATGGGTATTCCTGGCAGGATGCGAATCGGCGAAGAGTTTTTAGGAACTACAGGATATAATAATTTGCACATATCATTAGAAGGAAATGAAATAAGTAGAGTTTATTCTAATAAAGATGCTTACGGCATAAAAGTAGAACAAGAACTTAATAACTTCGTGTATTCTCAAATAACGGGCAATAAGTATTTTGCTAATCATAATGATTCTATAAATATCTTTAATAACGTTATATGGGATGTTAAAACACATATGGATAACTATACGGGCAGTAGATATGGTATTAGATTGTTTGCATCAAGAGTATATGATTCTCCGTTTTTAGATAAATTTGAATTATTTACAGAAAGAAGAGATACAACTTATACAATATCACACGCAAAAATTATTAATAACTCTATAATAATACATGAAGATGATAATAGAAAAGTTAACTTCCCTGATGCTTATATCGGCGGACTCGTAGTGCAAGACGTAGATACTATAATGATGTTTAACAATGCTATTGCTGTATTGGACGAAACAAATAGTGCTGATATAGTTGCTGCCGTTGTTATACAAAGTAAGCGTCCTAACGGCGAAGATAATGGCACTAAATTTGAAGCAGATAACAACGTATATTATACGCCTGATGGTTCTGTTATTAGATTTATAGAACAATCTCAACGTCAAAGGTCAGTAATATCTAACCCTGGCGCAAGGGACCAATTTAGAGGATTAGAACAATGGATATTTTATACTAATACAGAAAATACATCTGCTACATCCAATTTCTACCCTAATTTGTATAGAACGAATACAAATCCGCAATTATTACGAGTTACTACTCCTGCTCCTATTGGTTCATATTTAAGTGGTAGAGGCAAAAAGTTTGACTTCATAAAAACGGATATAGACGGTAATTTACGCGGTGTAGCAGACCAAAACTACGACATCGGTGCATGGGCATTTTCAGGTCAAGCATATGAAAACGATCTTGGTATTGTTAATTTTGTTGTGCCTGTTGCTTCAAGGGATTACTCACATCCACAATTTGGCGAAGCCGAATATGTTATGACTACGGCTCCTGTAGATGTTATTGTAAATATTAGAAACAATGGTAGCACACCTATTATAGGAAGAGTATGTTCTTTGCAAGTATATCAAATACCTGATGTTTCCTCAACTCCTGAAATAGGCGGAACACTTCTACAAACTTACACTGTTAATATTAATGCTGCACCATCTGAAACCGTGCCTGTTAGTTTCAATATAAGAAATGACAGTCCTTTACGTTTTCCAAGGTCTTATGCTGATTTAGTAACGACTCCAACTCCTGAACGTTTTAGAGGTATGGCTAACAACGTAACTCCACGATATAGATATGAAATTACTTTGCCATCAGACCAAGATAATACAAATAATACAAATTATCCACCATCTACAATTCCTGCAAAAGTAGTTAGATATTATATCAAAAAATCTGATTTTAGTGCTATTGTTTCTGCTAATAATACAGTAATTCTTAATATGGGCGGTATTGATGCCAGTTACATAAACAGCGGTGATACAAACTTCGTTAGTTGGTTTGGCGATAATTATCTTGTTCCAAACTCTGACGTTATGTCAAACGTTGCAGGATTCTTAAACTTTAAAGCACTACAAAAAGGTTTTAAAGACCTCGGCATATATTACAAAGCAAATGACGATGAAGAAGGATATGACATAATAGATAGAAGTGTTTGGGAACCAACATCGGTTAATTACTCTATGTATAGATATTTATTCTGGTCTGATGCTTTAAACGATTCGCTCACTGAATACCAAGAAGGTGATATAAATAGATTTATGTATGGTGCTTCAAATAAGAACCGCAAAAATATAATATTCTCTTCTGAAGAAATATCACGTAACTCCTATGCTTATTATCAATATATTGAAGAAGACGACTTTATTAAATCATTGTTCGGTGTTACGCCAAGAGGCACAGGTATATACAACGCAACTTACGAAGCAGCACCAAATAGCAACAGCGTATTACTTACAGGTTCTACTTTATTGCCTAATGTAAATGCTGCAATTAAAAACAATACACTTTACACGCTAGATCCTCCGAAAGATGTTAGAATGCAACCCGCTATATTCGAAAACTTCGGAAATGCTAAATTATCTTCTTTACAAGCATTGTATTATAGCAAACTTGTCACTGTAAATAAGGCTGATAAAACATTCGGTTTGATTTCATTTACTTCTGAAATGAATGCTATTTACCTCGGTGTTGACTGGAGACATTATGATGACCCGAAAGATATAATTAGTGCTATTTTAATTAATCTTGGCGGATTTATAGATGATGAAACTTTCTTACATACTGAAATTGTGAACTTTGATGCAAATGTTATCAATAATAAAGTTGTCCTTGATTGGGAAACAGCAAGCGAAGTTAATGTTAATAGTTTTGTTGTAGAAAAATTAAATACAAGCAACAACTTTGCTAATATCTACGAAACAGAAGCAAAAAGAGATAACAACATTGCTAACATATACACTACCACCGATGCTAATGTTCAATGCGGAAATACTTATACATACCGATTGAAATCTATTAATGTTGACGGAAGTTATAATTATAGCAGTGAAAAATCTGTAAGCATTGACGCTACTTCTAATTTCATTTCATTAGATAAACCTACTCCTAATCCTGTGACCGATAACACTTTTGATGTTGCATTTGCACTATCAAATGAAGCAAATATCAAATTATCTATTATGGATATTACAGGAAAAGAAGTGATGGTATTGGTTTCTAACCAAGCATTCAGTGGCAGCAATAAATTATCTTTCGCTTTGAATAATTTACCGAGTGGAAGTTATAATTTAATTTTGTATGCAGACGGAAACTCCGTATCACAATCATTTACTATTGCTAAATAGTTTTTGGAACACAACTATAAAAGGGGAACAAAGTTCCCCTTTTTTTTGTTTTACGCTGAATTGTTACTAATAACTAATCCCCTTCGTCCATTCTACCATCGTCAAGGTTGCGTTCTCGTTTTTGTTTGTAATCGTTAAATCGGTAAGACAAACCAAGAACAAAACCACGAGAATTAAATTTAGTATTTGTTTCTGAATATAATACGCCCGGTATGTCCTCAAAACCGCCCCATTGCATAGTATTAAATATATCTTGCAAACGCAATGATATATTAAATTGACGAGAAAAGTTTAACCTAAATGATGCATCCATATTCCAATTACCTTTAAATTCACCTTGTGCCCTTAACATTTTAGAACGAATATTAGCACTTAAAGTTATATTTAAAAACTTTTCTAATAAATCAAGTTGTGAATTGATTCTTGCAGTCCAGTTAAATGCTGTTTTTTTATCAGCACCAATATCTCTTGCATCAATACTATATGAATATAAAGAAAAATTAGCATCCGCTTTCCAACTTTCAAATATCTTATACATATATATAAATTCAAAACCTGTTCTTGAAGCCGTGGATATATTCATCGGCATAGATAAAGTTGTATCTCCTTGAACAACACTTTTATAGGATTCTATTACATCGGTAGAATATCTGTGAAATAGCGTTGCTGTAAGAGTAGATACATCATAATTCATTAGATAACCGAATTCAAAATTATAATGTGATTCAGGTTCTAATTCAGGATTACCTTTTCTTAAATTCAATGGGTCTTCGTAATTAGTTACGGGATTTAAATCCCAATGGTTAGGTCTTCGCATTCTGCTTGAAAAATTAGCACTAACTTGGTGATTAATATTTAAATCATAAGCAAGATAAACACTCGGGAATAACATTGTATAATCATTTTTGAAACTTAATTCAGGAGCAAGAATAGCATTAAAATCCATTATAGTTGTCTCAACACGCACTCCAACATTGGTTTTAATTGCATCAAATAATTTAGTAGAACCTGTTACATATCCTGCTATTATTTGTTCTGTAAATCTAAATTCATTTTTTCTATTTGTATCTACAACCCAAATATTATTGACCAAATTATCTAAATGATTATCTATATCACCTTTTCTATTATAATACTTTCCGCCTGCTTCTAATTTGAAATTAGTTCCGATAGGTCGTGCATAATCAAATTGGGTAGTATAAATATTAGAAATTGTGCTTGAAACATTTTGCTGTTTAGAATATATTGAAGAATCAAAATTAGGTGCAAAAAAGTTATATTGATTATAATATGTTAGCCATTCTCTATTGTGACCATTATAGTATAAATCAACATAAAGTTCATGACCTTTGTCTTCAAAATTATGTTTATATGAAAGAGTATGCTCAAAATTAGTTCCGAACGGACTCTGATTATCTTCAGCACGAGTATAATAATCTATCCAAATATCTTCATTATCATAAACCCAATATTTACTTTCATTATTACTTAATCTTCTATTTGCACCTGCATTAAAAGTATAAGTTAAAACATCATCTTTGCTAAAATTATAATCCGCACCAATTTTACCTCTAAAACCTTGTCCTCCGCCTTTATTATTGCCTTCTTGTTTTAGAGTTTGCAAAGTATCACCGTAACTATTTAAAAGGTATCTATTTCTTTCAGATTCTCCGCTTCTGTTTCCTAATCTACTTGAGATATTAACAAAAAAATTCCATTTCCCCGTATTTAAATTAGCAGCAATAGAACCTGAATATCTTGGCTCGCCTGCTTGATTTAAGCCACCATTTAGATTGACCATTCCATTAAAACCATCATCTCTTTGGCGAGTAGTAACTATATTTATCATACCTGCAGTTCCATCTGCATCATATCTTGCTCCTGGATTAGTAATTAGTTCTACTGATGAAACCATCGTTGAAGGTATTTGTTCTAATGCTTCACTTGCGGTAAGATTGCTAACTCTGCCGTCAATAAGCACTTTTACATTAGAATTGCCACGCAAACTTACATTATCATCTTGGTCTACGGTGACCGAAGGAATATTTGCAAGCACATCAAGAGCAGAACCGCCGATATTTGATGCATCTTGTTCTATATTAAATACTTTTCTATCCAAGCCAACTTCTATTGCTTCTCTTTGTGCAACAACTTGGATTTCTGCTTGTTGTATTGCAACCATTTTTAGAGTTAGGTCGCCGCAATTATGCTCTTGTTTGGACGAACTTATACTAATATTGCGAACAAACACTGTATCATATCCGACAAATTTAACTTCAACAGTATAATTCCCGTCATTTACATTAAGCGAAAACTTACCTTGTTTATCGGTATATCCACCTTTGATTAACCTATTTGTTTCTGGATGATGAGCGGTAACAGTTGCTCTTGCGATAGGTTTTTTGCCGTCATTATCTACAACTCTACCTGTTATTATTCCACTTGGGAGTGCGTCAGTAGGATTATTTCGGTTTTGCGGCTGTGAAATTAGAGTTCCTGACATAAAAATCAGAAATAAAAAAGCAAATGCTATTTTTGAATAATTCATTAAATTAAAATACTAATTATTAATAACACAAAATTAGACATAATTATTAAAAAAAGGTTTAAAATATTTTATCTATCCTGCTGAATTTACTTCATCATCTCTTTATTTTACAAACAATTTACTTGTATTTACTAATAAATTACTCGTATTTACTCATCTTTTACTTCTAATTACAAATAAATCACTTCTAATTACTAATAAATTACTTCTAATTACTAATAAATTGCCTCTAATTACTCGTAATTTGCCTCTAATTAGGCGAAAAGTTGAGTAATTACTCGTCTTTTGCCTCTAATTACTCGTGATTTGCCTCTAATTAGGCGAAAAGTTGAGTAATTACTCGTAAAAGACGAGTAATTACAGGCAAAACGTGACTAATTAGTAACGTTTTATTAGTAAATACGAGTAAGTTATTAGTAAATACGAGTAAGTTATTAGTAAATAGAAGTAAATTATTAGTAATTACGAGTGATTTATTAGTAAATAGGAGTAAGTTATTTGTAAAAACAAACAAATCAACACGAGGGCAAGCCCCCGTGTTAATACTTACGAGTAAGTTATTTGTAATTAGGAGTAAAATATTTGTAAATACGAGTAAGTTATTTGTAATTAGGAGTAAAATATTTAAAAAAATATAAAAAATAATTATTTTTGCAAAATGAAAGATAATTCTAATGACGAAAATAATGCTATATGTAAAACTATAAATAATATAATTTCGTTAGATGAACTTGTTAAAACAATAAAAGATGCAATTTTAGATGAGCCAAGTATTAATTTCGGCACAGGGAATATTTTTAGAAAAGGTTATAATGAAGAATTAGATTTGTATGTTCAAGCAAAGTATTCAGCACAAAATTGGTTAGATAAATATCAAGATAAAGAGCGTGCTGCTACCGATATTCCATCGCTTAAAGCAGGTTATAATAGTGTTTTTGGCTATTATATAGAAATTACAAAAATACATAGCAAAAAAATACCATCACATTATGAGCGGAAGCAAACTTTAGTAAATGCTGAACGATATACAACTCCCGAGTTAAAAGAATTTGAGGCAAAGATATTAGATGCAGAGTTCAAAATACAAGAGATAGAACATAGATTGTTTAATGAAATAAAATCAAAGATATTAGAATATATAGAGCAGATTCAGAATAATGCATACCATTTAGCAGTTCTTGATTGCTTTCAAAGTTTTGCAACAATATCTAAATTAAATAACTACGTTAAGCCGTCAATAGATGATTCGCTTTCTTTAGAAATAGATGCGGGTCGTCATCCTGTAGTTGAGAAGTCATTGCCTGCAAGCGAGATATTTGTTCCGAATAATACTTTTATGGATACAGATACGGAGCAGATACATATAATAACGGGACCGAATATGGCAGGGAAATCTTGTTATTTGCGGCAAACTGCTTTAATAGTTTTAATGGGACAGATAGGTTGTTTTGTGCCTGCAAATAAGGCACATTTTGGATTCGTAGATAGAATATTTACACGCGTTGGTGCTCAAGATAATATAAGTGCCGGTGAAAGCACTTTTCTTGTAGAAATGCAAGAAACAGCATATATTCTTAATAATGCAACGAAACGAAGTTTGATATTGCTTGACGAAGTTGGAAGAGGAACAGCTACTTTTGATGGTATATCTATTGCTTGGGCTATCGCAGAATATATACACGAGCATATTAAAGCAAAAACATTATTTGCCACACACTATCACGAACTAAACGATTTAGAATCAAAGTATAATAGGATTATAAATTACAGGGCAGATGTTTTAGAATCTGGTAGCAATATCGTATTTACACATAATATTAGCAAAGGTGCAAAGGTGCATTCTTATCATTCTTACGGCATATATGTTGGACGGATGGCAGGATTGCCTTATTCTGTTGTGCATCGTGCAAGTGAAATTATGGGCGAGTTTGAAAAAAGTGTTAACACATCTAACAATAAACTTTTTGCTGATACTTCTAATATCCTTACAACAAAAAAGCATCAACAACAAGAATCACAACTCTCCATTTTTGAAATACAAGATGATGCTATTAGAGATAAACTACGTAACGCAGATTTAAATTCAATGACTCCTTTACAAGCCCTCCAATACCTCCAAGAACTAAAAAATTGCTTGTAGAGCGTTGAAAATAAAAAAGATTATGTATTCTGTTATTTTGAACTTGTTTCGGCATCTTTTTTAACATAAATAATTATGGATATTTTTATAAATAAAATTTGTTATACTGAACTTGTTTATCAAAGGATAAACAAAAAACTAAACACCCAATTTTCAAAACAAGAAATTGAAAAAATGATATTTGATATTATTGAAAAAACTGAAGAAAGTTATTTTGAAAAAAAAGGCAAAAACTACTATATATCTAATAAAGAACATAATATTAGAATAACAATAAATTCAAACACTTTTAGAGTTATTACCGTTGACAAAATTGTAAAGTATTTATAATTTTGTCAAAAATTTTTATTAATTTACAACAATTTTTAATTAAATATAAAAAAATGGCAACTGAAAAATTAATCATTGCTGCAAAAGCAGCATTAAAGGAGTATTTATGTGTCACTCCTACCGAAAATATATTAATCATTTCTGACGAAGGATTGCGAGAAATAGGACTCGCATTATATGAAGCAGGCCAAACATTATGCAAAGAATCCTTCTACGTGGAAATTAAAAAAAGAGAAGTAAACGGGCAAGAACCACCCGAAGCAATCTCATCGTTAATGAAAAAAGTAGATGCAGTAATTTGTGCTACATCACGTTCGATGACGCACACCGATGCTCGCAGAGGAGCAACAGAAGCAGGCACAAGAGTAGGAACAATGCCTGGAATAAACACCGATATAATGCTGCGTTGTTTTGCTGCTAACTCTAATAGCATTATAGAGTTAAATAACAAACTAATATCTACACTAACCGATGCAAAAGAAATAAAACTTACTTCCAAATCAGGCACTGATGCAACTTTTGGATTTGCGGGAAGAAAAGTTATATCATCCACAGGCGTGCTGTCTAATAAGAGTGCTTGGGGAAACATACCTTCAGGTGAAGTATATTTTGCCCCATTAGAAGATAAAGCAGACGGCAAACTTATAATTGATGGCTCTGTTGCAGGTATTGGAATGATTAAAGAACCAATAACTATATATCTTAAAAATGGAAAAATCACATCTATTGAAGGCGGAGATGATGCCAAAAAATTAGATGAAATGTTAAGTAATGTCGGCGAAAAAGCGAAAATAGTTGCTGAATTTGGTATCGGAACTAATCCTAAAGCAGAAATAAGTGGATGCATTTTAGAAGACGAAAAAGTTATGGGAACTGTCCATATTGCATTCGGCAATAATATTTCTATGGGCGGGACAAACGATATTCCAATACATATAGATTGCATAATTAGAAATCCATCGTTCAGTGTTGATGGCAAATCTATAATGGAAGAAGGAAAGTTTGTATTTTAAAATCTACATTTTATTTTACCTAAATAAGTTCGGAATAAAAAGTATTTTAACACGGGGATTCATCCCCGTGTTATTTTTTATAAAAACTATGTTATGCTGAACTTGATTCTGTATAACATTTTTATAGGTTACATATAATTAAGCATTCCAAATTAATTTCTTTCCTGCCAAAAGATGACAATGAATATGAAAAACCGTCTGTCCGCCGTCAGCATTGCAATTGAAAACCAATCTGTATCCATTTTCAGCAACACCTTGTTGCTTCGCAATATGTTTGGCTGCAAGAACAATTTTTCCTATTATTGCTTCATTATCCGCATTAATGTCGTTGATTGTTGGTATTTGTTCTTTTGGAATAACTAATATATGGACTGGTGCAATCGGGTTAATATCGTTGATTGCAAAAACAAAATTGTCCTCATAAATGATTTCTGATGGAATTTCTTTATTGTAAATTTTTTTAAAAATTGAATCTGCCATAAATAAAAAAATAATTTTTATACAAAATTACAAAAAATATTATATAAAAGCATTTAAAAAAAATGTATATTTGTAATTTAAAACGTTGATTATAACGAAAATTTAATATTAGATATATTTTTGTCGGAGAACGAAAAATGGCAAGAACATTAAACAAAGTAATGTTAATTGGTAATGTGGGCAGAGACCCCGAATTAAAACATACCCCTAGCGGTATTCCCGTAACATCATTCAATTTAGCAACAACTGACTCGTGGAAAGATAGAGCAGGAGTTTTGCAAGAACACACAGATTGGCACACCGTTGTAGCATGGCGAGGATTAGCCGAAATATGCCACAAACTTGTTAAAAAAGGTGCCAGAATCTACGTCGAAGGAAAATTACAAACACGTAATTTTGAAGACAAAAACGGAATAAGAAAACACATAGTGGAAGTTCTTATTGATAATATGCTAATGCTTGATGCAAAGCGTAACAAAGAAGGTGAAGTAGAACAAAGTTTAGATATAGAAAACTTTACTATGACTTCTTTTGAAGATGATGATTTTATGTCACTGATTGCAGATGTAAGTAGTCCATCTGCAGATTTTGATGAAGATAAATCTATCTTTTAATATATAATTTTTCTAACAAACATTTTTTTTCTTTAAATTTTATACAGAAGTTTTAGGACTTCTGTTTTTTTATACGGGGATGCGGATTTAATTTGGAATAAACTTTTTAGAGGTTCAATTATCAAACGCCTCTATCAAATTCAGGATAAATAAAACTTTCTATACTTAAAGATTTGCCTGTATTTTCATCAACTTTAATAACTACTCCTGCTATTTTATTATTTTCTGAAGCGGGCTCATATTTATGTGCTGTTTGATAAATAATTCTATTTAATGAAACATCTGTTTTTAATCCTAAAACAGAATTATATGGTCCCGTCATACCGACATCGGATATATAAGCCGTTCCTTGTGGAAAGATTTGTGCATCGGCTGTTTGAACATGTGTATGTGTTCCTATAACTGCACTAACTCTACCATCTAAATACCAACCCATAGAAACTTTTTCGCTTGTGGCTTCGGCATGAAAATCAACAACTATTATTTTAACTTCATTATTATTTATACTATTTATCACTTTATTAGCGGCTCGGAAAGGACAATCAATCGGATACATAAAAGTCCTACCCTGCAATTGCATAACTGCTATTTTTATATCTGTATATGGAATTGTTGTAATTTTATAACCCAATCCTGCATTCCCGCTCGGATAATTATAAGGACGCAAAACATTATCACTTGACTTTAATAATCGCTGTGCATACCAATTATCCCATATATGATTCCCTGTAGTTATTACGCTCGTTCCCAATTCTAAAAGAACATTTGCTTCACGCTCTGTGATACCTTTGCCGTTACAGATATTTTCGCCATTTACGATAATAAATTGCGTATTATATTTCTTTTCTATATAATTTAGATTTTCATTTAGATAATCTAAACCTGAAAACCCTACAACATCCCCTATAAACAATATATTAACCATAACACTTTATATATTTTTATTTATCAATAATTACAAATATACTTATTATTTTCTTATTTTTTTTGCTATCGTGCAAACTTTTTTGCTGTCATGCTGAACTTGTTTCAGCATCTCCACCTTTATACCTGTCATGCTGAACTTATTTCAGCATCTCCACCTTTATACCTGTCATGCTGAACTTGTTTCAGCATCTCCACCTTTTAACCTGTCATGCTGAACTTGTTTCAGCATCTCCACCTTTATACCTGTCATGCTGAACTTGTTTCAGCATCTCCACCTTTTATTCATCACGGGGATTTATCTCCGTGTTGCATAACTTTTGCTCGGATTTACCCATCTTTTACTCAATTTTGCTCGTGATTTACTAATTTTTGCTCGGATTTAGCAGTCATACAAACTTGTTTCAGCATCCCCTAAATCATTATGGGATGACAAAAGGATTTTTAGAGGTTTCCCTAATTTTATTCATCGCCTGTTATCCCGCCAACACTTTCTTCTCCTTCAATTATTCCTGTGTTGATACAGTTGGTTATAACGGTATTATTATTCAATGCATAGCCGACAATTCCCCCAATAGATTCATTTCCCTCTATAAACCCGGCGTTGATGCAGTTGGTTACTATTGCAGGCTGCTGCCGGGTATTGCCTAAAATCCCACCTACTCTATATTTTCCTTTTACAAATCCAATATTAATGCAATCATCTATTTTTAGAGTATCAAAGTTATTACAAGCTCCAGCAATTCCTCCTGCAAAACTTTCATTTCCAACAAATCCAATATTAATACATTTTTTTATTGTAATTCCATATCCTACCCCCCCAATAATTCCACCTGCACCCCAAGTATCTGAATTGGACGTTGAATACATATTTCCTGTATTAATGCAATTTTCAATGATGCAATTATGTGCACTTCCAGTAATGCCACCTGGTCCCAAAAGACGAAAACATTGACCTTCAAAATATACATCACAAGAATTAATGCAATTTTTAAATATGGTTGGTTTATCGTAGTTATTATCTGAAACAGTCCCAGCAATTCCGCCTATCCAAACAGTAGCAACACTATTGTATGAAGAATATTTAACATATCCTTCTGTTCTAAGATTAATAATAGTACCATTCCTTATGACTCCAAAAAGACCTATTACAGTGTACATATTAAAAGAAATTGCAGCAGTATCAATACCTAATACAATTTTAAAATTGTTGCCGTTAAAATGTCCTTCAAATAAGTGTGTATAGGGTGCGTTCCCTATTATTGTTCTAATTGTGTCAGTAATATCATTCATTAATTGAAAATATTTGCCTTTACTCCAACTGCCAAGAGAATTAGTTGGATTATTATTTACACTATCGGCAAGTTCTTCCAAATGTGCTTTTGTATAGATTTCAAAAGCCGTGGCTTCTGTAATTCCATCTCCGCCACCGAATGGACCAGTTTGTGCGTTTGCTGTTTGTATTGTTATCGCTATCATAACAATTATAAAAATAAATCTGTTCATAATTTTATGTAATATGTTTTTTATAATCTGCAATATAATAAAATTTAATTTAAAAGTTTTGGTTTTTACTATTCGAACGACAAATTACTTTATTTCTTTTCTGTTGGTTCATAATTATGGAAAAACATTGAATATGATGCTCTGCCTTGACTTGCCGAACGCAATTTAGTTACATATCCAAACATTTGACTTAAAGGTGCAATACATTTTATAAGTTGCGTATTTCCTTTTAATTCAACGCCTTCAATTCGTCCTTTACGGGCATTCATATCTGCAATAATATCACCAACATATTCTTCAGGCGAAGTAATTTCTACACGAAACATTGGTTCTAATAAAATAGGCGAAGCAATTCTAACAGCATCTTTAACCGCAATAGAAGCAGCAATTTTATATGCTATTGGATCGCTTTCGCCTTCAATATATTTCATTTCTAATATATTAACTTCAATATCAGCCATTGGAAAACCGCTTGTTCCTACATTTAATGCTTCTTTAGCTCCTTCCATAGCGGCATTAAGCATTTCTACAGGCATATTTTTATCTGCTCTTTCTATATTTATTTTTCCTTTTTTATCTATAAGTTCATTTTTAATAATTATTCCTAAATCTTTTGCTGGTTTAATAGATAATTTAACTGAGCCGAACATATTTTTACCTGTGCTTCTATCAAATATACCTTCTTTAATTATTTCTTGATTTATAGTTTCTTTATAAGCAACTTGTGGATTTCCTGTGCGAGTATCAAGATTAAATTCTCGTCTCAATCTATCTACAATTATTTCAAGATGCAACTCACCAACACCGCTAATAATAATCTGTCCACTATCGGCATCATTACTAAACTTAAAAGTAGGATCTTCATCAGCAAGTCGTTTTAATGCTTCAAGTAATTTATCTTGTTCTGCGAGCGTTTTTGCTTCTATTGCTTGATTAATTACAGGAGCAATAAAGCGGATTTTTTCAAAAAGAATTTGATTTTTTATATCACAAAGAGTATCACCTGTTCCTGCGAACTTTAATCCTGGCAATGCTATAATTTGTCCTGAGTTAGTTGCTTTTATTTCTTCTCTTTTACTTGCGTGGACATTTAATATCTTAAGTATTTTTTCTTTTTTATCTGTTCCTGCAATTTGCAAACTATCCCCTATATTTAATGTCCCCGAATACACACGAATATATGTCAGACGACCAACATAAGGGTCAGTCACAACCTTAAATGCTAATGCAGAAAATGGTTCATTATCTATAAGTTTAACTGATTTAATTTTTTCTAAATCTTTAACATCATAGCCCGATATTTCTGTAATATCATTAGGACTTGGAAGGTAATTTATAACTGCTTCTATTAGCGGCTGCACTCCAATATTTCTTAAAGAAGAACCACATAAAACAGGAAGAATAGAACGATTACAAACACATTTTCTTAAAGTATAATTTATTTCTGCGATAGTAATATCTTCACCTGCAAGATATTTTTCTAAAAGTTGGTCATCAGTTTCTGCAATAGATTCTATAAGTTGATTTTTATATTTAGTAGCAATTTCAATGTAATCGGCAGGTATATCTGTTATATTAAATTTAGAACCTTGTGTTTCAACATCGTAGTAAATTGCTTTCATTTCCAACAAATCAATAACTCCTTCAAAAGTATCTTCAGCACCAATAGGAATCTCAATAGGCACAGGATTACAACTAAATTTTTCTTTAATTTCATCAACTACTTTATAAAAATCTGCACCTAATCTATCCATCTTATTTATAAAAATAATTCTTGGGACATTATATTCATCTGCTTGTCGCCATACTGTTTCGGTTTGTGGTTGCACTCCACTTGTGCCGCAAACAATAGCAATAGCACCATCTAATACTCGTAAAGACCTTTGCACTTCAGCAGTAAAATCAACATGTCCTGGTGTATCTATAATATTAATATTATATCCATTCCATTCAACAGGCGTAACGGCAGACATTATAGTAATGCCTCGTTCTTTTTCTTGTTCCATAAAATCCATAAAAGCAGTGCCATCATCTACTTGTCCTATTTTATGAATATAACCTGAATAAAATAGAAAACGTTCTGTAGTTGTAGTTTTTCCGGCATCTATATGCGCCATTATTCCTATATTTCTTATTTTTGATTTATCGTCTGACATAATTTTTAACTATTTAAAGAACATTAAAATACGAAAATTTTGGGAAGTATTGTTGGCATATAAGAGAAAATAATACTATATTTGCATTATGAAAGATAGATTTATTGATGAACTATTTTTATATGATTGGGACGAAATATCAGAAAAGATATTAAATGTAAATGATAAAAATATAAAATTAGTTTTAGAAAAAACAAAACAAAATATTGCATTATCTATGAATGATTTTATGTCTTTATTGTCGCCAATTGCAGTAAATTATCTAAATGAAATGTGTCTTATAAGTCAGCAGAAAACACATCGCCGTTTCGGGAAAACTATACAACTTTATATTCCTTTGTATCTTTCTAATTATTGTCATAATGTTTGTATTTATTGTGGTTTTAATGCAAAAAATAGTATTAATAGGAAAGTGTTAAATGATGAAGAGATTCTAAAAGAATTAGAAATAATAAAAAATATGGGATACAGACATATATTATTAGTCACAGGTGATAGCAAAAATAAGGCAGGGGTAGATTATATATTAAATGCAATTAAATTAGTTAAGCCACATTTTTCTTCTATTTCGGCAGAAATACAGCCGTTAGAAATAGCACAATATAAATGTTTAATAGATGCAGGTTTGAGTTCAGTTTATATTTATCAAGAAACTTATAACAAAAAAAAATATCCTTTTTATCATCCAAAAGGCGAAAAAAGTAACTTTGATTATAGAATATCTACTCCTGAACGTCTTGGGCAAGCAGGTATATATAGAATAGGAT
The DNA here is from genome assembly GCA_009777815.1 of Bacteroidota bacterium. Lineage (GTDB taxonomy): Bacteria > Bacteroidota > Ignavibacteria > Kapaibacteriales > UBA2268 > WRLB01. The sequence goes on from WRLB01000006.1 coordinate 37,023, forward strand.
TAGGAACATTATTAGGATTAGAAGATTGGCGTGTGGAAGCATATTTTCTTGGTTTGCATTTGCGTTTTATGTCGCGTAATTATTGGAAAACAAAATATTCTATATCATTTCCAAGAATACGTCCACATACAGGTGACTATCAGCCCAATTTTCCTGTATCAAACAAAGAATTATCGCAACTAATTTGGGCATTTAGATTGTTTGATGAAAACGTTGAAATAGCACTTTCTACTCGCGAAAGTGTTAAATATAGAAACAATATGATACCGCTTGGAATAACATCTATGAGTGCAGGTTCTAAAACGGACCCAGGCGGCTATGCCACTAATATATATGAATTAGAACAATTTGAAGTTAATGATTCACGTTCCCCGAAAGAATTAATTGCAGAAATAGAAAAACAAAATTATACTGCTATATGGAAGGACTGGGACAACTATTTAGGAAGGTAATCCTTATTTTTAAGTAAAAATATTCAAAATGAAATACAATATCAGCAAAAAGAAATTACTTATATTCGCTACTACAATTGCAATTGTTGGTTCTTCTTTTATCACTTTAATGAACGTTATCCTAAATACGCAAGGATTTAAAGAAGAAATTAATCTAAATTATGCTATTATTATGTTTGTTGGTAATTTCTTTATATGGTTTATATGTTATAGTTTTACATATTATATTAGCAAAAAATCTGAATTCAAAGAAAAATAATGATTAAAACAAAAATAATTTCAATATATCTAATTTTTACTCTATCTGCTTATATTATTTTCGCAGAAAGTGGCAACCGAACTATAAAAAACGATGCTTTTACTTTCGGCGAAAAATTAGAATATAAAGTAGGAATGATAAGCGGTCCGCTGAAAGGACTCGGCGGAAGCGGAGGAATTTCTATTAGTAATACTAAAAAACAATTTACTAATTCTGCAAAAGAAAAAAGAGATTGTTATGATATTTTGTTTTGGGTTAATAGCGAAGGATTAGTTGATATGTTATATTCTGTTAATGATAAATACAAAACGTTAGTGGATGTTGCGGGTATTTTTCCTTACGAGTTCCATCAAAGAATAAGAGAAGGAAGTTATAAAAAAGATTTTAAAGCAACATTTGACCAACTAAATAATACTGCTATTGTCGGCAATAATAAATATAAAGTTGAAGATAATGTACAGGATGTTTTATCTGCATTATATTATTTTAGAACTTTTGATTTAAGTAAAAAAAAGAATGGTGATGTCATTGAATTATCTAATTTTTACAAGGATAGTGTGTATAAACTTCCCGTTAAAATAGTAAAAAGAGAAATAATTAAAGTCCCCGCAGGAAAGTTCAAAACTATATTAGTGCAACCACTTGTTGCCGAAGGAGGATTGTTTAAATTTAACAATACAATAAGTATTTGGATAACAGATGATGACAAAAAAATTCCCGTCAAAGTAGCAACATCAATAGTTATCGGCGATGTCGGAGCAGAATTGAAAAAATATAGCGGCATTAAAGGAAAAATAACAGCAAAAATAGATTGAATACTTAAAACGAAATTATTATTTTGTAAGGGTCACCTCTAAAATGAAAAATCCGTATACTGTTATGCCGAACTTGTTTAAGCATCCTCTTATTTTATGTAGATACCGAAACAAATTCGGCATAACAGAATATTTTTAACAGAGGAATTTATTTCCTTTCTAAATTTTATTTATAATAACTAATTTACCTAATTCTTTTAAGCGGTTTGCTAATGATGGAATTATATTTTGACGTGATTTAATACCACGCTGTATGAACTCTAAAGAATTGTTATCCGACTGATTATTAATTCCTAACCAAAAAACAATTTTATCTGCTTCCATTATTTTATCAAATAGTTTAGTAACGGGACTATCTTCATTCATAAGTTTTCTATTTTCATCAATTATGTTATACAACTGATTTAATGTAATTGCACCTTCGGTAGCCAAATCCACTCCTTTTATAATAAATTCAGGCGGAGTAAATGGATTAGTTTTTTCGTTATTATATATTAAATTAGTATTCAGCACACTACTTACAACATTAGCAGTAGTTCCTCCGCAAACAATTTTGCATCCATCGGCGGACATAAACTTCCTAACTACTGAGCAATCATTTTTCTTTTCTGCTGGCGGTCCCGTTATAATATTACATACCTTTCCTGTCCTTGCAAACCCTATTATATTTGTTATGTCATCATCATAATTATTGTTGCTAATAGTAAAAACTTGTTGCGTTATATCATTAGATAGTTTAATATAATCAATGCTTTTATGTGTATAATTTTCATTAATAAATTTGCAAACTCCTTCGCTTGTCCATCCCCAATCTAATCCTCTACCTATACCTGCTTGCGTAACACCATCAGACATTAGCATAATTGCTTCAGTATTTTTTATATAACAATTTGCTTCATTAATGATACCATTTTCTGTTTCAATCTCGCGTAGATTTAGTATTTTTGCACCTATTGGTGATATAAATATCGGCGGAGGCATAGAAAAAGATAAGATATTTGCCATCCCATCATTATGTATCCGCATCATAGAAAATACTGCATAATGCCCACCTTCTGTGCCTACTTGATTGAAAAAATCAACTAAACTATCAAACGCCTGACGCAAACTAAAGCCCGATTGCAATAATTTTGAAAGGTAAGATACGTTCATAGCGGCAGCAAAGTTTGCTTTTATGCCGTGTCCTTTGCCATCGCAAAGTATAATAGTAGTATGATGTGGCGACCTTGCTATACTAAATACATCACCACAAGCAGTTCCTTCAATTTTTGATTTTTGATTAAAAGCAATATCTATATATTGATACATTACATTGATACATTTTTAGTTATTAGAAAATTATACATAAAAATAGCATTTTATGTTAAATTTTGATATGAAAAAAACAATTTTTTACTGAAATAATTCTAAATTGACTATAGAGATATATTAACAAATTGAGTAATGCACAAAAGGTATTTAAAAACATTTTTTTTGTATTTTGCCATACCGTATTAAATATGGTATAGCATTTCACAAGTAAAACTATATTTGTTTGCTTACTTCTGTCAATATGTATTTTTCTTGTTCTGTTAAACTTGCATAGCCCGATTGAGATATTTTGTCTATTATAGTATCTAACATTTCTTGTGATATTCGCTGTCCATCTACGTAAATCTCTTTTAAATTATAACTATTAGGTTCAGAATAATTAGTATTATTTGTTTGTGATGGTGTTTCCCAAGTTATAGAATATGGGTTTTGCTTTTCTTTCTTATTAAAAATATTGCCGACAACGTTCCCACTGTTAGGCGGAGTATAACCATAATTATTCCTTTCTAAACCAAATTTGCTTGGTAATAATTTAACAAGCAAAAAGCCCATTAATCCACCCCCGATGTGAGCAAAATGTGCTATTCCGTCATTGCCTGAAATACCACCTACAACAGATAAGACGACCATACCAATCCCAATCCATTTTGCTTTTAAAGGAATAAATATAGGAAATACTATCAAACGTCTATCAGGATTTAGCATTATAAAACCAAACAACAATCCATAAACAGACCCCGAAGCACCAATTGCAGGTGCTATATCTCCTAATGCTGAACTAATTAATATATGCAAAATTCCTGCTCCCACACCACAAATTAAGTAAAAGCGAAGAAATTTTTTACTACCCCAAAATTGCTCTAACTCTGTGCCAAACATCCACAGCATAAACATATTAAAGAAAATATGCCAAAAGTCGCCGTGCAAAAACTGGTATGTTATAAGTTGCCAAATATGAAAATCAGAAGTTATACCAGGTCGGACAGTCCAACCATCTAAAGGTATAAGTGCGAACCATTTAGTCATCCATATCTTAAATGGAAGCGTTTCTATAATTGAGCCGTTAAAAAGCATTTCAAGAAAAAATACAGCAGCGTTAATTACTAATAAAGTTTTTACTATTTTTGTTAATCTAAACATAATTTAATTCTTTTATATTTTTTTACAAAAATAAGGTTTTATTTTTGTAAATATATTTATCTGCCATATCGTGTTTGACACAAAATCTACTCGTATATAATTAGTAGAACCGAAACAAGTTCGGAATAACAATTAACAAAAACATAGTCATGATCAACTTGTTTCAGCATCCCTCCTTCTCAATCCTTAATCCCATCATACAAAAATATCGGCGTAGCACCAACTTTACTGGCATCGGATTGTCTTTCATCGGGGCTTTCGCTAAATACTTTTAGTTGTGGATAAAGAGATTGTATTAAGGTTGCTCCTTCTACATAAGTCCAATCAATATCGCCGAGTAAATTGGCTAACTTTCTACCAACCATATTCCTTGTTAAATGAGAAGAAACACCAGATACATCTTGTCCATTTACTCCTTTATGAATACAAAATTGTTTATCGTAATGGCAATTAGCAATCGTGGAATTAGTATAACGAATATTTGTTATTGCACCCGTAGTTCCAACTGGTCCTTCTACAACGCCAGTGTTAATACAGTTAGTCATAACACTACCAACACCAGTCGTTCCTGTAATTCCTGCAATCCCGCCTACACCATTACCTTGCTCATAAGGAACTACATTTTCAACATTAGAACTTATAAAACCTGCATTTATAGAGTTTGTTATCGTTCCGACATTCAAAACTCCTGCTAATCCGCCAATTCTATAATGCAGACAAAATGCAGTTCTATTATTCAAAATACTTCCAATATTCAAACAATTAGTCATAATAGCACCCGATGAAACAGCAAATGCTATTCCGCCCATTCCAATAGGTGTATAACTATTACCAATTCCAATTGATGTAATTGCTCCTATATTTGTGCAATTTTCAATAATAGAATTATCAGAACATTCACCTACTATTCCTCCTGCTGCTGTTCCTATTGCAGTTGCAGATGCGTAATTTACACAATTTTTTATAACACTATTAATAGAACTACCTACAATTGCACCAAAGATTTCTACGCTACTATTAACATATCCTACCACTTTAACATTAATAATTGTAGCATTGCGTATTGCACCAAATAATCCTGCTGGCTGATGCATTAAAGAATGATTTATTCCTAACGCAATTTTATGTCCATTTCCATCAAAATATCCTTCAAAACTTCCCATTAAATTAGCACCACCAGAAGGAAAATATCTTCCAATAGGAACTCTTACGCTATCATTAATAATATCTTGTGTTAATATGAAATATTTACCATTGCTCCAAACTACATTACCTTGCGGATATCCTACATTTACTAAATTAGTTAGTTCTTCTATATCATCTATATTTGCAATTTGATAAGGATTAGATTCTGTTCCATTTCCACCACTAAATGAAAATAAATAAGGAACAGATATTAAAAATAAGAGAGTATTTAGTAGTTTTTTCATTGTTTTACCTATTAATTTATATTATAAAAGCAAATATACATCTTTTTTTACTAATAATTTGCCTTTAAAACTTAATGAATTGCCTTTAAAACTTAATAAATTGCCTTTAAAACTTAATAATTTGCCTTTAAAACTTAATGAATTGCCTTTAAAACTTAGTGAATTGTCTTTAAAACTTAGTGAATTGCCTTTAAAACTTAGTGAATTGTCTTTAAAACTTAATGAATTGTCTTTAAAACTTAATGAATTGCCTTTAAAACTTAATAAATTGCCTTTAAAACCTCATCTTTTATTAAGTTTTAGACAAAATTATTAAGTTTTTTTAATGATTCATTAAGTTTTTTTAATGATTCATTAAGTTTTAGACAAAATTATTAAGTTTTAAAGGCAAAACGTGACTAATTAGTAACGTTTTATTAAGTTTTTCTAATGATTCATTAAGTTTTTCTAACAAATCAT
>WRLB01000007.1 GCA_009777815.1 Bacteroidota bacterium
CGTTATAGCAAGACATTAGAAATGTTAGATAATACATTATTATTGTTTTTTCACAGAAAGCAATTCAATACAAGTATTTAGTAACCAATGCCTCCGAGGAGGGGTGGCATTTGCTTCAGCAAATGACGGGGTGGTTCAAAATATACTTTTATTTTTGTATTTTTGTATATGAAACAATTTCTTATATTTGATATTGAAACAGGCCCATTAGATTGGGACGTCTTTTCTGATAGCCAGAAAGAATACTGGTTACGCGGAACTACTAATGAAAAAGAAGTAGAAGATAAAATGTTTATGCGTGCTTTAACGCCAATGACAGGTAAAATAGTATGTATCGGTATGATGATAGTTGAAAAGAGCGAAACAGGTTGGAATACATTAAAAAAAGGTGTATTAGCACTCAATCCTGAAGATACTACAACAACTGAAATTACTACTGAATTGCTCGTAAATGACATTAAAATGCAATTATCTAATGAAAAGAAAATAATCGAAGATTTTTGGAAAATTTTGCAGTATTATAGACAACCTACACTTATTACTTTCAATGGTCGTAATTTTGATATTCCTTTTATTATGCTCCGTTCAGCAATAAACAAAATTAGACCGCCTTTTAATCTTATGACAGGAACAAAATTTAATTATCCGAACCATATTGACCTTATTGATGAATTAACTTATTATAATGGTTCGCAATATGGTGCGACAAGAAAATTTAATTTTGATTTTTATGCTCATTCATTTGGTATAGTATCGCCGAAGGCACAAGGCGTAGATGGTTCTAAAGTTCACATAATGTTTGATGAAGGTAAAATAAAAGAAATATCTGAATATTGTATGCGTGATGTAGATGCTACTTTTGAACTTTTCTTGTTTTGGAACGAATATTTAAACTTTAATAGTATTTAAGGTCAAAATGGTTTTAATTTTCCATATTTTGTGTAGTAGAAATAGAGCATCCTACAAATCCTTTAATTTATATCATTTATTATTAAATTAATAACATTGTTTTTGAATTCATCGTTAATAGAAGAATGTTCTATAATGTCGTTTGCGAAAGCAACGAGCAAAAGTTTTTTTGCAGTATCTTCATCAATACAGCGAGTTTTCAGATAAAATAACAAGTCAGAATCTAAATTGCCGATAGCAGAACCGTGTGTTGCTTTTATGTCATCGTTATATATTTCTAATTGAGGTTGGAATTGAACCTGCGCATTGTCCGATAGTAAAATTGCTTTACTATTTTGTGTAGCGGAAGATTGCTCAGCATTTTCTTTAATTATTATTTTGCCATCAAAATACATTTTAGAATTGTCGTTTGCTACTACTTTAACTAACTGGTTTGATTTAGTATTTAGTGCTTTATGCTGTATAGTGGTATTCAAATCTACAACTTTATCATTATTTGATAGGATAAAATATGTGTCATTTAATGTAGCATTATCGCCTTCTAATTTAATTAAAGTATCATTTTTATTATAATTTCTTCCTAATGTGATGCTATTCATATTTAGATTTGAATTTTTATCTAATTTGTAGTTACAGTTCTTTAAATAAGATGTTTTGTTAGTTAAATTATTGCTATCGAAATACACTTTAGAGTAATTTACATTAGCATTTTCTTTAAGGTAAATAGAATATGATTCAGAATAAATAGTATCAAATTTAGAAAAAATTAGCCCTATTTCAATGATATTAGCATTAGAGTTTTTCCCTACTTTTATTAGTTTTTTTGAATTAACAAAATAGTTGTCAGGCAGTTCTGTAATAATATTTAAAAGATAAATTGGGAATTCTATTATACTATTATTAGCAATATTTATGTAAATTCCGTTTTTGGATAGCAAATTGTTTAGTATAGAAATTTGTGTTTCATTTTCGCCATAATAAAACTCTACAAATTGCTTTTTTATTTGCAAATAATCATAGTATTGCTTATTTGTGATACTTATTACATCAATATTTTTAGAAATTATTTTAGAATGTTTTTCAGAAAAATAACCATTTATTGAAAAAATAATATTAGCATTTTCGGTAATTTGGGAAAGTATATCGTCAATATTTTTAAAACTATTTATTGCGATATTATAATCTTCGTTGTATATTTCGTAGTTAAAATCTTCAAAAAAATCTTTCGGATAAACTTTAAAATACTCGTTGTCATACTTAATAGTATCCATTTTTTGGAATATTTTTTCATATTCGTCTAAAAGAGCAAATGGACCTAATATACTTTGCTTATTTTTATTTATTTCTTTAAGAATTTTTTCTTTTATATCCATATTTAATCAAAAATATACCATTATAATACTACAAATATAATAATTTTTTCAAAATTATTTATGCAGCGTATATACTCTTTATAAGGTGCATATTTTTTATTTTTAATAAATAATTGATAATATTTTATTATATTAGTATTATTTAATTATGTAAAATTGAAAATATATGCTACAAAAAATTTGTTTAGAGTTGTTAAATGAAAAATGGAATTGTTTAAAACAAATAGAGTTTCCATTAAATGCAAAAAAAATCGCCGCCATAGAATGCTTTAATGATAGCATAAGGCAGTTCTTTTTTGCAGAAATAATTTATTATTGCAGGAATGTAATCAAACTACTTGCAGATAATAATAATATATCCTCGCAATTATTAAATGACGAAGATATAGAGCGTTTGATTAGTATTTTGTATGATTGGGTTGAGTTTGATGCTGAAAAAACAAAACTTGTTTTAGAAAATGCTATACAAACAGAACTGCTTTTTCTTATAAATCCTGCTAAATGTTTGGCAATGTTTTTATATAAAAGAAGTAATGAATGCATTGACGAAAGAACAATCAAGGATATAATAAAAGAATTAGATTTTATTAACGACCAACGCAATATTGTTAGTTCTATAAAAGAAGAGTTGTTGGAAATTTCTAACCAAACAAATACTTTATCGCAATATGATTTTACAACGTTAATTAATGATATAGTATTTAATATAACTCAAAATATGGAACTTACTGAGTTGTTGCTCCCGTTAAATAACATTCAAACAATTTTGTCTAATGAAAATATCCCAATGACTATTATAGATATATTTTTCGCTGAAAATGATTTGGCAGGAATACTAACTAAAATTAAAGAATATGCTACAAATAACGAAAAAGAAAGTTTAAGTTATAGCGAGATTTTAGATGTAGTAAATGATACAATAAATAGCGTATATATTGAGCAACCAGAGGAAGAATCAAATACTAATAAAAACGAAAATATAGAAACTCCTGACGATTTAAATGAATATATTGAAGATATAGAATTAGAAGTTGATAATACAATAAACGAAATTGAAGAAGATAGCAATCAATTAAGTATTATTGAAGATGCAGAATTAGAAGTTGATAATACAATAAATGAAATTGAAGAAGAGAGCAATCAATTAAGCATTGTTGAAGATGCAGAATTAGAAGTTGATAATACAATAAACGAAATTGAAGAAGAAAACAACATAGAAAATGCGATTAATTTAGAAGACGATGCAAACGATTCGCAAAAAGAATCTATAACAGAGATTCTTGTTAAACTACGTTCAGAAGACCTTAATCCAATAGAAATAGAAAAAAATTATTTAGAAATGGAAAAAGAATTTTTGACTAACTTTAAATATAAACTATTAGGGTATTATTAAAAAAATGGTGACATATAGAAACAACATACTTGTCATTCCGAACTTATTTAAGCATCTTATAAATTATTCTACTTTAACACGGGGGCTTGCCCCCGTGTTAATTAACCACCCCTGCCCCTCCACAGGAGGGGAACTGTTCCCACTCCTGTGGAGGGGAAGCAGTGCTTTAGCACTGCGGGGTGGTTCTTTTTTCATTCCGAACTTGTTTCGGAATCTCCTAATTATATGCGAGGAGACGCTGTATTAAATACAGCATTACAGGTTTTTTATGTAATTACATTTTATATGCTAAACTTTTCTGATTGAGTAAATTTAATTAAGTTCTCTAATAAAACTTCGCTTTGTGCAGTATTTTCTCCTAATGATTTTGCTATATTTGCTGCCATATTCATCTGATGTTTTAGTAGTTCGTTTGCTTGCAAAATGATATTCATACGTAGTTCATCTAAAGAGTTTTCTTCATTGATATTTTTTGTAATATCCATAAATATCGCAGCAAAAGAATCATCTTCGGCAATACGATATATAAGTTCATAGCAAATAATATTATACTTATCGTGGACGACAGTTTTTTCTAATGTAGTAAGATTAGTATTATTAATTTCATAAAACGGCTCAGGATCCATAATAGTAGAAATAGGTTTTCCAATATGAGTATCAGTAGTCCAAAATAGTTCTCGGAACTTTTTATTCATAGAAATAATTTTTAAATCACTTGAAAGAGTTACCACGCCATTAGGACTTGATTCAATAATTTTTGCTGCTTTACTTTCTGCCATTCTACGCATATATGGGGTACACATTTCTACCTCTGCCATTCCTTCTAACACAGCAGTAGCATGTTCAACACAAGTCGGATAGCCACAAGAAAAACAATTCGGTCTATTATCAGTAGAATTATTTTTCGTTTTTGTAAGTATTGTATTAATTTGCTTTTCTGTAATAGTCGGTTTTGCAACTTTATTATTATAATTAAAAGTTCTATTAACATCAATTACTCCTTCTAAAGGGTCTTTATCTATTGTTTTATGTTTCCGTGATTTAATGTAATCTATAATTTCTTTTCTTTTTTCAAATATATTAGTATCAGTATGGATTCCAGGTCCATTAATACACCCTTTATAGCAAAAGAGAGAATCAACAAGGATACCTTTATTATTTTTTACAAAGTCCAATGAATGTTTTATATCTTGGAAGCCACTAATAACAAGAATGTTCGTTTCTAATGTATTAATATACCCGTCCATCATATTTGCTAATCCGCCAACAAATTGATATAAGCGACCATTACCGAAAGGTATTTCATCATAACTACTTTCTTCACACATTTTTAATGAAATGTTATTTTCATCAAAAAGTTCTCTTAATTCAGCAAAAGATAAAACTAAATCAACTATACCTTTAAACTCATCTCGCATTATTTCAATCTTTTTAGGAAGACAGGAATCAATATGAACTATTACAATATCATTTCCTAATTTATGTCTTAGCCATTTAGCGTGTGCTATATATGGACTAACAACAGGAATGATATTTTCTATTAAATCGGGTCTATATTTTTCAATATAATTAACAACCGTAGGACAAGCCGAAGTGATATAACTTTTATTAGGATTATCTTTAACTATTTTAGCCATCTGGTTAGCAACAACACTTGCACCAACAGAAGAACCCGATGCAAAATTAAATCCAAGTTGTCTCAACGCAGAAGGGAATCTTGCTCTTTCCCAATCAGCACAAATAGAAGAATAAGAAGGTGCAACTGAAGCAACTAATCTCTTTTTTGATTGCAGATATTCGTAAAACTTTTCTTTATTACTGATATAAGAAATAGCATTTTGGGCACAATTCATTTTACATATATTGCAATCAATACATCTATCTTTCATAATATATGCTTGTCCGTGCTTGACTTTAATTGCTTTTACAGGGCAAGATTTTAAGCATCTATAACAATCTATACAATGTGCCTTTTTAGTAAAAACATAATCATTCTGTTTAATATCTTCATCCATATAGCAAAATAAGATTTTTTTGTAAATAACCTTATCTTTGCATTTTATAAGAATAAATTTAGATAATAGATATTATGTCACAATATTTAGATCCGAAGAATGATTTAACTTTTAAGCGAGTATTTGGCGAACATAAACATCTTTGTATGAGTTTAATCAATAGTATGTTGCCACTTGAAGACCCGATTGTAAGCATTGAATATCAAACAGGCGAATTAGTTCCTGAATTGGCAGATATATTGCGTTACACTGTGGTTGATGTTCGTTGTACTGATTTAAAAGATCGCCAATTTATCGTTGAAATGCAGATGTATTGGTCTGAAAGTTTCAAAAGTCGTGTATTACTTAATGCTTCCAAGGCATATGTAATGCAATTAGATAAAGCGAAAGATTTCAAATTGCTTCATCCCGTTTATGCTTTAAATTTTGTAAATGGCACCTTTGAGAAATCACCTGAGATGCGAGATGAATATTTTCATCATTACAAAATTGTAAATATAAAAGATACGGAGAAGCAAATTGAGGGCTTGGAGTTTCTTTTTGTAGAATTGCCGAAGTATAAGCCATTGGGTAGAGCAGAAAAGAAATTACATAATTTGTGGTTGCGTTTCTTAACGGAGATAAACGAGAGTACGAGTGAAGTTTCACAGGATTTGTTGAGTAATGAATTAACACGTGAGGCGGTTGGTTATATGGAAAGGTCCGCTTATACAAAGGAGCAGTTATTTGCATACGACAAGCGTAGGATAGATGCAATGACAGAGATTAGTGTTATAAGCGAAGCCAAAAGAGAAGGATTAGCCGAAGGTGAAGTAAAAGGAATAGCAAAAGGAAAAAGAGAAGGGAAAAGAGAAGGGAAAAAAGAAAAAGCATTAGAAATCGCTAAAGAACTAAAAGCACTCGGAATGCCAATTGAACAAATTAGCGAAATAACAAAATTATCAATAGTAGAAATAAAAAATATATGAAAAAGTTATAATATATAATTAACACGGGGGCAAGCCCCCGTGTTAATTTTGTGGAGATGCCGAAATAAGTTCAGCATAACAGGATTCAAACAACAAACTCTATGCTTTATTTATGGACATTTTAATTTTACCATCCAGAAAATCTATTTCATTTTCGTCAGATAAAGTAGTGATGCTAATCGCATCACATAGCGTCTCATTACATACATAATCGTTCATTATTTTTATTGCAGATATAATATTTTCATTTGCCTCTATACTTATATTTATTCTATCAACGACTTCTAATCCTGCATCTTTACGCATATTTTGTAATTTGCTGACAAATTCGCGTGCAATACCTTCCTGTATTAAATTGTCAGTTAGAGTAGTGTCAAGTGCAACAGTTATTCCGTTATTAGTTTCTACAAGCCAACCTTCTATATCATTATTTACAATTTCTGCGTCTTCTAAATTTATTTCAAAAGTTTTTATTTTTTGGTTCATTTTAATAGTTAAATTGCTATAAGAATTTTCAAAAATAATGTTTTTTATCTATTTTTAGTAACTTACCAAAAAAGTTTTCCATTTTTACAATATATTTTATTAAATGCAAAATACATTTTTTTAACCAAGTAACAGCCATAAGATTACTTTAATAGCGAAAGTTATGTAATTGGGAATGAACGCTCAGCATATACGCTGCGTGTCTCATATAATCTTATTGTTAATATCTTAATGTTTTTATATGGTTGCAACTTTTCTTTGATAATGCTTCCCAAAAAATAACACAAATTTTCTGCTGTAGCATCAAAAGGCAATACTACCATTTTAAAATTATTTTGCTCTAAAAAAGATTTCAATAAATTATCTTTTTCACTAACAGCAAAACTATGGTCAAAATTTTCTATTATGTCTCTGACTATATTGCCTAATATATAGTAATCTAATACCATTCCGTTTTCTGTTTCTTCGCTTTCTAATATTACTTGCATCCTATAAGAATGCCCGTGCGGATTGGAACACAAATTATGTTCTATTAGTCGGTGTCCCATTTCCCATTTAAATTCTTTACATATTTTTACCATAATTTTATTTTTTTTATAATAAAATTTCTACTTCAAAATGTTTTTTAGGATTTCTGCGGCAGCAATAGTATCTTGTTTAGTAATTCCAAGATGAAATACAATACGCACTTTATTTTTTGCAATAGGATTAAATAGAAGTCCTTTTTGTTTTGCTCGTTCTGTGAGTTCAGCAGCAGTAAGATGAGCAGGCGTATTTAGTGCTAACATATTAGTTTGGACTTCGTTAAGATTGATATTTATGTTATCAAGTTTGTTAAGTTCATTAGCGAGTAGTTTAGTATGTTCGTGGTCATCGGCTAATCTTTCTATATTATTATTTAGTGCATATAATCCTGCAGCAGCAAGGATACCGACTTGTCGCATTCCTCCGCCGAGTATCTTTCGCCATTTTTTAGCAATAGTTATCTTTTCTTTAGAACCAACGAGCAAAGAACCTGCAGGCGTTCCCAATCCTTTTGATAAACATACAGATATAGTATCAAAATATTTAGCGTATTCGCAAACAGGAATTTTAGTAGCAACGGCGGCATTCCATAATCTTGCTCCGTCAAGGTGCATATTGATATTATTTTGCTTTGCTATTTGATGAACCTGCTTTATATAATCTAATGAAATAATAGTTCCGCCGTGTCTATTGTGAGTATTTTCAAGACATATTAAAGTTGTTTTAGGGAAATAATAAATGTCGGGGCGAATAGCATTTTCAATATCTTTTATATCCATTTCGCCGAGTTCTGATGGAAGAGTTCGCATTTGAATATTAGAAATTATTGACGGAGCAGCGGTCTCAAAGAAAAATATATGAGCATCTTTTTCTATAATAACTTCATCGCCGGGATTAGTATTTATTTTTATTCCGAGTTGGTTGCTCATCGTTCCAGTGGGAACAAAAATAGCATCTTCTTTTTGCAGAAGATTAGCAACATATTCTTGAAGTTTATTAACTGTTGGGTCTTCACCATAAACGTCATCGCCAAGTTCAGCATTAACAATAGCATTAAGCATAGCACCCGTTGGCTTAGTGACTGTATCGCTTCGTAAGTCAATCATTATTTATTGTTTTTTTATATTCTACAGGAATAACATAATCTAATTTTGTCATATTAAAAAGTTTTCTTGTGCTATCAGAAGCATTAATTATTTTTAGTTTAGTGTTATTTTTTTTTAAGACAATATGTGCATTCAAAATCATTCCAATGCCCTGAGAAGTAAATAACTTTACATCTTCTATATCTATAACGGCAGATTCAGTGTCTTTATCTATACCATTAATAATATTAGCGAACTCCATTGCTTCTACACCTGTAATAGCATTTTTGTTCAGCATTTTAATTACGACATTTTTTTTACCATTTTCGGTATTGTAATTAACATCAATCATTATTTTCCTCTATATAATATATTACTATTACAAAAATAAGGATTTTTTAATAAAAAAATATTATATTGGCAGCAAAATTATTTTTTAAACTACATTGTGAACAATATATATCAAAATTATCTTAATATACTGGATAGAATAAAAAACACTGCCGATAAAATTGGACGAAACTATAATGACATTAAGGTCCTTGCTGTTTCTAAAACTCAAACCGTGGATGTATTAGTTGATGCTATTAATAGCGGCATTCCTATATTAGCCGAAAATTATGCACAAGAATTTAGAGATAAATATAAAGAACTTGCTGTTTCTAAAGCAGAGTTAAATAAATGTGAATTCCATTTTATAGGACATATACAATCCAATAAAGTAAAATATATAGTGCCAAATGTCACTACAATCCATACAGTAGATTCCTTCCGATTGGCAAATGAAATTGATAAATATGCTAATAAAATAAACAAAAAAATAAATATTCTTATACAGATTAATACATCCGCTGAAGCAAATAAATCGGGTATAGATCCCCTTAAATGTGTTGGTTTCTCACAAAAATTATTACAATTAAAAAACCTTAATCTTATTGGACTAATGACTATTGGAACATTTTCGGATAATGAAAAAATTATTAGAAAAGAGTTCACACTGCTTTCTAAATGCTTATCTGCAATAAATAATGAAAATGGTTTAAACCTAAAAGAATTATCTATGGGTATGTCGCACGATTTTGAAATTGCAATAGAACACGGTGCAACTATGATAAGAATAGGAACTGCTATTTTCGGCGAAAGAGATTATAGTAACATCTAAATACGTCATTCCGAATTTATTTTGGCATCACCTCGTATAAAATAAGTGGCTACCTTGTCTGAAACGACATATAAAATACGGAAGGAAAATTCTTATCTCTATGAGTTACCTATTCTTTGTGAAACTATTTTTTCTAATTCTTTTCTGACTGCGATAGAGATTTCTTCTTGCTTTAATTTATTAGTAGCATCTATAAATTGAGTAAGTTGTGAATTAAATTTTAGTAGTTCATTAGTTGTTTCTTGCATAGTTTCTACAACTTTGGGATTAGGATTTTGTATGTCAGCGAACTTATATGTAACATTTTTTAATGTATCTGCTAATTGATTTTGTTTATCAATAATGGTGAACAAGTGGTTGGCAATTTTATCTAATTGAGTAGAAGTAATAGCAAAATCTTTACTAATTTCCCCAATTTCATTTAATAGTTCTTTTTCTAAACTATCTTCGTTATTTTCTACGCTATAATTATTAACATCATCATTTGGCGAAAACAACATAATTATAAAAATAAAAACAAGCATTGCCGCCTCAAAAGAAAAGCCATATAAAACAATATGATCATCAACTATATCTGAAAATCTATTTAACCCCGCTAACACCAGCACAACAGCAGCACCAAAATATACAAACGCACTAATAAAACTAAAATAGTATCTATTAACAATCTCCTCCAACCATATAATAGTTCCTTTAATAAAACCTAATTTATAAAGTATTTGTGTGTTTTCTTTAAGATAATAACTAATTAAAGAATTGGTAATAGATACATTAGAAATACATATACGCCACATAATAAAAAGAGTTGCAATGCTGGACCTCTGTCTTTCAAAACGAATTATACGGAACAAATTATTTATTAAATGTCTTCCATTTATAGAAGAAAGAATGTCAATTTTCGTCATATCTTTAATTAACTTTTGCAAAAATAGTTATTTTTTTTATTTTTTTAATAAAAAGTTATTGCAAGTAGTTTAACACGGGGATTAAGCCCCGTGCTAAATTATTTACATTTTTTTTATAAATATAAATTGATTTTTGTTGTCACAATATTTATATTCTAATTTATCGGCTAAATGTTTAATTAAATAAATTCCTAAACCTCCTATATCGCGTTCTTCAACAGGCAAATTTACCTGTTTATATTCATCATACTCTATAGGATTGAACTGCACGCCATTATCAACAAATAATATGTTTATTTCTGTTTCGCTTATAGTTACATATATATCTAATTTAACATCAACAAAATTATTATAAGAAAATACATTGACACATACTTCATCTATAATCAAATGAATGATTTTACATATTTCATCGGTCACGTTGCGTTCGTGCATTAAGTTACCAAAAAAGTTTTGGATGTTTGCTAAATCTTCTAATAGGTTCAATGAAGTTTTGAAATAGCGGTTCGTTTCCATTATAGTATAGTTTAAGATACATACAAATATACAAAAAATATATTAAAGCGATTGTTTTTGTCAACTTCTAAAAATATGTTCAGGATTAAGATATTAATGCAATTATTTTTTGTTTTTTTTGTATATTTGTATTAAGTTTTATGCAAAAATTAAATTTTTGTGTAAATTAACCGATAACTAATATAAAAACGGAGGCAATCATGACAATCGAAAGTAGTCATTTGCAAAAACCAACTGCTGCACCAAATAACCCTCAGATGAGTGTTCAAAATGAAATTCAAAAAGGTTTGGAAAAAGAAACAAGCCCAAACGCAGCAGTAAATTCGACCAAACAGGTCCTCGCAGCAAGTCAAGTTCCTCAACAACAAAACCCACAACGTGTGGTGTCGGAACAAATAGCGAGAGGTTATTTAGATATAAAAATCTAAATAAAATAATGTTATTATATAAAAATCAGAAATAACATTATAAAAAATAAACAAGCAGACATTGTTTCTGCTTGTTTTCTTTAATATCCTATTATGCTGAACTTGGTTCAGTATGACATTTTCAGCCATTGCCATATTTTATTTATGTATTTTCAGCCATTGCAAAATGTTATCTATGATTTTTTTGCTAACGTGTATAGGTTCTTTGTATTCAGTTGGGACTGAACGTCCTTCGCCTTCTTGCATTAAATGGTTCAATTCGTCAATCACAACAAATTTAACATTTTTGTTTTTAGACAAATCTTTCTTCCATAAATTAAAATCTGTCATCGTAACTTGATAATCACGTCCGCCTTGAATAAATAAGATTGGGCGTTTTTCATTTTTAAATTCTTGCGTAGGATTATAGTTTTTTAAATCAAGCCAATACGCTGCAGGACTATTAATTAGTTCAGATGCAGGAGTATCTTTTGTAAAGTTTCCGCTTAATATAATATCGCAGGAAGCAGTTAAAGGTTCTAAATATTTTTTATCTAAACCAAACAAATCGCCAAGATATTCATATTGGTATTTCATTAATTCAGGTATTGAACGGGCATTTCCTGCAATAGAAATAAAGCCCTCAGTATTTTTACTTTTCTTTGATATTCGTGGCATCACATAACCGCCTTGACTATGTCCAAGAACATATATTTTATCTATTTTATCGGCATAATTGTTTTTTATAAAATCAACAGCACTAACAGCATCATCTACACTTTCTTCGTCTATCGTAAAATTATCTACATCTTTAATTTTGCCTAAATATGTTCTTTTATCATACCTCAAAACGGCAATGTTATTTGAAGATAATCCAAACGCAATATCTCTGAATGGCTTTCTACCAAAAATAGTTTGGTCTAAATCTTGAGGACCAGAGCCATGAACTAATACTACACATTGCACTTTTTTGCCTTTATCAATATTTTTAGGAATAGTTATTTTGCCTGTAATATCGTTGTTTTCTGCGAACTCTACATCAAATTCTTCGAACTTTGAAGTATCCACATAATCGGCATCTTTGTAATCTAAAATAATAGGCGGAACCATAAATAATCCTATTATCAAATTATCTTTATTTACGTTGACACTCAATCCAATAGAATCGTTTTCAAAAATAATATTTCTAACTATTAGCATACCATTGGTAGTATCTAATTCTGCATATTCAGAAATACTTTCAAAATTGCCATTTTGAATAACAAGTTGCTGCCATAAATCTTCTAATTGTTCTGCTAAATCAGTTATTTTTGCTTCTTCTAAAACAGATTTGTCCCATTGTTCTTCAATCTTTTCGAATTTACCTGTAGTAAACCAAAAAAAGACAGAGTTTGCAATATGTTCGGGCAATAAATTTTGGCAATATACATTAGCATTTACTACTAATAAGAATAATACAATAACTATTTGTTTCATAATGTTTTTATATATTTTATAAAAAATTAAATAATATATTGCAAATATAAACTTTTTTTGAAAAAACGCATAAAAAATAATAGAGAATATTTTGTTATGCTAATGCGTTTTTGAATCTCCACATATAAAAATTAGTTATACCGTGTCAAACACGGTATAACATTTTTTTATAAAAAAATATTTTATAAATTTATTTTTTAGTAGGAGCGGCAACTTTTTTCTTTTTAGAACCGTATTTGCTGCGTCCTTGCTGTCTTTTTGTTACGCCCTGTGTATCGGCAACGCCGCGAATAATATGATATCTAACTCCCGGCAAATCTTTAACTCTGCCACCGCGAATAAATACGAGTGAGTGTTCTTGTAAATTATGTCCTTCACCTGGTATATAGGCAGTAACTTCAAAGCCGCTGGAAAGCCGAACTCTTGCGACTTTTCTTAAAGCAGAATTAGGTTTTTTAGGTGTAGTTGTATATACGCGTGTACATACGCCACGCGCCTGCGGGCATGCTTTAAGTGCAGGCGATTTACTTTTTGCAACGATTTGTTTGCGTCCTTTTCTAACTAATTGACTTATAGTTGGCACAAAAATCTCCAATTTTAATATAAAGAATACAAAAATACGTTTTTTTTTATAAAAAAAGTAAATAATTATTTTTTTGAAAGCATTATTAAAATAAAAACCTTATTTTTGTATTTTAAACATTAAATAATTGATATTTTATGAATATGTTTTTGATAAAAAAAATTAACTATTTATTTTCAATATCTATAATTAGTTTTTTATTTATACCTAACCTAAACGCTGATGATATTGAAAAAGGGAAATCCACTCCAAGTGTAAATCTTAAAGATTTGATGGGCAAAACTATCAATTCAAGTGATTTTGATAATGATAGTAAGCCGATAATTATTAGTTTTTGGGCTACTTGGTGTAAGCCCTGTCTTGAAGAACTAAATACTATTTCTGACCTATATGATGAATGGGTAGAAGAAACAGGCGTTAAGTTAATTGCTATCTCTATTGACGATTCGCGCAGCAGCAAACGTGTTGCTCCTTTCACAAAATCAAAAAAGTGGAAGTTTGAAATATATTTAGACGAAAATGGCGATTTCAAGCGTGCTATGGGAGTTAGCAATCCGCCTCATACTTTTTTATTAGATGCTAATAAAAATATAGTGTTCGAGCATAATGGTTATGCGAGTGGAGACGAATTACATTTATATGAAAAAATAAAGAACATTACTAAAAAGTAACATCTTTAGATAGTGTTATTAAAAAAATGTAGCAAATTTATATGAATATTGCAGTATTATTTGGTGGTATATCCACAGAAAGAAATGTGTCGTTAGTCGGCGGAAAAGCAGTAATAGATGCACTACGCCGAAAAGGACATAATGTTATACCGATAGATCCTGCTTTCGGCAACGATATAGAACGAAAAGCAGAAGCACTACTAACAACCGATTTAGATAAAAACATTAGTAAATTTAATACTATTGAAGAACTATCTGTATTTAATCCGCGTAGTTATATAGAGTGCGTTAATTCTGATTTATTTGATGATATTGATTGTGCTTTTATTGTTTTGCATGGCAAGTATGGTGAGGATGGAACTATACAATCTTTGCTTGATTTAAGAGAAATAAAATATACAGGTAGCAATCCCAAATCAAGTGCTATTGCTATGGATAAAGCAATGTCTAAAAATATATTTGTTGCTAATAGATTACTTACTCCACATTGGGAATTGCTTGCTCGCGAAGATGCAGATGATGATGAAGTTTTAAAATATATTATGAAATTGTTTGGCAAGAACATAGTAGTTAAGCCATCCGATCAAGGTTCTACTATTGGCTTGAGTATTATAGATGATGGCTATACTGATACATTTGCAAATGCAATTAAATATGCAGGAAATTATAGTAATAATATATTAATTGAAAAATATATAGAAGGCAGAGAATTAACTGTTGCTATAATTGATGGCGAGGCATTGCCGATTGTTGAAATTATTACTGAAGATGGCTTTTACGATTACGAGCATAAATACATAAAAGGTAAAACAAACTATATTTGTCCTGATGATATTCCTAATGATATAGTAGATTTTACTCAAAGTGTTGCTACGGCGGCTTATAATTCGCTTGGTTGTAGTTGTTTTGGTCGTGTTGATTTTATTTTGGATGCGGAAGGACAGCCGTATTTATTAGAAGTTAATACTATTCCTG
Source organism: Bacteroidota bacterium (assembly GCA_009777815.1). Classification (GTDB taxonomy): domain Bacteria; phylum Bacteroidota; class Ignavibacteria; order Kapaibacteriales; family UBA2268; genus WRLB01. Next base: position 15,450 of record WRLB01000007.1, read on the forward strand.
GTTTTTCTACTTCAAGTTTAGTTCCTAAAGCAGCACAAGAAATCGGTCTTGATTTTGATAATTTATGCGAAAAATTAGTTAGCATTGCTTTAGGAAATGTTTAGAAAAAGTTGATTTAAGAATGGCTATAAAATGTAAGCAAAGAAAACTCTGTCATACTGAATTTATTTCAGCATCTACTTATTTTATTACCATTTTTTCTAAAATATTTGTTAAATCTTTATCTAAATTTCCATTATAATCTTTATGTGGAATATTTAATTTTTCAAGTGCTAATTTACCACATTAATTCTTGATTAGGTCTATATGTTTCAAATCTAAACAATAATTCAAAAAATAGCAAGTGAGAATAGTGAATTTTTGGTTTCCTTTCTAAAACTAAAAATGAAGGATAATAATTTAATCCAAGATTAAATCTTTTTGACACCCTATAATATGTTGAAAAAGCTAAACCTAAATTATTTTGTATTTTGCTATATTTCAAAATATCTATATACTCAGGAAACAATTCTATTGTTTCTCTTTCGTAATACGAAGTTTGATTAAATTGCAACCCTGCATCGTAATGTAATCGTTTATAATCACTTCCTATTTTAATATCGCCATAAAATGCATAAGATTGATTATAATCGCCTAAGTGATCAACTGGTGCAGGAAATGGGAGCATAAAATCTATTAATGCCCCAAAGTTCGTACTCAAACAATACTTGTCCGAAAAATAATATTCTAATCCCGCAGTAAGAAACATAAATCCGAATGCACTACCATAACCATTACCTTTATTTAAATAAAAATGATTCCCTTCGGGTATTCCGTATTTAATATTTAAAAGACCTTTTTGTGGTTCCTTAAACCAAGGTGTCGGATTCAAATTAGGAACATCTTTTTCATCAAAATCTATAATAATTTTCTTTGGATATGTAAACCTTTTAGAATTTGTTAAGTCAGCAATATACCCCAAACCATAAGAACATAGATTGCCAAACCAAAAAATATTAGAATTTTTACTTTTTACTTCTATTTGTTTTTGAACTGTATCTTTCTGAACAGTTATCTTTAAATTATTTTTTGACCGCATAACATCTATTTTAGTAGGTAATGTATGCCAATTCAAAGAATCATTATTAATATATACTTGAACACTATCCGAATTAGATATTATATTGACTTCTGTTGTTTTCTTATTAACAATAGTTGCACACGAACTAAATGTTAATAAAAAGATTAAAAAAATACAAAAATTCACACCCCTTCTAAACTCTTCTAATGTTTGAAACTTTGTTATTCTATCACTAAAAATTACTTGTGGTTTTTGTTTTGATTGCATATATTCGAAATACTTTGTATTTTGTTCTGTTAAGAAAAAGAACCTATTTAATGCTTTTGCTGTTCGTCCAAGTGTCCCGCTTCCTGCAAACGGGTCAAAAACTAAATCATCTCTATAAGAATAATATTGTATAACTCTTTTGCAAAGTTCCACAGGAAAAACCGCCGAATGAACTTTATCAAAACAAGGATCTATTTTCCACACATTAGTTGTTTCATAACCATCGCTAACTTTACTTTCCTCAACTATTTTATCATCATAACTTCGCATATTCCAATCTAATAATTTTTCTGTTGATTTTCTATATACCATTAAATATTCTGTTACAGCATTTGGCTTATAACCCAGTGGCTTGCGGTGTTGCATAAACCCACCAATACGATTTTTAACACTTGCTTCGGGCTTAAGCCAAACAATATCATCTACAAATTCCCAACCATTCTTTACTAAATATGGATGTAAATCAAAAGGAATTCCATATCTTTTACTTGAATGAGAACGACTCACACGCGGAATAATTATAGGCGAAGTATTAACTATTAAAAACCTACCTTCTTTTGTAATTCTATGCGTTTCAATAAATACCTTTTCTAAAAAGTCCAAATATTCTTGATAACTTGGATAAATTGAATAATCTCTCGCATTATAATATGGTGGCGAGGTAAAAGTTAAATGAACACTTTCAGCAGGAACATACTTTAATACCTCTAAAACATCAGCATTTACAACAACATTTTTTAAAAAGTTATATGTTTCTGAATGCGATAAATCATTTTTATTTTTTTTATCATTTGCAAAATATTCTTTATAAATTATTGAACGCACCATCTCATTAGGATGATTTACAAAAGGTCGCAAATGTTCTTCTACATCTTTGTCGGTATCAAAAACAAGCAATCCTCTAATTGCTTGACATACAATTTTAGGGTCATTATCATTAAGAAAATTATATAAAAGTGGTTTGTTTTCACACCTTTTTTGCCTGCCGATAGAAGATACTATTTCTCGCCTAACACTTGTATCTTTTTCTTTTTTGTAAAGATTATAAAGCAAGTTCACATCCAATTTATCATTCATCTTACCGATATTTTTAACAGCATTTAGCCGAACTTGATGATGTGTATGTTCTAAAAAATTATATAAAAAATCTATATTAAAATCATTCGGCAACCTTCCTAAATTTTCAAGCACAAAATTAATACTTCCCACATCTGTTTCATTACTGATTAGTGCAGAAATATTACCATTATCATTATATTTTAATTCTCTTATATATTCTTTTGTTAACATAATTGTTTTTTAGACCCAGTAACGTTTTAGCAATAGAATTTGCTTATTTTTACAAATATACATTTTTTTGTGAATTATATACATATTTTTCCCAAGAAAAGCGTTATTTTTGCATTCTATTCGCTATAATTTATAAAATATGAACTATACAACTAAAATAATAAGAAAAATGATAAACTATATTGCGCCTTTCAAATTATTATTTGCGGGAGCATTAGTATTTAATTTGTTGTTCTCAATCCTGTCAGTAATATCCATCTCGCTAATAAAACCAATATTCGAAATAATTTTTGAAAAAACTGCAATAATAACAGACAACATTCCAAGTGTAGAATTAAACTTTTTAGAGCAAATAAAAGAATCTTTTTTCGAATTAATTAACTTAATAATTGTGATAGAAGGGGAGACATTACAATCAACTTTACTGCGATTTGGAGTATTAATTTTCAGTTTGTTTTTGCTAAAAAATGTAGTAAAATATGTTGGAGTTGTAATGAATACCAAGTTCGAAGAAAGTGTAATAAAGAATATTCGCGACTCCGTTTTTATAAAATTAAATTCACTTTCAATAGATTTCTTTAACAAAAATAAAGTAGGCAATCTAATGTCTATAATTACTAATGACATCAGTATATTAAATAATTCTACTATCAATGCTTTTAATACGGTGTTTAGGGAATCATTTCAGGTAATAATTTACATTTTGTTGTTGTTGTCAATATCCATAAAACTAACGTTAGTTACCTTTATTGCAGGCGGTTTTATACTTCTAATTGTGCGTATTGCAACGAAATATTTAAGAAAATATGCAAAAAGAATTCAGCAAGCAATGGCTGACTTTACTACTACTATGTCGGAAATAATATCAGGAATAAGGATTGTTAAAGCATTTAATGGTGAAGAAATTGCGATTAGTAGGTTCGTAAAAGATACAAGTAATTACATTCGTTCTATTGTTAAATATCAAAAAATAGGGGCGTTAGTTCCTGTATTTAGTGAATTAGCGGCGATTGGTGCTTTATGTGTAGTGTTGTTAAAAGGTGGGACTATGGTTTTAGATTTAGAACTAACTGCCTCTGATTTGATGTTATTTTTGTTTAGCGTATTTGCTGTTATGGCACCGATTATTAGTGTTATTAATGCGATAACGCAGTTCCAACGAGGATATGTTGCGGCAGAAAGAATATTTAATGTATTAGATGAAGTGCCATCTGTTGCTAATGGTATTAACAAAAATGTGAAATTCCAACAGAGTATAGAATTTAAAAATGTTAGTTTTAAATACACTGATAATATAGTTTTAGATAACATAAATCTTAAAATAGAAAAAGGAAAACAAGTTGCTTTTGTAGGTAGTAGTGGAAGCGGAAAATCTACAATGTTAGATTTGTTAATTAGATTTTATGACCCAATAGAAGGTGAAATACTAATAGATGGCAAGAATATTAAAAGTTATGACACAAAAGAATATCGTAATTTATTTGGTATTGTTTCGCAAGAAAATATCTTATTTAATGATACAGTCCGAAATAATATCGCTTTTGGATATAGTAATTTTAATAATGATGATTTAAAACTTGCAGCAGAAACTTCTAATTGTTATAATTTTGTTTCTAAAATGTCAGATGGTTTTAATACTTTTGTCGGCGATAGGGGAGTGAATATTAGCGGAGGCGAAAGGCAAAGAATCGCTATTGCAAGAGCATTATTGCGTAAGCCACAATGTTTAATTTTTGATGAAGCAACTTCTGCTCTTGATGCCGAAAGCGAAAAATTAGTCCAAAACGCAATCAATAATTCATTAGAAAATAAAACTGCAGTAATTGTTGCTCATCGTTTATCTACTATAATAAATTGCGACAAAATTGTTGTTTTTGATAAAGGAAAAATAGTAGAACAAGGCACCCATAAAGAACTTTTAGAAAATCGTTCATACTACACTAATCTATATAATTTGCAGTATAATAGGGAGTAGAAGATGAATCTTCGTCAGTGTAGAGTTTAGTTCGGATTTGCTTGGATTACTCTAAATTGTAGAAGATTTTTAAGAAAAATTTGGTATTTTTGCATAAAAATTATATATAAGTTCTTGAATAAATTTAATCTACATTCAAATTATCAGCCCGCAGGCGACCAACCAAAAGCAATAAAAGAACTTGTGGAAGGCATTAATAGAGGAGATAAGTTCCAAACATTGCTTGGAGTTACAGGGTCGGGCAAAACATTTACGATTTCTAATCTTATACAGCAAGTGCAAAAGCCAACGCTTGTTATATCGCCGAATAAAACGCTTGCAGCGCAATTATACGGGGAGTTTGCGGGTTTTTTCCCGCAAAATGCTATTGAGTATTTTATATCTTATTATGATTATTATCAGCCCGAAGCATATCTTCCGAAAACAGATACTTATATTGAAAAGGACTTTTCTATTAACGATGAGATAGATAGATTGCGTTTGAAAGCAACAAGTGCATTGGTGGAAGATAGACGTGATGTTATTGTTATTGCATCTGTAAGTTGTATTTATAGTATTGGAAAGAAAGACGATTTTATGAATCAACTATTTACAATTCGTATTGGTGCTAAACTTGAGCGTCAGAAGTTTCTTTATAAACTTGCGGACTTACATTATTCAAGAAATGATTTAGAATTTACTCGTGGCACTTTTCGTGTGCGAGGTGATATAGTTGATATATTGCCTGGATACGAAAGAGAAGTAGGTATTAGGGTTGAGTTTTTTGGAAATGAAATAGAAAAAATATCTATGTTTGAAGTATCTACGGGGCAGATTGTAGATAAACTTGAAGTGATTACTATTTACCCTTCTAAAATATTTGTAACAACAGAAGAGCAAATTAATCGCGGAATTATTAGAATTAGAGAAGAACTTCATCAGCGTCTTGATTATTTTTATAAGCAAGAAAAATACGCCGAAGCAGAACGATTAAAACAAAGAACTTTATTTGATTTAGAAATGATGCGGGAAGTTGGTTATTGTTCGGGGATAGAAAATTATTCTATGCATCTGTCGGGCAGAGATTTCGGAGAACGACCAAGTTGTATTTTTGATTTCTTTCCGCCTGATGATTATCTTTTAATTATTGATGAAAGTCATGTATCTATTCCGCAACTTCGTGCAATGTATAATGGCGATAGAAATCGCAAAACAACGCTTGTAGAACACGGCTTTCGGCTTCCTTCTGCTATTGAAAATAGACCATTAAAGTTCGAAGAAATACAAGGTTTAATCAACCAAGTTATATTTGTTAGTGCTACTCCCGGAGATTGGGAGTTAGAACAATGTGGCGGCGTAATTGTAGAACAAATAATAAGACCTACAGGATTGCTTGACCCACAAATTTCTGTTCGTCCTATAAAAAATCAAATTGATGACCTAATGTATGAAATACGCAATCGAATAAAGAAAAAACAACGCACACTCGTAACTACAATGACTAAAAGAATGGCAGAAGATTTAACAGCATACTTCAAAGAATATAAAATAAGTTGCCAATATTTGCATTCTGATGTAGATAATTTTGAACGAGTAGAGATATTGCGTGAATTAAGATTAGGAGATATTGATGTTATAGTTGGTGTTAATTTATTGCGAGAAGGACTTGATTTGCCTGAAGTTGCACTTGTTGCTGTATTAGATGCAGATAAGGAAGGTTTTTTGCGAAGCGAACGTTCTTTGCTCCAAATTGCAGGTAGAACAGCAAGAAATGTGGAAGGATTAGTGATTATGTATGCCGACAGAATTACCCGTTCTATGCAATTAGTAATTGATGAAACCAATCGCAGACGCAAATTACAACAAGAATATAATGAAGCAAATAATATAAAACCCGAAACAATATACAAATCAATAGAAGAGATTATGAATACTACTTCTATTGCGGATATTGGAATTAAAAAACGAAATGAAAAGCAAAGTATGGAATTAAATAAAGCAGCAAAAAAAGTGGACGCTGTTGCAAAATTTGTTCCGCCATCGCAAATAAATACATACATTGAAGAACTTTATATAGCAATGAAAGATGCAGCAAAAGATTTAGATTTTGAGCGTGCAGCCGCTATAAGAGACGAAATAGAAATACTAAATAAAAAGAAAGAATTAAGTAAATAAAATTAGAAAAATGTTTTTTATACTTGTCATTCCGAACTTGTTTCGGAATCCCCTGATATTATGCGAGGAGATGCTGAAACGAGTTCAGCATGACAAAATAAAAAACTTACAAATCACTTTTCCACATTTGGCGATTGTTAAAAGTATATTCGGGTTTGCCTTTGAATTTAACTTTATCGAAAGAAGTATTTCTTGCTTTGCTTTTGAACTTATTTTTATCTACAATCCATTCTTTGTTTGGCGAAAATATTGTAATATTAGCAATTTCATTAGCACGAATTTTTATAGATTCTAATCCAACAATTTTTCTTGGATTTATAGACAGCAAATTAATTATCTCTTCAATGCTAAAATTATGTTTATGATGAAGTAGTGTAAAAACTGCTCCAATAGTGGTTTCTAAACCAATAATTCCTGTTGGAACTCTTTCAAATTCTGCTTCGCAATCTTGCGAACTATGTGGTGCATGGTCGGAAGCAATGCAATCAATTGTGCCATCTTTTAGTCCATTTATCAACTCTTTTATATCATTTTGTTTTCTTAAAGGCGGATTCATTTTATAATTTGCATCATAGTTTAATAAATTAGAATCATCAAACCATAAGTGATGCGGAGCCACTTCACAACTAATTGGCAATCTTTTTTTTGCTGCTCTAACAATAAACACGCTGCCCGCCGTTGATATATGTTGTATATGATAACGGCAACTTTGCTGATGCTTATTTTTATAGTATTCAATTAACTTAATATCTCTATCAATAATTATTTCTTCTGCTATAGTTGGATAACCAATTAGTCCAAGTTTCATAGAAATTTCGCTTTCATTCATAGCAAAATCTTTTGTTAATTGATGTTCTTCGCAATGCTGTGCTATCAAATAATTTTTATCTGCTATATATTGTATCGCTAATTTCATTACATTAGCATCATTTACGCAACTTCCATCATCAGTAAAAAACAATGCACCAGCCGATTTTAATGAGTGCATATTTGTTATTAATTCGCCTTTACGCCCTTGTGTTATTGCAGCCGAAATATGAACTTTTGTAAGAAAATCTTTCGTTTTATTAAGAATATTTTCTAAAACAATTGTGTTATCTATAGTAGGATTAGTATTAGGCATACAAACTATTTCAGTAAAACCGCCATTAGCAGCGGCATCTGTTCCTGTTTGCAATGTTTCTTTATGTGAGTATCCTGGTTCTCTTAAATGCGTATGTATATCTATAAAACCTGACGCAGCAATCATTCCACTTGCATCTACAATATCGCAACAATTAGGTATTGCATCTTGCGACATATTTACAATAACTCCATCTACTATATGAAGATTAAAAACACCATTTATATTATTTGCAGGGTCTATTATAGTTATTCCATTAAAACAAATATTCATAATTATGAAAAGTTATTAAATTATTTTTTTATGCAAATATAAACTTTTTAAATAATTTTTTGTATTTTTGTGTAAAACTATTATTAAATATGCAAAATAAAATGCACTATCTTGTTTTAATATTATGTTTGTTGTTTTGCTCTGATGTTTTGTTTGCTGATGGATTTGCATCCCCTATTGGTCCAGGCAAAAAGGAAAAAGAAAACTATTTAGGAATAGTATTAGGATTTGGGCAAAATATTCAAAACGGAACGTCACTTGTAAATTGTGAACATTGTCAATTTACTGATGGTCTGGGATTTGGCTATACATTTGGATTAGTTTATGAGAGGCAGATAGCACTTACTGAAGATAACACCTTTTGGGCCAATATGTATTACGGTGCTATGTTTAATCTGAGTAATGCTAATGTTTCCTCGTCTTATCGCGAATTAACTAATCATAATTTTGAAGAATACGATATTTGGTTTCCTGTTTTATATCGGCAAACAAATGAAATTAGTTTGATGTCTGTGGGAGTGATGCCCTATATTAGTTATACTCCTATGAAATATCTCTTCGGTAGATTGGGATTCAATATTAATTATTTTTTTAGAAACAATACGAGGCACACTACAGAATTATTAGATAGAAGAACAACACTTCCTAACGGCGAGGTTGTAAATATATATGTCCCTGCTGCTAATAACCCGAACAGGCGACTATATTCAATGTTATTACAAGATTCGGAGATAGCAGATATAAATAAATTGCAATTAGGTATAACTCCATCGCTTGGTAGCAATATATATTTTAGCAATAATTTTATTTTTTCACCGAGTTTTAGTTATTATATACCTTTCAGTAAATTAGTTCAAGATAGTGGGCTATCAATATCTACTTGGCGTTTAAATTTAGAATTTAAATATAATATGGTTTCTACCGAGCGTATATATAAAGGAAAACAAAAACCTAAACAACCCATCAGAAGAACAAATACAAGATAAAAAATCATTCTAACCTAATACTTATGCAAAAAATTATTATATTTGTAGGAATAATAAATGTAAGAGGCACTTAATTGGAACGCTGGACTGATAATATCTATACAGAAATTAAAAATTATAATATTCCTAACCATATTGCTATCATTATGGATGGTAATGGACGTTGGGCGAAATATAATAATCTTTCCAGAATTATAGGACACGAAAAAGGCATTAAAGTCGTTAAAGATATTGTTAAAATATGTTCGCAAATTGGAGTTAATTTTCTTACTTTATATGCTTTTTCAAAGGAAAACTGGCAACGTCCCGAAATAGAGGTAAATGCTTTAATGTATTTATTAGAATTGTATCTTATATCTGAAATAGATGAATTGGATGAAAATAATGTTAGGATGAATTTTATAGGAAATATGGATGATTTGCCTGATTTTGTTGTTAAACAAATTAATAATTGCAAAAAAAGAACAAAAAATAATACGGGACTAACGTTATCTATTGCATTAAGTTATAGCAGTAGATTGGATATAATAAATGCTACTAAAAAAATTATTAAACAAGCAATATATGATACTTCTATAATAGATAAAATTGATGAAAGTTTGTTTGCAAAGCATCTAACTACACATAACATTCCTGACCCTGATTTGCTAATTAGAACAAGCGGCGAACTACGAATCAGCAATTTTTTGTTATGGGAAATTGCATACACGGAAATTTATATAACCGATATATACTGGCCCCAATTTGATAAAGAAGAATTATTTAAAGCAATTATAGAATTTTCAAAAAGAGAAAGACGACTTGGAAAAATATCAGAACAACTATAAAAAATATTATTACTCTAATTTTTAACGTATTTATGTTTCAACAGGAGCATAATAATTACAAAACCAAAAAATTTTGCTATACAAAAAAATATAAATGAGCATATAATTATACAAACAAATTCTGTAAAATTATTTATTGGCACGTTGAAATACTTAATTAAAACATTATAAATTACGTGCCTTGATGCTTCAAGTATAATACCTAATTTAGTTCCGAAACACAAGAAATATATCCAAAATTGTTTCCAATTTATACTTTTTATATTTCGAAAAGGAGTTGATGACTTACCTAAAATTGCTTCTTGGATATAATCAAATGTATTTTCAAAACCTTGCTCTTTTTTTGCTAACAAATAACATAAAAAATTATGCAAAACAGCAATTAGAACAATTATCATTAATAAAACTATTATGTGTAACATAGTATTCTTTAAAACATAAATACAAATATACTTTTTATTTTTAAAAAAATTGGGTGTTAGAAAAAATTATTTAAAGCATTTTTTGATGCTTCTTGTTCGGCATCTTTTTTGGTCTTGCCTAATCCTGTTCCGAGCAGTATATCATTAAAATATACACCAACATTGTATGTTATATTATGGTCAGGACCTTCTGCAGAAATAACTTTATATGTAGGCAAACATTTTGATTTTGCTTGTGTTATCTCTGACAATTTGCCTTTATAATTATTATCAAACATAAAATCATCTAATTCTGTTAAAGGAATTAAGGTTTTATACAAAAAAGAAACCGCTTTTTCTATACCTGCATCAAAATAAATTGCTGCAATAAGGGCTTCAAAAGTATTAGCAATAAGTGATTCTCCTGCTTTATCAAAATTCTTTTGTGTTCCGAAACTAATTCGTAAAAATTGTTGTAATCCAATTTTATTAGCAACATAAGCCAATGTATGCTTATTTACAAGACGTGAGCGAATTTTTGTTAATTCACCTTCTTTAGTATTAGGGAAAAAATTAAACAGATGGTCTGCAATAATAAGCCCCAAAACAGCATCGCCAAGAAACTCCAATCTTTCATTAGAATATCCTACAACTTTCTTTTCTGTTTTGAGAATACTCAAATAAGAACTATGCGTAAATGCTTGCTCGTAATATGAAATATCTGTTATGCGTGTTCCTATCAATTTTTCTAATTGTTTTTTAGCATCACTATCAAAAAAACCAAGTCGAGGAAAGTGTTTTTTATGATCAATTAGATTAAACTTTCCAGTCATAGATTTCGGCAGAAATCTTAATAATCCCCTATACCAATCTTTGAATGCCATATTAAATTATAAATTTTTAATGCAAATATAATGATTTTTTGTAATTTAGATTGTATGTAATCTATATAAAAAAGAGATGCTGAAACGAGTTCAGCATAACAGGTAGAAGAAGTGTTATGCCAAACTTGTTTTGGCATCTTTTAAAATTATAAGGAATTAATTTTCAAAATCAAACTTTTATTTTAAAAAACGTATTTTTGTATTCTTAAATAACGATTTATTAGAAAATTATGTTCTCTTTTTTAGGATTAGGTCCATTAACGTTGATAACATTTATTCCATTGCTTGGAATACTTGCTATATTGCTCATCCCCAAGGGCAAAGATGAAGCAAGCCAAAATAAATCTACTAATTATTATAGATGGATAACAGTAGGTTTTACTTTCATTCAACTAATAATGGCATTTGCAATATACTCGGGCTTCGATTGGACAATGCCCGGAGTTACTGACGAATCAACATTGCAATTCGTAGAAAAATTTAGGTGGATAGAATTAAGTGGTCTGCCTATAATTGGCGATTTGCGAATTGATTATTTTATGGGCATTGATGGTATATCTGCCCCGATGATACTGCTAACAGCAATAGTTTGCTTCGTAGCAACGTTCTCAAGTTGGAGTATCAAAAAAGCACAAAAAGGATACTTCGCAATGTATCTATTACTTGATTTAGGAATGATGGGATTATTCTGTGCTTTAGATTTCTTCTTGTTCTTTGTGTTCTGGGAAATAATGCTTCTGCCGATGTATTTCCTTATCGGAATATGGGGCGGACCAAGAAGAGAATACGCCGCAATCAAGTTCTTTATTTACACATTCTTCGGTTCTGTGTTTATACTATTAGTAATGATAGGATTGTATTTAAGCACAGGCACGTTCAATTTAATTGAACTAACTAATGCAGAATTATTTAAATCAGATTCCATATTTGCAGGACTAAATACAACTTGGCGATATCTTGCATTCATTGGACTGCTTGTTGGATTTGCAATAAAAGTTCCAACATTCCCGTTTCATACTTGGCTCCCCGATGCGCACGTTGAAGCACCAACACCAATATCTGTAATACTTGCAGGCGTTTTATTAAAAATGGGTATATACGGAATGCTACGAATATGCTTCCCTATATTCCCTGATGCCTTTGCATATTTCCAATGGTGGATTGCTCTAATTGGTGTTATCGGAATAGTATATGGTGGCTTATGTGCATTAGGTCAGCATAAGATCGGCAACAGAGATTTAAAGAAAATGATAGCATATTCTTCGGTATCTCACATGGGCTACGTAGTATTAGGCGTTGCCGCATTAAATGCACAAGGTATTTCAGGCGGAATACTGCAAATGTTTAGCCACGGCTTAATTACGTCAATGCTGTTCTTAATCGTTGGTGTAATTTACGACAGGGCGCATACAAGATGTATGGACGATTTCGGCGGATTAGCAAACAAGATGCCTATTTACACAGTATTTATGGCTATATCGTTCTTTGCTGCAATAGGTCTTCCGTCAACAAGCGGATTCGTTGCTGAAGTATTATGTTTCATTGGTGGATTTAATACATTTCCTGTGCTTACTATTATTGCGGGTTCAGGAATCGTTATTGGAGCAGGATATATGCTATGGGCATTGCAAAAAGTATTTTTTGGCAAACCTAATCCAAAATGGGAAGGACCTTGGGATCCAACAAAAAAATATTACAAAACCGATGACGTAAATTGGGTTGAAGTTGTGTCGTTAGCACCATTAGCAATAATTATTATTGTAGTCGGTGTTCAGCCGCATTTGATATTAAATATGATGACTACATCTGTTAATCATTTAATAAACTTTATACAGCCATTTATAAAATAGAAAATAGGGGTATCCTTTTATTAAAATCTCCTTTAAAATATTATTGAAAAAACATATTTTTTTATAGAAGGTACCCTTATAATTACAAACACAACGCAGAACATTTTTGTTCTGCGTTGTGCTGTTGTTAATTCTAATAAAGAGATGCCGAAATGAGTTAGGCATAACAGGTAAATAAAATAGCAAACACGGGGGCTTGCCCCCGTGTTTTTTTTAATAAAAATTCTGTATTTTTGTATTTTTACATATAAAATAAATATTTATTATGGAAAATTTAATTATTAAACTTTGTGGAATATCCCCACTCTTGCAAAATTATTATGAATATCTTAATCAACCTTTAATAAATAAAATAGTAGATGATATTTTTGATATTTTTAATAATAATAGTTTTTTTACTATAGAATTTTTAGGAAATTATGTATTTAATTACATAGTATTTGCAATAGTTTTTGTAGCACTAATGCTACTAATAAAGCCACTCTTGAAACTAATTTTTACTATTTTTAGAAAATTAGCAAGCAAAACAAAAAGCAACTCTGATGATAAAATATTAAACTATTTTTTAGAAAAAAAGAGTTCTTCATTCATATCTTTAGAAATAGTTGTTGTTTTATATTTATCGCTAAAAGTGTTGTGGTTGTCGCCACAAGTCCAAAATGTAGTTGATAGTTTAGCAATAATTTTTATTACAATTTTTATTGTTTCTGTAATAATAGATGTAATAAAATATACAATTAGTTCAAGATACGGTGCCGAAGGTGATCCTCGTGGCAACTCTTTATTACTGATATTTCCGATAATAAAAATAGTTATTTGGGTATTAGCAGGGTTCTTTGTTTTATCTAATTTGGGCTATGATGTTTCTGCATTATTAGCAGGATTAGGTATTGGTGGCGTAGCATTTGCATTGGCATCGCAATCATTTCTTAGCGATTTAATTTCGTTTATTTCTATAATATCAGATAAGCCAATAGAAATTGGCGACTACATTTCAATTAATGGAATTGAAGGAACTGTTAAGAAAATCGGCATAAAATCCACTCGTATAGAACGTAATTTAGGCGAGGAAGTTATTATACCTAATTCTAAAATTACTGGTTCTGATTTGTTTAATTATAAGAGATTAGATAAAAGGCGATTTGATATTGTGCTACAAATAAATCCGAATACTGCAAACGAAAAATTGCAATTAATTCCCGATATAGTTAATAAACTTATAGCAGAAAATGAAATGCTTCAATTAGTTCGTTGTTCGCTTGATACTATTGGTGATTTTTCATATAATTTTACTACAATAATTTATGTATTAACTGATGATGGAGCAACATATTTTAAACTAAAAGAAGATTTTATTTACAAAATAAAAACAGAATTAGAGACCAACAACATCAATTTAGCATATCCAATAATGGAAATTGCAAAATAGTGAACAATATTTGTTTTCTGCATCTTCACATTAATAGCAAGATTTATCAAATATTTTATTATATTTGTAATTAAATATTTATTTATCAATACGGAGAAATATACTATGTCTAATTTATTAGTCCAGTTTGCAAGAATTCTGAAACTTGCCGCTATCTCAATCATAGCGTTAGTTGGTCTCGCTGCGTGTGGCGATGGCGGAAATCCAAATGAACCAAAACCGCCAATAGAATTTAAAAATATAGAACATATTCACATTGAATGTGATTATTTGGATTCTATTTTTTCTATAAAAAATCAATTAATTCCTGTGAATTATGAAATAGATAAAAACATATACATCATTAATTCAAAGGAAGAATTAAATGAAATAAATCCTTTCTATTTTGATGTAGATTGTATTGATTTTTCTAAATACACGCTAATAGGTGGGTATGTAACAACTCATAACAATGGTTTGGAATTGTTTACTTCATTTAATGAGGGAGCAATCAATTATTTTCTAGATATAACATATACGATGGGACCTTCAAGAGTATTTAATTGTCTGTATTTTTGGCGTTTATATCCAAAATTAAAAACAGATAAAAATATAACAATAAATACAACTGGATATCAAACAGAATAAGCATTAGAAAAACAACCATTCGAGCAGGCAGAAAAGATTGAGGAGTTTCTGCTTGTTTTTTATGTATTATTTAAAAATGTATTACTGAACTCGTTCAGCATCCACTTATTATATGCGAGGGAATGGTGAAATAAATTCGGCATTATATTTTTAGAGGTTAATAATTAAATTACTATATTTACATTATAATTAACTACTCATTGCCTGATGAAGTTGCTACTTGAGTGTATCTAATAACTTTATCTTTAAATAGATAACCATTCTGCAACACCATAGTTATTTTGCCTTCAGGAAGGTGCGATGTCTGACTCATTAGTGCCGAATGAAAATTAACATCAAAATCGTCACCAATACTAACTTCTATCATTTTAACACCTTGTTCTCTAAAAAATTTATCTGTTTTTTGATAAATCATTTCAACTCCTGCTTGTATAGAAGTAATATCTTGATGCTTTTTTGCTGATTCATTAGCGTTCCGCAAGTCATCAAGAATATCTATTAAAGCAGTAAAAACCCTTGTATTTCCATATTCTAACAAATCTGCTTTTTCTTGTGTTGTTCGTTTTCTATAATTATCAAACTCTGCTGTTCGCCTGATAAGAAGGTCTAAAAGTTCTGCATTTTTGCTTTTTAGTTCTTCTATTGATAGCAATTCTTCGACTTCATTATTTGGATTTTCTTCTGAAAATTGCTTCAAATCGCCGTTGTCTATCAGGACTTCTTGTTCTTCTTTTTGATTTATATTTTCTTGCTTCATTTTAGTATTATATTTTTATTTAACTATTTTTATGCTATTTTATGATTTATAACTTGGCACATTAAATAATTCATCACCTTCATCCATCATTTCCATTGCCTCTATCTCCATCCTATCTAATCGCTTCAATCCTTCTATATGTTGTTCTTGTTTATATGCTTGCACTATCCATTCTGTTGGAGTAAAAATGCGTAAATACTCTTCCATACTGGTTATATGCCATCCTCCGCAAGCAACACAATAGTAACTTCGCTGTGGTTTATGCCCAGGATCATCTTCAAATTCTGCACCATTGAATTTAATAAAATTATTTGCTTTTTTCTCTGTTTCGAAAAGTATTTTTCTTTTACCGCAATCTTCACAGAAATGTCTATTTTTTACAGGTTTCATACTATTATTTATATAAAATACATCAAATAATTACACAATCATATTTTGCAACTAATTTAATAGTGTGATTCACATATTAACTGAATAGTAGGATTTGTTTATAATTTCATTATTAACAACCATTTAATTACCTAAATCCTATCCAATTCAACTTTCAATATACTTATACATTTAATCTATTTTTTTCACATTTAATCTAATTTTTTTACAAAAATACGGATTTTTTCTATAAATAAAAAACATTATTTTTGCATATTTAATAGATATTTTATATGAAAAATATGAAAACTAAATTAATATCTTTTATTTTTGTTGTAGTTATTTTATGTAGTCAAAATTATGTTAATGCTGCATTCTTACAAAATGTGCCACAAAAAATAACCCAACCAACAGGGCAAATACTTGAATGTTTTGCCACAGGTGATGAGTTTTATAACTGGCTCCACGATGCAGATGAATACACTATTATACAGAATCCTGAAACAAGATTTTATGTGTATGCAGATAAAATTGATGATGAACTTGTTCCAACGAATTTAATTTTTGGAATCCATCGTCCCGAAACATTGAACTTGCAAAAACGACTTATTGCTACAAATAATCTTGCAAGTAATGAGTTAAGAAGTGCATTCGAAGAAGCACTGAAAATACAATTTTTAGAACGTGAAAACCGACTGAAAAAATTGGGTGACCAATTACAAGCACAAAGAACGATTAATAACATTATTATTTTCGTTGAGTTTGCTGATGCGTCTTTTACCAAGACAGATTTAACTGCTTACGAAAAAGAGTATAATACGGATGCGTTGTCTATGCGTTCTTACTTCGAAGAGGTTTCTTACGGAAATTGCATAATTAACTCTCTATTCTTTCCTGTTTCTAATGATGGAAAAATAAAAGCATTCAAATTGCAAAGAAATCGTGGATATTTATTGCCACAATCTGCTCAAAATCCGCAAGGTTATTCTAACAACGGCGACAGAATGTTGCGTGAAAAAGAAATTTTAGAGGAAGTAATTCGTGCAATAAAACCTGAAATTTCTGTTAATTTAGATGTGGATTCTGACAATGATGGTTGGCTTGACGCACTAACAATTATTTGTCAAGGAGATGCCACAACTAATTCTGCGTTGTGGCCCCACGCTTTAAGTGGCGGACTATTAACAACCGAAACAATCAACGGCAAAAGAATTAGAAATTTCAATCTGCTTCTTGAAACTCTTTCCGATTTCGGTGTTGCTACTCACGAAATGGGACATATCTTAGGGGCACCAGATTTCTATACTTATGATAACATAGCACCTGTTGAGTATTGGGATGTGATGTCTAATGGCAATTATGCTATGCCTGAAATTCCGCATTTTATGATGCACTTAAAACAAAAATATTATGGATGGATTGATGATATTCCTGAAATTACACAAGCGGGAACTTATATTTTAAATCCTGTAACGAGTGCAACAAATAATGCTTATAAAATTAGGTCACCGTATTCTGAAGATGAATATTTTTTGTTGGAATATAGACGGCATATTGATAGCAGATTTGGTGGAAATGGTTTGAAAAACCGTTATCCGCAAAACAATGGACTGCTAATTTATAGGGTTGTTCCGAGTGTTAATGGCAATTTAAATTCGGTTGCAAATGGCAGACCTTACGAAGTTTATGTTTATAGACCGAATGGCACACCAACAATAAACGGCAATGTTTCGCAAGCCGCTTTCAGCGATGAATATTCGCGAATTGCTATAAATGATAACACAAATCCGAGTGCTTTTCTTTCCACAGGTGCAAATGGTGGTTTGGATATTTCAAATATTCAGTTAATAAATAATGGTGAGCAAATTCAATTTGGAATAACAATTCCGCCGCGATATTATGATTTAATAGTGCTTACAGGTGGAGGAGTTGGAACAACGCAAACAAATCCTTCGCCATCAACGAATATATTAAGCGGAACAGAAATTACTCTTACTGCAAATCCTGCTGCTAATTATGAATTAGCGAATTGGACAGATAAAAATAATACTATATTATCTACCGAAAACCCTTATACAATAAAACTTACAAGGAATAGAACAATTACAGCAAATTTTGTTATGACAGGTCCTACAATAGTATTAAATGAAAATGATAATGGCTGGGGTTCGTTAAGGCAGGTTGTTACTGATGCTCCTAATCGTGCTATAATTACTTTTGCTGATACAGTAAATCATATTACGCTCACGAGTGCTGAAATAAAAATAATTGATAAAAGTTTAACTATTGATGGTGGTAGCAATACCACAAAAAAAATTACAATTGATGGGAATAATCGTTTTAGAATATTTAATACTATAAGAACACATAAGGCATTCTTCTATGATTTCGTAAATATAAATAACATTAAGTTCATTAACGGATATACTACATCTACAAGTGGCGGAGTCGTAGGTAGTGGTGGTGCAATGAATATAAACGCTATGATTAATTGCACGACAATAAATTGTATCTTTGAAAAAAACTTGTCTGTTGCGGGTGGTGCTGTCTATAATGATGGCATTTTTAAGGTGGAGAATTGTAGGTTTGTTAATAATTTTTCTGTTCATAGTGGTGGTGCAGTAGATAATACGGGAACTTTCATAGCCATAAATAGCACTTTTGATAACAATACGGCTGAAGATGCTTTTAATTTTAGAAGTGGAGTTGGTGGTGCTGTGTGTAATGATAGAGATTTTATTGCTATAAATTGCACCTTTGCTAATAACGATGCTATTTATGGTGGAGCAATAGGTAGTGGTTATTTTGATCATTCTCCATTTCCTGGTTATCTATATTTATATCATTGCACTTTTGATAATAACACTGCAACCAATAACGGTGCAGGAATACATACTGCCGCTAAAACTATCAACAGATTGTTTTCTTACAATTGCATATATACTGGAACTAATAACCAAATACAAGGCAGTATTACAGCAGGAGATAATTTAAGAGAAGGAATTGGCGGAGTAACACGAAATTTAGTTTTTGAAGATAATAAATTTGATTCTGTTCTTGGTTATATAACTCCACTTCCTTATGCTACAACAGCAACTTGGCTAACTAATGCAACTAATTTTGAAGTGCCAAACGGAATAACTAAAAACGAGATATTAGAAAAACTTGCCACAGACCAAGCAGTAAAACAGCGTCCATATTTATCATTTTCAGAAAACGATAATGTAACATTCGGTTCAATAGAAGCAACCATAACTCCACCCGTTGCAAAAACTTTTACACTTACATTAAATACAAACACAGGCGGAACTACACATCCCAAAGGAGTAACAATAAGAGATAGTGGCGAAGTAGTAGAAATTGTAGCAGTTCCTGAAAATTGTTATAGATTTTTGTATTGGACAGATGAAAATGATGCTGTCTTTTCGGAAGAAAATCCTTTATTTATAACTATGATTAGTGATACGATATTGGTCGCAAATTTTGAATATATTTGTGATACAATTGATGTAAAATTCACCATTCGTGCTGATACACATCAATTAGTTAGCCCGTCAGCAAGAAATTATAGAGTGCCGATTTATATAACTGCTGACGAAGATATTTCGGGAACAACTATAGAAAAATTAGTTTTAGAAATTGATAGAAATATATATTTCCCAAGAAATATCATTAATAATAATGGAACGATGTCAAGGAATTTTACTGATAGTGTTTTAGAAATAACTATTGAAAATATAACCGTTCCTGAACTAAAAGCAGGCGTAGAATCAATCTTATTAACCATTAGAGGCGATATAATTTTAGGCAATAAAGATTCAAGTTTAATAAAATTAAAAGAAGTAATTTTTGCTAACGAGTTGAGCGAATATCCCGAATTAATTGACGGCTATATAACTATAAATATTTGTGAAGCAGGTAGCGATAGATTTTTAGTTCATAAAGGACATTCGCCATCTATTACAATTACCCCTAATCCTCCGACAGATATGTTAGAAGTAGAGTGTAAAGTAATAGAAAGTGGTTATTACACAATTGAAATAGTTGATGTATTGGGCAAGGCAGCAATAGTAAAAGAGTGGTCAGTAAATGCAAACGATGAGCAAGAATATAACTTTACTATTCCTCTTTTAATGTATGGCAACGGCAGTTACTTTTTAATATTAAACACCCCATCAGCAAAATATTCGGAAAAGTTTATAGTAGAAAAGTAACTAAATATAATGATATTAAGAAAATATGCAGATATTAGATATAAAAGAATTATCTATTCCCGATGTAAAAGTGATAAAGTTTGTAAAAAATAACGATTTTCGCGGCTATTTTTCAGAGACATTCAACATTAATGATATACAGCAAAAATGTTTGTTTTTGAATAATTTTTCATTTGTTCAAACTAACGAATCTTTTTCTTTTGCTAATACATTTAGAGGATTGCACATCCAAAATAATATGGGAAAGTTGGTTCGTTTGATTTACGGAAATATTATAGATTTTGCTTTAGATTTAAGAAAAGAAAGCAAATATTATAAGAAAATAATAGGATATAATTTGTCTTCAACTTGTGATTATTCTGAATGGATTTGGCTACCACCAGGTATAGCACATGGAATGCTTATAAAAGAAAATTCTATGGTAGAATATTTTTGTTCTACTGTATATAATCCTGAAGAGCAACATAATATATCTATTTTTTCTGATATGATTGATTGGGAACTCTGCAATGTTAGTATTTATAATTATTTATTTTCAATAGACAAAAACAAACTAAAAATTAAAGCAGAAGATTTAATTTGTCAATAAATACTTTATAAATAGGTAACCTATAAAAACATTATTCTGAATTCATTTCAGCATCTCATTTTTTTTATTGATTTTATGTGGTATTACTATATATTACCTGTTGTGCATTACTTTTTAGAACCATAATATTTTATTAGTTTTAATAATAAAAACGTATTTTTTTTGGAGCAATGCCAAATCCAATAGGTGCAAAATGCAAAAAATAGTAATACAAAACAGATACGTTATATCAAGACATTAGAAATGTTAGACAATACGCTATTTATTGTTTTTTAACTACAAAAAAATATAAACGCTACATAAAGTGAACACTGCAGCAAAATATTATATTTATATAAAAAATATTTATTTTTGTGGCACATAATAACATAATAATGAAAACAAAAATACTAAACGAAAATCAAAATGTTAAAGCAATAGTGTCATTAGATGGGAAGTATATACATCGTGCAGGTGCTGTCTTCGGAGGGTCTATTAAAGAAGGAGAAGGAGCAAGATTCGGAAAGTTAGAAAAAATGAATAACCTAAAAATAGAAATAAAAGATATTGAGACACTAATAAAATCAACCGAAGAAGTCAAACAATCTCTCGAAAAACAAATTGCCGAAATTAATTTGCAAACGATAACTAACGAGATTAAAGCAATAGAAAATGAAAAAAAACTTTTTGACAACAAAACACAAGAACTAAAACTTAATAAATCACAACTGCAAAATAATTTTGAACTATTAGAAAAAAATATAAATACCTATACATCTGATATAACAGAATTAGAAAATGAAAATGAAGATATTTTGTCCAAAAATGAAATATATAATCAGGAATTAGCAAGTGTAGAGCAAGAATTGTTAGTTGCTAAAAATCATTTAACAGAAGTAGAGTTAAAGCAAAATGAAGTAGACAATGAGGTAAGGCAAATAGAATTAGCACAGGTTAGATTAATCGGCGAGATAAATTCAGCAAATAATGATAAAATACGCCTTACTCAACAAGAACAAAATTATAGAAACAGTATTGAAAGCAGAAAAGTAGAATTGCTAAATAATTCTAAATTAAATGAAGAGTTGAAAAGTAAAATTGAGGAATTTACTATCTCGGTTTTATCCGATAAAAAGCAATTAGAAGAGTTAAAAATAAAAATTGATTTTGTGTCAGATAGAGAAAAAACTCTTAAAGAGCAGTTAGATAGTGCAGAGAATGAAATAGGAGATATTAGAAAACAATATGATAAAATTATAGAAAGTATTCACCAAAAAGAAATTAAATTAAGCGAAAATAACACTTGGTTAAAAAACATTAGCAACAATTTTCAAAATAATTACCAACAAGATATTTCTGTTTTGAATATTGAATTGCCTGAAGATTTTGCCGAAGCAGAAGCCACTCAAAAAATAGCAGAACTAAAACAAAAATTGCAAAATCTTGGCAGTATTAACTTTGCTGCAATAGAAGAATACGATGTAGAAAAAGCAAGATTGGATTTTTTAGAAAAGCAAGTTGCAGATTTAACAGATTCAGAAAAAACGTTGCGTGAATCTATTGACGAAATAAATAAAACTGCAGAACGAAAATTTTTAACAACATTTACCAACATTAGAACAAATTTTCAAAATCTATTTAAGAAATTGTTTGATGCCGAAGGTGAAGCCGATTTAAAGTTTGACGAGAGCAATCCATTGGAAAGCGATATAAATATAATAGCCCGTCCTCCAAATAAAAGACCAAGTTCCATAGAACAATTATCCGGTGGCGAGAAAACATTAACGGCAATATCTTTGTTATTTGCAATTTATTTAGTTAAGCCATCTCCGTTCTGCATATTAGACGAGATAGATGCACCGCTTGATGATAATAATGTAGGTCGTTTTTTGAATATTATTCGTGAATTTAGCCATAACACACAATTTTTAGTGGTTACACACAACAAGACAACAATGGCAGCCGCCGACACCCTCTACGGCGTAACAATGCAAGAACCCGGCGTATCTAAAACCGCCTCCGTAAAGTTAGAAGAAGTGCAATAGGAAGAACCAGTTAGCATATAAAACTGGAAATATATAAAAATGGTTCGCATTTTCTATTTCTTTTTATAGGACACATCTTGTTCGTACATATCGTCAGGGGTAAGAGGACGTATAATACGGGCAGCTTTTTTGCCATCTACGATACCTGGTCGGGCGGCGAGTTTCCGTTTTCCTGCGATAACTATTTCTATTTCTTGGTCTATTCGCCTATCGGTTTTGAGGATATCGCCTTCTTTTAGGTCCATTAGTTCGGTCACGGTGATAGCCGTTTTGGCTAATTCGGCTATTACTTGCAAATACGTAGTAGATATTTGCTGATTGACTGTCATAATGTTTTCTTTAATTTTCTTTTTACTTTGCGGATGAGCCGCTGTGGTAACTTGTTGTCTATTTAATTTAGCGAGTATCTCTTCTAAAGCGAAGGTAGGAAAACATAAATTCATTAAAAAAGTGTGCTGTCCGACATGCACATCAAACGATATTACTATTACTATCTCCGAAGAAGGTGCTATTTGCACAAACTCTGCCTCTTGTTCTAAACGCTGATACTTAAATCCTATACTATCTGTAATTGAACGCCACGCTGTTTTTAAATCCGTAAACGAATGCTCCATTATAGAACGAATCACCGTCTGCTCTATCGTTGTAATCCCGCGTGGATTCGGAAGAACGTCCGCATTACCGCCCAACAAACGCTCCACTATCATTAACGCCAACTGAGAACTAATTTCTAATATACCGCTGCCATCCGTCCCTACAATATCAAATACATACAGACAACTCGGACTAATAACTGACGAAATATACTCCGAATAAAACAACTGGTCAACCTGTATATTACCGATATTTATAGTCGTCTGCAACCTTGTAACGAGATGATAACTAAACAACTCCGCAAAATTCTCATGTATTGAATGCAGTGTCCTTACTTGATTTTTAGAAATGCGATTCGGTCTCCTAAAATCGTAGTTATTTATCTCCATTTTAGTATATTTATTAGCGAGGTCATTTATATTTACATTCCCTCTATTTGCTTGCTTGATAAAACTATCTATTATATTTTGGTCTAAACCTGGTGATGCCATAATCTTTTTTTTATATGTTTATATATTTAATTTTCAAATATTTTCTTTATTTTTGTAATAGTTTTTTATTTTTATTTTTTCATAATGTAATTCTGTTTACACACTTGCAATAGTAAGTGTGTTTTTTTATTTAAATATTTTCTTTATTTTTGCAATAGTAGTATTTTAAATATGCTATTTCATAATTTTTTAACCCCCAACACACCTGCAATCGTAGGTGTGTTTTTTTCATTCTTATATGCAACCTTCCCTTCTGTCATGCAACCTTCCCTTCTGTCATGCAACCTTCCCTTCTGTCATGCTGAATTTATTTCAGCATCCCCTTATTTTATTTACTAACTTTTACTCGGATTTACTCATTATTTACATAATTTTACTAACATTTACTCAATTTTTACTCGGATTTACCTGTCATGCTGAACTTGTTTCAGCATCCCCAACTTTTATGCAATCATTTAACACGGGGGCTTGCCCCCTTGTTAAAAAGACAATCATTTAACACGGGGGCTTGCCCCCGTGATGAATATGCAATATATTTAACAATTATGAGATGCTGAAACGAGTTCAGCATGACCCTTATAAAAATTGCAATTTTAGTAACGTTTTCTTAATTTATTTAGAGAATTCCCTATTTATCTGTTGTTTAAGCAATTATATAATTGAAAAACCAATTATATAATTGAAAATTGCATTATAATACGCAATTTCCGATTTATATAATTGAAAATTGCATTATAATATGCAATTTCCGATTTATATAATTGATTATTGCATTATAATACGCAATTTCCGATTATATAATTGCTTTTCCGATTATATAATTGC